>CP048485.1:645000-967500 GCA_025560025.1 Agrobacterium tumefaciens | reverse complement strand
ACGGAGAGGCCCGTGACCGTCGTTGTCGACTTGTCGCCCGAGAAGACGCCAATCATGAGCAGCGCCAGCGCGCCGACCGCAAGGATCAGCTCGGGCGTCGCGATGTGCAGACTGGCAAAAAGGATTTCAGCGGTCATGTCCAACGGGTCCTGTCGTCAATTCATAGTGAGCGCAACATTTTGCGCCGCCTGCAATGCAGCCGTATAGTTGTTTACCAGAAGATCGACCGATGCGGCGGTGGCATCGAACACCGGCGCCGGATAGACGCCGAAGAAGATCGTCAGGACGACCAGCGGATAAAGGATGACCTTTTCGCGGGTCGACAGATCGAGCATCGCCTTCAGGCTTTCCTTCTCGAGCGCACCGAAAATCACGCGGCGATAAAGCCACAGCGCATAAGCGGCCGAGAGGATGACGCCGGTTGCCGCAAACAGTGCGACCAGCGTGTTGGCGCGGAATACGCCGATCAGCGTCAGGAATTCACCGACAAAGCCTGACGTGCCGGGCAGACCGACATTGGCCATGGTGAAGATCATGAAGGCGACGGCATATTTCGGCATGTTGTTCACGAGGCCGCCATAGGCGGAAATCTCGCGGGTGTGCAGCCGGTCATAGACAACGCCGACGCAGAGGAAGAGCGCGCCAGAGACAATGCCGTGCGACAGCATCTGGAAGATCGCGCCCTGCACGCCCTGAACGTTGGCGGCGAAGATGCCCATGGTCACGTAACCCATATGGGCAACGGAAGAATAGGCGATCAGCTTCTTGATGTCGTCCTGCATCATCGCCACCAGTGAGGTGTAGATGATGGCGAGAACCGACAGCGTGAAGACGAAGGGTGCGAAATAATCAGAGGCCAGCGGGAACATCGACAGCGAGAAGCGGATGAAACCGTAACCGCCGAGCTTCAGCATGACACCGGCAAGAATGACGGAGCCTGCGGTCGGGGCCTGAACGTGGGCATCCGGCAGCCAGGTATGTACAGGCCACATCGGCATCTTGACCGAGAAGGCCGCGAAGCAGGCAAGCCACAGCCAGGTCTGCATGCCGGCCGGGAAGCCGTATTTCAGAAGTTCCGTCATGTCGGTCGTGCCGGCCTGCCAGTACATGGCCATGATGGCGAGCATGGTCAGAACCGAACCGAGCAGCGTGTAGAGGAAGAATTTGTAGGAGGCGTAAACGCGATCCTTGCCGCCCCAGACGCCGATGATGATGAACATCGGGATCAGCGTCGCTTCGAAGAAGACGTAGAAAAGAACCGTATCCAGCGCCACGAAGACGCCGATCATGACGACTTCCAGAAGCAGGAAGGCGATCATGTATTCCTTGACGCGCTTCTCGATCGAATCCCAGCTTGCCAGCACGCAGAAAGGCATGAGGAAGGTGGTGAGGATGACGAAGAGCATAGAGATGCCGTCGACACCCAGATGATAGGCGGCGATGTTGCCGAACCAGGCGTGTTTTTCCACCATCTGGAAACCGGGATTCGAATTATCGAAACCGATCCAGATAAACAGCGACACCAGGAAGGTGAAAACGGTCGTCAGCAGCGAGACATTGAGAATGTTGCGGCGACCATATGGGCCGTTCTCATTCGTCAGAAGCAGGAGCACCACGCCGACGAGCGGCAGAAAGGTGACCGTTGAAAGAATGGGCCAATCGGTCATCAGAGGGCACTCCCGAGCATCATCCAGGTGACAAGCGCCGCGATGCCGATCAGCATCGCAAAGGCATAATGATAGAGGTAACCGGATTGCAGGCGGACCATGCGGTTGGTCACGTCAACCACACGCGCTGCAATGCCGTTCGGTCCATAGTGGTCGATGACGGCGACGTCACCCTTTTTCCACAGGAAGCGGCCGAGCGCCTTTGCGGAACGTACGAAGAGGAAGTCGTAGAGTTCGTCGAAGTACCACTTGTTCAAGAGGAACTGGTAGAGGCCACGATGGGTCTCGGCCAGACGCTTCGGCGTCTCCGGCGACTTGATGTACATGTACCAGGCGGTCACGAAACCAAGCGCCATGGCGAAGAACGGGCTCCACTTCACCCACAGCGGAACATGATGGAACTCTTCGAGGATTTCATTTTCCGGAAGCGTAAACAGGGCGCCCTTCCAGAACTCGGCATATTCATGACCGAAGAAATAACCTTCGAAGGCCACACCGGCGAAGATCGCGCCGACGGTGAGGATGAAGAGCGGGATCAGCATGACCATCGGCGATTCATGCACGTGGTGCATGACATCGGCCGAAGCGCGCGGCTTGCCGAAGAAGGTCATGAAGGCCAGACGCCAGGAGTAGAAGCTGGTGAACAGGGCCGCGATGACCAGCAGCGTGAAGGCGACGCCCGAGAGAACCGAATGCGAAGCATAAGCGGATTCGATGATGACGTCCTTCGAGAAGAAGCCGGCAAAACCGATCATCGTGCCCGGAATACCGACGCCGGTCAGCGCCAGCGTGCCAACGGTCATGGTCCAGAAGGTGATGGGGATATGCTTGCGCAGGCCACCCATGTAACGCATGTCCTGCTCGCCATCGACGGCATGGATGACCGAACCGGCGCACAAGAACAGCAGAGCCTTGAAGAAGGCGTGCGTGAAGAGGTGGAACACCGCCGCACCATAAGCGCCGACGCCGAGCGCCACGAACATGTAACCGAGCTGCGAGCAGGTCGAATAGGCAATGACGCGCTTGATGTCGTTCTGCACGAGGCCGACGGTCGCCGCGAAGAAGGCGGTGATCGCGCCGATCAGCGTCACGACGGTGAGCGCATCATGCGACAGTTCGAAGAGCGGCGACATGCGGGCGACGAGGAAGACGCCGGCGGTAACCATGGTTGCGGCGTGAATGAGGGCAGACACCGGGGTCGGGCCTTCCATCGCGTCCGGCAGCCAGGTGTGCAGCAGGAACTGCGCCGATTTACCCATGGCGCCCATGAAGAGCAGCAGGCACACGCCCGTCATCGCATTGGCCTTGTCCAGCTGCATGCCGAACAGGTTGATGACGGTGTCGGTGGAGGCAGCACCTTCAGCCGGCAGATAGGTGCTGGCGGCGGCAAAGATGGTTTCGAAATTGATCGAGCCGAACAGCACGAACACGCCGCCAATGCCGAGGATGAAGCCGAAGTCACCGACGCGGTTGACGATGAAGGCCTTCATGGCGGCAGCCGATGCGGACGGCTTCTTGAACCAGAAACCGATCAGCAGATAGGACGCAAGACCCACACCTTCCCAGCCGAAGAACATCTGCAGCAGGTTGTCGGAGGTCACCAGCATCAGCATGGCGAAGGTGAAGAGCGACAGATAGGCAAAGAAGCGCGGGCGATGCGGATCGTGGTGCATGTATCCGATCGAATAGAGATGCACGAGCGTCGAGACCGTGTTGACCACGACGAACATGACAGCCGTCAGCGTGTCGATGCGGAAGGCCCATTCGACATCGATGCCGCCGGACTGGATCCAGCGCAGCACGGTGACCTTGATCACCTCGCCCGGCTCACCATGGGCGAGCGCGACGGTGAAGAAGACGATCCACGACAGGATGGCGACCACGATCATCAGACCGGTGGTGACATATTCCGAAGCCTTGGCGCCGATCGAGCGGCCGAACAGGCCGGCGATCAGGAAGCCGATCAGGGGAAGAAAGACGATAGCCTTGTAGATCATAGCCTTATCAGCCCTTCATCATATTGACGTCTTCGACGGCGATCGATCCGCGGTTGCGGTAGAAGACAACGAGTATTGCAAGACCGATGGCCGCTTCGGCGGCTGCGACGGTCAGAATGAACAAGGCGAAGACCTGGCCGACAATGTCGTTCAGGAAAGCCGAGAAGGCCACCATGTTGATGTTGACCGCCAGCAGGATAAGCTCGATCGACATGAGGATGACGATGACGTTCTTCCGGTTGAGGAAGATGCCGAAGATGCCGATCGTGAAGAGGATCGCGCTGACCGTCAGGTAGTGGGAAAGACCGATTTCCATATTCTGTTTCCTTGGATCCGTTCGCGCCTCAGATGCCCTGGCCCGGCTTGACCTTGACCGTGGTAACGGCAGTCTTCGGGTCACGGCCGACCTGGGTGGAGATATCCTGCCGCTTGATGTCGGTGCGATGACGCAGCGTCAGCACGATGGCGCCGATCATGGCCACCAGCAGCACGAGACCGGCGAGCTGGAAGAAGTAGATGTAATTGGTATACAGCACGTCGCCGAGGGCTGCGGTGTTGGTGCGCTCGGTGACCGGCGGGATCGGCATGGTGATCGATTTCGCCGCCTGCGGGTTCAAGACGCTGCCGCCGACAACGACAATCAGTTCCGCCGCAAGGATCACACCGATCAGCGCGCCAACCGGGGCATATTGCAGCACGCCGGAGCGCAGCTCCGCGAAATCCACATCCAGCATCATGACGACGAAGAGGAAGAGCACCGCCACGGCGCCGACATAAACCACCAGCAGGATCATGCCGAGGAACTCGGCACCCGTCAGCAGGAACAGCGCGGCTGCGTTGAAGAAGGTCAAAATCAGAAACAGCACCGAATGAACAGGGTTCTTCGATGCGATGACCATGAACGCAGACGCCACGGCGACGAAAGCGAATATATAAAAGAATACAGCGTGCAGACCCATGTTGGTGCCTTCTTGTCCTCATCGGGCAAAGATGGCTCGAAGGCCCCTCACCCGTTTCGTCCCCGCCGGCGAAAACCGCGCAGGCATTTTACTTTTCATCGTTTTCCGGGGTTTCCCCCGGAAAGACGGTTGCGCCTTAACGGTAAGGCGCATCCAGTGCGAGGTTGCGTGCGATTTCACGCTCCCAGCGGTCGCCATTGTCGAGAAGCTTCTGCTTGTCGAAATAAAGCTCCTCGCGGGTTTCCGTCGCGAATTCGAAGTTCGGGCCTTCGACGATGGCGTCCACCGGGCAGGCTTCCTGGCAGAAGCCGCAATAGATGCACTTCACCATGTCGATATCGTAACGCACCGTGCGGCGGGTGCCATCATTGCGGCGCGGGCCGGCTTCGATGGTGATCGCCTGAGCGGGACAGATAGCTTCACACAGCTTGCAGGCGATGCAGCGCTCTTCACCGTTCGGATAACGGCGCAGCGCATGTTCGCCGCGGAAACGCGGAGAGACCGGGCCCTTTTCGAAAGGATAGTTCACCGTTGCCTTCTGTTTGAAGAAGTGGCGCATCGTGAGCAGGATCGCGCCCACGAACTCCTTGAGGAACAGTGAATTGACGGCTTGGGAGAGGCTTGCCATCTCAGTCTCCAGATTTCTGAGCGAGGAGTACAGACATCAACCGGCCCACCCCGTCAGCTTCAATACGAATGCAACAATAACGACCATGGCGAGCGACAGCGGCAGGAACACCTTCCATCCGAGACGCATGAGCTGGTCATAACGGTAACGCGGAACGAAAGCCTTGGTCAGAGCGATCATGAAGAAGACCATGCAGCCCTTCAACGCGAACCAGACAATGCCCGGAACCCAGTTCAGGAACCACACATCCACGATCGGCAGCCAGCCGCCCATGAACAGGATCGTCGTCAGGCAGCAGATCAGGACAATCGCAGCATATTCGCCGAGCATGAACATCATGTAAGGCGTGGAGCCATATTCGACCATGTGACCGGCAACCAGTTCCGATTCCGCTTCCGGAAGGTCGAAGGGCGGACGGTTGGTTTCGGCAAGGCCCGAAATGAAGAACACGATGAACATCGGGAACAGCGACAGCCAGTGCCAGTCAAGGAACGAGGCAGGCAGGCCAAGCATGGTACCGAGGCCGGTCTTCTGGGCGAGAACGATGTCCGTCAGGTTCAGCGAACCGACGCAGAGCAGAACGGTGACGATAACGAGGCCGATCGACACTTCGTAGGACACCATCTGCGCGGCAGAACGCAGCGCGCCGAGGAACGGGTACTTCGAGTTCGAAGCCCAGCCGCCCATGATGATACCGTATACTTCAAGCGAGGAAATCGCGAAGATGTAGAGAATGCCGACATTGATATTGGCGACGACCCAGCCTTCGTTGAAGGGAATGACGGCATAGGTGGCGAGAGCCAGCGTCACGGCGACCAGCGGCGCCAGAAGGAAAACGGCCTTGTTGGCGCCGGCCGGAATGACAGGCTCCTTCAGAATGAACTTCAACAGGTCGGCGAAGGACTGGAAGAGACCGAAGGGACCAACGACGTTCGGACCGCGGCGCAGCTGTACCGCCGCCCAGACCTTGCGGTCGGCAAGCAGCAGGAAGGCGATGGCCACCAGAAGGCAAACGAGAAGCAGCAGGGACTGGCCGACCATGATCAGCGCGGGCCAGACGTAGCTCCAGAAAAACTGTTCCATAAATCCCCTACCCTTACTCTGCCGCAGCCTGGAAATTGTTGCGGGCCAATGCGGAGCACTCGGCCATGACGGCGGATGCGCGCGCAATCGGGTTCGTCAAATAAAAGTCTTTAACCGGCGAGGCAAACGCCGACTTGTTGAGCGAGCCGGTCTTGCCGGCCAGCGCTTCGATATCCGTGGCCTTGCCGGCTACGATCTCGTCTGTTTCCGCCAGATGCGGATGCGCAACATAGAGCTGGCCGCGCAGGGCAGACAGCGAATCGAACGGCAGCTTCTTGCCGAGAACATCGGAAAGCGCACGCAGGATCGCCCAGTCTTCGCGGGCTTCGCCCGGTGCGAAACCGGCGCGGTTGCCCAGCTGCACGCGGCCTTCGGTATTGACCCAGATACCGGATTTTTCGGTATAGGCCGCACCCGGAAGGATGACGTCGGCGTTCATCGCGCCCTGATCGCCATGGCTACCAATATAGACAGTGAACTTGGCGCCCTTGTTGGACAGGTCGAGTTCATCGGCGCCGAGCAGGAAGAGAACGTCCATGGACGCGACCATTTCAGCGGCGGCAACACCGCCCTCGCCCGGCACGAAGCCGATATCGAGACCGCCAACGCGGGCAGCGGCGGTGTGCAGAACCGAGAAGCCGTTCCACTCTTCGGTGACAGCACCTACCGAGGTAGCGAGCTTGGCGGCGGCAGCCAGTACGGCTGCACCATCGGCGCGCGCCAGAGCACCCTGACCGATGATGATCAGCGGGTTCTTGGCGGACTTCAGCTTGTCAGCGAAGCTGTGCGAACCATTGGCCAAGTCGGACAGCGTTTCAGCGCCGGAACCGAGATATTCGTAATTGTAGCGAAGCTCACCGGCTTCACCGATCACGCCGATCGGGAAACCGCCGCGACGCCAGCGCTTGCGGATTCGGGCGTTGAGCACGGCCGCTTCGTAACGCGGGTTGGAACCAACGATCAGCAGGGCGTCGGCCTGTTCAATACCTTCGATGGTGGAGTTGAACAGGTAGCTGGCGCGGCCGAGCGACGGATCGAGTGCAGCGCCATCCTGACGGCAATCGACATTGGCCGAGCCGAGCGCCGCCAGAAGCGACTTCAGCGCGAACATTTCTTCAACGGAGGCCAGATCGCCGGCAATCGCGCCGATCTTGCTGCCGGATGTTGCGGCAACCGCCTGCTTGATCGCACCGAAGGCTTCACCCCAGCTTGCGGGCTGCAAGCGACCATCCTTGCGGACGTAAGGGCGGTCAAGGCGCTGCGTCTTCAGGCCGTCCCAGATGAAACGGCTCTTGTCGGAAATCCACTCTTCGTTGATCGCCTCGTTGACACGCGGCATGACGCGCATGACTTCGCGGCCACGGGTATCGACGCGGATGGCCGAACCGAGCGCGTCCATCACGTCGATGGTTTCGGTCTTGTTCAGTTCCCACGGACGGGCGGTGAAGGCGAAAGGCTTGGAGGTAAGCGCGCCGACCGGGCAGAGGTCAACAACGTTGCCCTGCAGCTCCGAGGTCATGGCCTGCTCGAGATAGGTGGTGATTTCGGCATCTTCACCGCGGCCGATGAGGCCAAGTTCGGCAATGCCGGCCACTTCCGTGGTGAAACGGACGCAGCGCGTGCAGTGGATGCAACGGTTCATGACCGTCTTGACGAGCGGTCCGATATATTTGTCTTCAACCGCGCGCTTGTTCTCCGCGTAACGCGAACCGGCGATACCGAAGGCCATGGCCTGGTCCTGCAGGTCGCATTCACCGCCCTGGTCGCAGATCGGGCAATCGAGCGGGTGGTTGATGAGCAGGAATTCCATCACACCTTCGCGGGCCTTCTTGACCATCGGCGTGTTGGTGAAAACTTCAGGCAATTCGCCGTTCGGGCCGCCGCGAACGTCGCGAACGCCCATGGCGCAGGATGCGGCAGGCTTGGGCGGTCCGCCCTTCACCTCGATGAGACACATGCGGCAGTTACCCGCGACCGACAAGCGCTCATGAAAACAAAAGCGCGGAACTTCGGCACCAGCCTCCTCGCACGCCTGCAACAGCGTGAAATGATCCGGAACCTCGATCTCTTTACCGTCAACCTTGAGCTTTGCCATGGTCCTACTTACGTCCTGTTGCCTGTTCGTCCCATGTCTCACACGGTCCGCAACAAATCCTTAATCACGCCCGGCACTCGTATCGTCTGCCAGACGCTTCATGGTGTCGCGAGGCCGGAAAATTCCGGCTCCGCCTGAAGCCTCAATGCTTATTCAGCGGCTTCCAGAACAGCGCCATCATCCATGGCCCTGTAGGTATATTGGTCGATGCGCTTTTCGATTTCCGGACGGAAATTGCGGATCAGCGCCTGTACCGGCCATGCGGCGGCGTCGCCGAGCGCACAGATGGTGTGGCCTTCGATCTGCTTCGTCACTTCGAACAGCATGTCGATTTCGCGCTTCTGGGCATTGCCCTTGACCATGCGCTCCAGCACGCGCCACATCCAGCCGGTGCCTTCGCGGCACGGCGTGCACTGGCCGCAGCTTTCATGCTTGAAGAAGGCCGCGATGCGGGCAATCGCCTTGATGACGTCGGTGGACTTGTCCATGACGATCATGCCGCCGGTGCCGAAGGAAGACTTCACTTCGCGCATGCCGTCAAAATCCATGATGGCGTCCTTCATGTCCTCACCGCGAACGATGGGGCAGGATGCGCCGCCGGGGATGACGCCGAGCAGATTGTCCCAGCCGCCGCGAATGCCACCGCAATGGCGCTCGATCAGCTCACGGAAGGACAGGCCCAGCGCATCTTCGAAGGTGCACGGACGCTCGACATGGCCGGAGACCATGAACAGCTTGGTGCCGACATTGTTCGGACGGCCGATGGACGAGAACCATGCAGCACCTCGGCGCAGGATGGTCGGCGCAACGGCGATCGATTCAACGTTGTTGACGGTCGTCGGGCAGCCGTAAAGACCCATATTGGCCGGGAACGGCGGCTTGAGGCGCGGCTGGCCCTTCTTGCCTTCGAGGCTTTCGAGCAGAGCCGTCTCTTCGCCGCAGATATAGGCACCTGCGCCGTGATGGACGTAGATGTCGAAATCCCAGCCGTTCTTGTTGTTCTTGCCGAGCAGGCCGGCATCGTAGCATTCGTCGATGGCCGCCTGCAGCGCCTCACGCTCGCGCATATATTCGCCGCGAACGTAGATATAGGCGGTATGCGCGCCCATGGCGAAACCGGCGATAACGCAGCCTTCGATCAGCGTATGCGGATCGTTGCGCAGGATTTCGCGGTCCTTGCAGGTGCCGGGCTCGGATTCATCGGCGTTGACGACGAGATAATGCGGGCGGCCGTCATTTTCCTTCGGCATGAAGGACCACTTGAGACCCGTCGGGAAGCCAGCGCCACCGCGACCGCGAAGGCCTGATGCCTTCATCTCGTTGATGATCCAGTCACGGCCCTTTTCGATGATCTGCTTGGTGCCGTCCCAATGGCCGCGCGCTCTCACGCCCTTCAGGGACTTGTCCTTGAGGCCGTAGAGATTGGTAAAGATGCGATCCTGATCTTTTAACATGCTTCACCTCTTACCGCGGCTTCTTGCCGAAGACCTTGATATACTCGGCTTCGCCACCCTTGGCGAGCGCCTCGGCCTGCTTGATCCACTCGTCGCGTTCGATGCGGCCCTTGAAATTCAGATAACCGTCGACCCAGTCGCATTCGGCCTTCTTCCAGCCCGCGACCTGCGCGAAGGTGAAGATGCCGAGCTCATGCAGCGTGCCTTCGATCTTCGGACCGACGCCGGAAATGAGCTTCAGGTCGTCGGGCGTGGCGGGCTTCTCGATGCCTGCCGGACGATCCTTGGAATCGAGCGACGGCTTCGCAGATCCCGAAGCTTCCTTTTCGGCGGCCTTGACGTTGGCTTCCGCAGCCTTCGGCTCGTTTGCCGGCGTCTTCAGCTTCGGATCGGTCTCCGGCGCATCGGTCTTCGGCTTGGCGGCGTTGGACGGCGGAACCGGTGCGGCATCCGCAGGCACTTCGGCCGGCTTGTCGAGATTGGAACGATCCGGCTTGATCTCTTCCGTCAGCGTCGTCAGTCCACCGACCGGCACGGATTCGTGACGGTCGATCTGCGGACCGGTCTTGACGGTGTCGCCCTTGCCCGCTTCGAACGTGTCGATGATCTCTTCCAGACGCTCTGGCGTCAGGTCCTCATAGGCATCCTTGAAGATGATGACCATCGGCGCGTTGACGCAGGCGCCCTGACATTCCACTTCTTCCCAGGAGAGCGTGCCGCTCTCATTGGTGTGCAGCGGATCGTGGTGGATCTTCTTGCGGCAGACATCCATCAGCGCTTCCGAGCCGCGCAGCATGCAGGGCGTGGTGCCGCAGACCTGAACGTGCGCGCGCGTGCCAACCGGCTTCAGCTGGAACTGGGTATAGAAGGTCGCCACTTCCATGACGCGGATATAGGCCATATCCAGCATGTCGGCGATCTTTTCGATGGCGGCGCGGGTAACCCAGCCGTCCTGCTCCTGCGCACGCATGAGCAGCGGGATGACCGCCGATTGCTGGCGTCCCTCGGGATATTTCTTGATCGTCTTCTCAGCCCAGGCAGTGTTTTCCTGGTTGAAGGCAAATGCCACGGGCTGGAACTGATCTTCGGCTAGTCGACGAACGGACATACTTCCTCACGCCTTTTCAGTTTAACGTCTCACAACGCGATCTCGCCACCGTGACGAATTCGCAGGCGTAAGCCGCCTTGTCTTTCTGCATGAACACGATGAACTTGCTGCCATTGGGAACCGAGGCCTTGATCTCGAATCCCGACGACAGAAGCTGCTTGATGGTGGAACCGCCGCCGCTCGACAGCGATACGCCGCCCTCGTCCGTCGCCGTCTGGGCGAGAACGGGGGTCGACATCGCAGCAAGAAAAGCCGGAATGGCGAGCGGCAGACGCATCAGCGGTCGACCTCCCCGAACACGATGTCGAGCGAGCCGAGAACGGCTGTAACGTCGGCAAGCTGATGGCCCTTGCACAGGAAATCCATAGCCTGCAGGTGTGCGTAACCCGGAGCGCGGATTTTGCAGCGATAGGGCTTGTTCGAACCGTCTGCGACCACGTAAACGCCGAACTCGCCCTTCGGCGCTTCGACGGCGGCGTAAACTTCGCCGGCCGGAACGTGGTAACCTTCGGTGTAGAGCTTGAAGTGGTGGATCAGCGCTTCCATCGAACGCTTCATCTCGCCACGCTTCGGCGGAACCACCTTGCCATCGAGCGAGGAGACCGGGCCGATGCGGTGCTTGCCGGAGAGAAGATCGACGCACTGCTTCATGATCTTCACAGATTCGCGCATTTCCTGCATGCGGATCAGGTAACGATCGTAGCAGTCGCCGTTCTTGCCGACGGGAATGTCGAATTCGAGATCGGAATAGCACTCATAGGGCTGCGCGCGGCGCAAATCCCAGGCAGCGCCCGAGCCGCGCACCATCACGCCCGTGAAACCCCAGGCGAAGGCGTCTTCGAGCGAAACGACGCCGATATCGACGTTACGCTGCTTGTAGATACGGTTGTCGGTCAGCAGGCCCTCGATATTGTCGAGAACGGTGAGGAACGGGTCGCACCACTTGCCGATATCATCGACCAGTTCCGGCGGCAGGTCCTGATGCACGCCGCCCGGACGAACGTAAGCCGAGTGCATGCGGGCGCCACAGGCGCGCTCATAGAACACCATCAGCTTTTCGCGTTCTTCGAAACCCCAGACCGGCGGCGTCATCGCGCCGACGTCCATGGCCTGTGTCGTGACGTTCATGATGTGCGACAGGATGCGGCCGATTTCCGAATAAAGCACGCGGATCAGCTGGCCGCGCATCGGGATTTCGAGGCCGAGCAGCTTTTCGACGGCGAGCGCGAAAGCATGTTCCTGGTTCATCGGCGCGACGTAGTCGAGGCGGTCGAAGTAAGGAACGGCCTGCAGATAGGTCTTGGTCTCGATCAGCTTTTCGGTGCCGCGATGCAGAAGACCGATATGCGGATCGACGCGCTCGACGATTTCGCCGTCCAGTTCCAGAACCAGACGCAGCACGCCGTGCGCGGACGGATGTTCCGGACCGAAGTTGATCGTGAAATTGCGGACGTTATGCTCAGTCATTCTAGTGCTCCGCCGAGGTGATCATGGCGATGAATTCGGGGCCGGTCATGTTCTGCGTGGTTTCGGCGAAAGAGTAGCTCGAAGGCTTCTCATCCGTGAAAATCTGCGACGCGAACTTGAAACTGGAAGGGTTATCGAAAGCCTGCAGCGAAACGGCAAAATGTTTGCCGTCCTTGGAACGCCACATCAGCGTGCTGCCGCAATTCTTGCAGAAGCAGCGCTCACCCCATTCCGACGAGGAATAGACGCCGAGGTTCTCTTCGTTTTCGACGGAGATATCAGCGCATTCGACAGCCAGAAACGCACCGCCGGACCAGCGGCGGCACATGGAGCAATGGCAAACGCCAAATTCACGGGCACCGATGACGGCGTTGAAGCCGACGGCGCCGCAAAGACATTGCGCATGCTCTGTCGCGGGGGCTTGGCTCATTGCTTGGCCTTTTCGTCACCCGGGAGAACATATTCGGTTCCTTCCCATGGGGAGAGGAAATCGAAGTTGCGGAATTCCTGCTTCAGTTCGACCGGTTCATAAAGAACCCGTTTCAGCACGTCATCGTAACGCACTTCCACAAAGCCGGTAACCGGAAAATCCTTGCGCAGCGGATGGCCTTCGAAACCGTAATCGGTGAGGATACGGCGAAGGTCCTTATGGCCTTCGAACGGAATGCCATACATGTCCCAGGCTTCGCGCTCGAACCATTCGGCACCCATGTAAACGGAGGTCGAAGACGGCACGCCCTCGTCTTCCGCTACCTGCAGCTTGATGCGGACGCGCAGGTTCTGGCGCGGCGACAGCAGGTGATAGACGACATCGAAACGCTTTTCGCGCTGCGGCCAGTCAACGCCGCAAATGTCGATGATGTTGACAAAACCGCACTGCACGTCGTCACGCAGGAAGGTCAAAAGCGCGATCACACTTTCAGGCGTCGTGTTCAGCGTCAGTTCGCCATAGGCGATATCAGCCGACACCACGAGGGAACCGCGCGCTTCCTTAACGTAAGCAGCAAGATCGTTGAGAGCTTCGCTCATTCTTAATCCGTCCTTTGCCCTTAGCGCTCGATCGTACCGGTACGACGAATCTTCTTCTGCAGCAGAAGCACGCCATAAAGCAGCGCCTCCGCCGTGGGGGGACAGCCCGGAACGTAAATATCCACCGGCACGACGCGGTCGCAACCGCGCACGACAGCGTAGGAATAGTGATAATAACCGCCGCCATTGGCACAGGAGCCCATGGAGATGACGTAACGCGGCTCAGGCATCTGGTCATAGACCTTGCGCAGAGCCGGCGCCATCTTGTTGGTCAGCGTGCCGGCGACGATCATCACGTCAGACTGGCGCGGTGAGGCGCGCGGGGCGACACCGAAGCGCTCCATGTCATAACGCGGACCGGACGCCTGCATCAGGCCTTCGACGGCGCAGCAGGCGAGACCGAACTGCATCCACATCAGGGAGCCGGTACGCGCCCAGGTGATCAGCTCGTCGGTCGAGGTGACGAGAAAGCCCTTGTCGGCCAGCTCGTCATTGATTTCCGTGAAGTAGGCATCGTTGCTGCCAACCGGCTTGCCGGTCGAGGGATCGATGATCCCCTTCGGCTGCGGCGCAACGAGCGTGCTGTTGTTCTGGCTCATGCCCATTCCAGCGCTCCCTTCTTCCACTCATAGATAAAGCCGATGGTGAGGACGAGGAGGAATACCATCATCGACCAAAAACCGAACCAGCCCATCTCACCAAAAGACACCGCCCAGGGGAAGAGGAAGGCGACTTCCAGATCGAAGATGATGAACAGGATCGACACCAGATAAAAACGGATATCGAACTTCATGCGGGCATCGTCGAAGGCGTTGAAACCGCACTCGAAAGCGGAAAGCTTTTCCGGGTCCGGAGCCTTGTAGGCAACCGCGAAAGGCGCAATGAGAAGCGCCAGGCCAATGACGAGAGCGATACCGATGAAGATTGCGATCGGAATGTAGGAACTGAGGAGTTCAGTCATGGTCTCTTCCCTGCCCGGCCGGGTGCCGGACCTGCCTTTGCGACTGATAAGTCTCAAGGCGCACAAATATGTTGCAACGCCAAAGTGGTTAGCGCAGCCGCGCTCTCTCTGCAAGAGTTTAGGCACCATTTCAAGACACCTGCCGCATTGATTGGCAACAATATTGCCGGAATTGACGCAAATTTGGGCCACAATTCCGACCTAAGCCCCTCAAATACAATAATAATCGATTGAAGGACGCAACCGCAAAAAAGTCACACGAATTTTACGTCGAAATGGCGGCGAAGTGACGATATCGGGAGATCGAAACTTGAGTAAAAAAAGTAGGAAAAATCACATCTGAAAAGTCCGGAATCAGGTGCCGGAATCGTCAAAAAAACGGAGTCGCGCAGACGGCGCGTCGATCTATTTTTGAGGAGACATTTCAGGAAGAAGAAATGGCGCGAGTGACGGGGCTCGAACCCGCGACCTCCGGCGTGACAGGCCGGCACTCTAACCGACTGAGCTACACCCGCGCACCACAGACATTCATCTGTGTTTTCCGAGGAATAGGATGGCGCGAGTGACGGGGCTCGAACCCGCGACCTCCGGCGTGACAGGCCGGCACTCTAACCGACTGAGCTACACCCGCATCTCCTGACGACAGGAGCTTGTCCCGCCGCTCGAACCAGCCTCGGCTGTTCGATGAGCGGCTAACTACGGCGTTCGTGCGGGGGTGTCAAGCAGGTTTCACGACAAAAGAATAAGCTTCTTCATTTTGATCGGAAAAAACCTGAAGGCCATTGATAAGCGTTCCGGCAAACGCCTTGTTTTGCGGGCTTTTCCCAACGAAAACAAAAAACTTGTCCACAGGCGCGGGCGTCCGCAGGAAGATTCCCCTGTGCCGTTCGCGCTGGCTGTGGCTTCTGTTTTTGCCAAAAAGCCCGCAGTTCCAGCCTTTTGGCCATCAGCCACGGACATGGGAAAATACGACCCGGAAAAAAAACAAAAAAACTTCACAAAAGCCCTTGCGGTTTTTTTCCGATCCGAATACATCACGGCCACCGACGCGGCGGACATGATCCGCAGGACGCGAAGGGCGATTAGCTCAGTTGGTAGAGCGCCTCGTTTACACCGAGGATGTCGGGAGTTCGAGTCTCTCATCGCCCACCATTTTCCAAATCATCCAGATCGCTGCATAGTTGAACCCGACATTTGTCGTGACACGCGTTCTTTGATGTGAATTTCCAGCTTAAGAATCATTCCCCTACCCGCTGGCATGCGGATTGTCGAAGCCGGATCCACGTGCTGGAGATGAGGAATCGCATTTTACGGTTCCCGTCTATGCCAAATCGGCACTTCTGTTCCACATTCCGACAGCTTTTTCAGGTCTGTGTGCCACCCCGCAACATACCGAAAAATAAGCAGATTCAGACTTTTTAAAGAGATTTCGGGCATTATTTTCGAGCCGTTTCATGATGAGCGGTAGAAATAATGGATGAAACCATGGTCGACGCGTTTGTAACACTCGCGCTCATAGCGCTGCCTGTTTATATTTTTTTTCGCTGGGTCCAGCAGGACTCGGAAAAAGACAATACTCCCAAAAGCAAGAATTCCATGGGGCGGTGATCCTTTGCGATCGGTCCTCGGCTTTTGCACCCTGTCCCCCGACAAATCACCGATGACCGATAACGAAGCAGCAGTGCCGGCTTGACAGCCTGCATTGACATCGCACCAAACGGGCCCTGACCGGCTTTGCTTATGCCACATAAAAAAGCCGGGCTATGCCCGGCTTTTCTCATTTGCGGCACTATCGGGGGCGATCAGTTGATCGCCTTCAGATCGACAGTGAAGAACAGCGTTTCACCGGACGAATCGTCGACGCCATCATTGTCGGTGACCGCATAGGCCGTTCCCGCCTTGTCGAAGGTGAAGCCTTCCAGCTTGTCGACGACATAACCATTGGTCTGGGCCTTGAGGTCCGGCAGGAAATCATGCGCTTCCTGCTTGGCCACCAGTGGCAGTTCGCCGCCGATCTTGCTCGGCTTCAGGTCTGCGATTGCAACGCGGTAGAGCTTCTTGATCTTCGCCTTGTCGCCGATCTGGTTGTCGCGCTCGACGATATAGACATAGTCGCCCTGGGCGGTGATTTCGGAAAGGCCGACCCAGCCTGCCTCGGTCTTGTCGAGCGGGTAACGCACGGCGCCCCATTCCTTGGACTTCGGGTTATAGGAGACGAGCTTGACAATGCCCTTCTCGTCCGTTCCCCATTCGCGCTGAACGGCCATCCACAGCGTCGCATCGTCGCCCTTGCCGATCATGGTCACGCCTTCGAAACCGAAGCGGGTCTCACCGGCAAGAAGTTCCTTCGGCAGCGCGATTTCAGCCTTGATTTCACCCTTGGCGTTGACGTTGTAGAGCGCGTGCGGAACAAGCTTGGCGCTATCGCCTTCCGATGCCAGCCAGAAGCCGCCCTTACCGTCGAGGGTGATGCCTTCGATGTCGAGCTTCTGGGCAGCGATGCCGTCACGCTTGACGCGCAGCACACTGGTAATGGTGGCGGGTTTCTTCGTTGCGTCGATGGTGAAGATCGACGGCTGGTTGCCATAGACCGAGTCGGACACGGCGTAGAGAATGCCGGGCTTCTCGGCATCGCCGACCAGACCCGAAAGAGCGCCCCAACCGATCGGCGCGCCGTCGACGGTGGCGGAGACGAGCTGCGGATAGGCCGCCTCGCCTTCGGCACGCTCGTAAAGCATGACATGCGAGCGAACGCCGCCATCCTCGACCAGATCGACCTCGTTTGCCGTAACCAGAAGGTTGCGCGACGGAATGGCGACGGCTCCCTCCGGCGAAACGCCGGACGGCAGAAGCTGCGTCAGTTCCGGCTCCTTGCCGGTGTCCTTGTAGACAGCAACGACAGAGGCGCGCTCGGCAAGCACGAAGAAGTATTTCTGGTCACCGAATGTTGCCGCTTCCAGACCTTCCGGCTCGATGCCCTTGGCCTTGGAGCGCTTCTCCGGATAGTGGCCGATGGCCGCAACCGCATGTTCGAGCGACGAACCCGATTCGTAGACGAGCTTTCCGGTCTTGTCGAAGATGGTGAAACCGCGCGAACCGCCCTGCCAATCACCTTCATTGGCGATGACGATGCGGTCATTGTCCAGCCACTTCACGGCATCCGGCTCGCGCTTGCGGCCTTCCTGCTTGTCGGTGAACTTCAGCTGGCCATCGCTTTTCGTATCGACGCCTTCGAGATCGACCTTACCGGCGGAGAAATGCGTCTTCACCGTGCCGGTCTTGCCGTCGAGGATGACGATGTGGTTGTTTTCCTGCAGCGTGAGCGCGATCTCGCCATTGGCATTGATCGAGACGAATTCCGGTTCCGGATCTTCCGGAGCGATTTCGGCAAGGCCAGTCAGTTCGATCTTCTTCAGCGTTCCACAGTCAGCGACGCCGTTCTTCAGGCCGACCGTGACCAGATAACCGGCGGGCATTTGCGGCAGGGCGCCTTCGTTCACCTCTTCGTCGCGTTCGTTTTCGATCGCGATGGCGGCAAAGGTCTTGTCCGGGGAAACGGCGACGGAATCAGGCTGGCCACCGAGATCACAGCTTGCCTCGATCTTCTTGGTGGCGATATCTACCGTTACCAGCTTGCCGGACGGCTTGGCGCGGTTTTCCGACGTATTGACGCCGGCCAGAACCTTGACGCCTGCGACGGCGACAGAGGTCGGCTCGCCTTCGAGCAGCAGGGCGCCGCCAGCCTTGGGGGCCTTCGCATCGGTGATGTCGATGAAGCCGATGCCGCCAAGCGGGCTGTCCGAATAGATCAGCGTCTTGCCGTCTTCGCTGGCAGTGACGATTTCAGCTGAGGTGACGGACTTGGCGTCCTTGTCCGCGGGAAGGTTCTTCGCCACCGGAAAGGATGCAATGCGGTTAAAAACCGGCTCGGCCGCAGCCGGAAAGGCTGCGGATGTGAGCAGCGCAGCAGTCAAAGCCATGTGAGAAAATCGGAACGCCATCATAATCCCCCTTGGGTCCAGAAATACCCCATGGCTTCTGCGTCAAAGACATGACAGTGGCATGACATTTCCTGTCGGGTGAATCAAAAAGCCCGGCCATAAAGACCGGGCTTTCCTGTTTATGCGCACATTCCGCGTATCGGAACACCGTGTGACCGGATGGGGGCTACACAGGCAAGCTCCCCTACTTTCAATCAACATCATGCCGGGTTGAAAAACTGGGCTATCCGAAAAAAGCTTTTCGAAAAGCCGCCCGGTTTTCGGGCCGGCATGATGGCGTCAAGGCGTCAAAACATGTTTCCTCGTGAACCTGAAAAGCCGCCCGCCCGCCGCCGGGCGCTGCGGCTTTCCGGAAACCTTACGAGTTAACAGCGTCCTTCAGGCCCTTGCCTGCGGAAAACTTCGGCACGTTGCGAGCCGGGATATCGACTTCAGCACCCGTGGAAGGGTTACGGCCCTTGGAGGCTTCACGGCGGCTAACGGAGAAGCTGCCGAAGCCAGCGAGGCGGATGTCGCCACCGCTCTTCAGTTCGTTCTGTACGGTTTCGAATACCGCATCAACAGCGGAAGCAGCATCTGCCTTCGTGAGACCAGCCTTTTCGGCAACAGCAGAGACGAGCTCGTTCTTGTTCATGTTTCCACCCCTTTCAATGGTTTGAAACGACTCAAATTAAGCCGGCGCAGAATACGTTCGCATCCGCGCGCAGCAACTCAAAAGCGCTGGAATCGCCTGAAAAACAAGGGGTCTGCGGTTTTTTTCACAAAAAAGGCCGACATTTCTGCCGGCCTTCCACATATTCGTGCCAAATTGGCATCACTTGTGCGGGCCGAAGCACCGCCTGTGCCTTCCGGCACCTAACGCATTGATTCTATGCATCACCTTTTGCGAAAACCGATTCCGGCCTCCGCGCCGATGCCTCGATCAATGCGCGATCGTCTGGCTGCCGTCATCGACACCTTCGACGGTGGCGATAACAGGCGTCTCGATGCTGCCGTCCCACTCGATGGGTTCCGGCTTGCGAAGCAGCGCGTGTTCGATCACCTCGCCCATGCGCGAAACCGGGATGATTTCCATCTCGTTCTTCACATTGTCCGGAATCTCCGCCAGATCCTTGGCGTTTTCTTCCGGGATCAGCACCTTCTTGATGCCGCCGCGAAGCGCCGCAAGCAGCTTTTCCTTCAGGCCGCCGATGGGCAGCACGCGACCACGAAGCGTGATCTCGCCCGTCATCGCCACATCCTTCGAGACCGGAATGCCAGTCATGATGGAGACGATGGCGGTTGCCATGGCAACACCTGCAGAGGGTCCGTCCTTCGGGGTCGCACCTTCCGGAACGTGGACGTGGATGTCGCTCTTGTCGAAGCGCGGCGGTTCGATGCCGAAATCCACGGCGCGCGAGCGGACGTAAGATGCCGCCGCCGAAATGGATTCCTTCATCACTTCCTTGAGGTTGCCGGTCACCGTCATGCGGCCCTTGCCCGGCATCATCACGCCTTCGATGGTGAGCAGCTCACCGCCAACTTCCGTCCAGGCAAGACCGGTGACGACACCGACCTGATCCTCGCGCTCGGCCTCGCCATGGCGGAACCGCGGAACGCCCAGATAATCCGGAACGTTGGCTGCGGTGACTTCCACGGACTTGACCTTGCCCTTGATGATCTCGGTCACGGCCTTTCGTGCAAGCTTCATCAGCTCGCGCTCGAAGCTGCGCACGCCCGCCTCACGGGTGTACTGCTGGATGACGATCATCAGGGCGTCATCGCTGACCGAGAACTCTTCCGGACGCAGGGCGTGTTCCTTGATCGCCTTCGGCAACAGGTGACGCTTGGCGATTTCGCGCTTTTCGTCTTCGGTGTAGCCGGCGATGCGGATCACTTCCATACGGTCCATCAGGGGACCCGGAATGTTCAGCGTGTTGGCCGTGGTCACGAACATCACGTCGGACAAGTCGTATTCCACTTCAAGGTAGTGGTCCATGAAGGTGGAGTTCTGTTCCGGATCGAGCACCTCGAGCAGAGCAGACGACGGGTCACCACGGAAATCCATGCCCATCTTGTCGATTTCGTCGAGCAGGAACAGCGGATTGGCCTTCTTGGCCTTCTTCATCGACTGTACGATCTTGCCCGGCATGGAGCCGATATAGGTGCGGCGGTGACCACGGATTTCCGCTTCGTCACGAACGCCACCCAGCGCCATGCGCACATATTCGCGGCCGGTCGCCTTGGCGATCGACTTGGCGAGCGAGGTCTTGCCGACGCCGGGAGGGCCGACGAGGCACAGGATGGGGCCGCGGATCTTCGAGGCGCGCGCCTGGACGGCGAGATACTCGACGATGCGTTCCTTGACCTTGTCCAGACCGAAATGATCCTGATCGAGGATCTTTTCGGCAGCGTTGAGGTCGGTCTTGATCTTCGACTTCTTGCCCCAGGGCAGACCCAGCAGCCAGTCCAGATAGTTGCGCACGACGGTCGCTTCCGCGGACATCGGGCTCATCTGGCGAAGCTTCTTCATTTCCGCCTCGGCCTTTTCCTTTGCCTCCTTGGAAAGCTTGGTCTTGGCGATGCGTTCTTCCAGTTCGGCCATCTCGTCGCGGCCGTCTTCGCCGTCGCCGAGTTCCTTCTGGATCGCCTTCATCTGCTCGTTCAGGTAATATTCGCGCTGGGTCTTCTCCATCTGGCGCTTGACGCGCGAGCGGATGCGCTTTTCGACCTGAAGCACGGAAATCTCGCCTTCCATGAAGCCGAGCGCCTTTTCAAGCCGCTGCTTCACGCTGACGGTTTCCAGCATTTCCTGCTTTTCGGTGATCTTGATCGACAGGTGCGAAGCGACCGTATCGGCCAGCTTCGAATAATCGTCGATCTGACCGGCAGCGCCGACAACCTCCGGCGAAATCTTCTTGTTGAGCTTTACATAGCTCTCGAATTCCGAAACGACCGAACGCGACAGCGCCTCGATCTCGACCGGATCTTCGGCAGGCTCCTGCAGCGGCGTCGCGGAGGCTTCGTAGAAGTCTTCACGGCCGGTATATTCATCGATCTGGGCGCGGCCCTTGCCTTCCACCAGAACCTTGACGGTGCCATCGGGCAGCTTCAGGAGCTGGAGAACGTTGGCGACCGTGCCGACCTTGTGGATGGCGTCCGGGGTCGGATCGTCATCGCTGGCGTTGATCTGGGTGACAAGCATGATCTGCTTGTCCGAACCCATGACTTCCTCGAGCGCACGAATGGATTTTTCCCGCCCGACGAACAGGGGAACGATCATATGCGGGAAAACGACAATGTCGCGCAGGGGAAGTACCGGATAGGTACCGCCAGATGCCGCAGACGTGATGTTCGTCATATCATTTCCTTTCCATGGTCCCTTTCGGGACACTTTGCCGGACGTCTTGGGGCGCCCGACATATTCATTTCTCGAGACTGAAAGTGGAGTTTCGAAACACCGATTTCAAGTCACCGGAAGAGACGGTCCACCCGCAGCGGCAAGACCGTAAAATTCCACAAAACCCAGCGCCGGCTATTACTCCCGACATTTCCGGTTATCCCAAGGGATCAGGAACCGGGTCGCCGACGGTAATTCACATTTCCGTCATATCGCGCTGCAAATCAGTTGTAAGACTTTATCAGCAAAGCGCAATCCGCTCCAAACGCAAAATCGGGCTCAGCCAAGTTAGGCGCAAGTTTCGCGCTCTGGCCCAACGGAAAAGGCCCGCACGGGTGCGGGCCTTTCAAATTCACCACAGACCGGATCAACCAATCAGGCTGAAACGTTGGTCTTTTCTTCCTGACGATCCGCATAGATGTAGAGCGGACGGGCGATGCCGCTGACCACATCGTTGGAGATCACCACTTCGCGAACGCCTTCCAGGGTCGGCAGTTCGAACATGGTGTCCAGAAGGATCTTTTCCATGATCGAGCGCAGACCGCGGGCGCCGGTCTTGCGGGTGATTGCCTTGCGGGCGATCTCGCGAAGGGCGTCCTCGTGGAAGGTCAGTTCCACATCTTCCATCTCGAACAGGCGCTGGTACTGCTTGACCAGAGCGTTCTTCGGCTCGGACAGGATCTGGATCAGCGCATCTTCATCGAGGTCTTCCAGCGTTGCGAGAACGGGCAGACGGCCGATGAATTCCGGGATGAGACCGAACTTCACCAGATCTTCCGGCTCCAGCTCGCGCAGCACCTCGCCAACGCGACGATCGTCTTCCGCCTTGACGGTGGCACCGAAGCCGATCGAGGTCTTTTCACCACGGGCCGAAATGATCTTGTCGAGGCCGGCAAAGGCGCCGCCGCAGATGAACAGGATGTTGGTCGTATCCACCTGCAGGAATTCCTGCTGCGGATGCTTACGGCCGCCCTGCGGCGGAACGGAAGCGACCGTGCCTTCCATGATCTTCAGAAGCGCCTGCTGGACGCCCTCGCCCGACACGTCGCGCGTGATGGACGGGTTGTCCGACTTGCGGGAAATCTTGTCGACTTCGTCTATATAGACGATACCGCGCTGGGCGCGCTCGACATTGTAATCCGCAGCCTGCAACAGCTTCAGGATGATGTTTTCCACATCCTCGCCGACATAACCGGCTTCGGTCAGCGTCGTTGCATCCGCCATGGTGAAGGGAACGTCGATGATGCGGGCGAGCGTCTGGGCAAGATAGGTCTTGCCGCAACCCGTCGGGCCGACGAGCATGATGTTCGACTTCGCAAGCTCGACATCGCCATTCTTGGAGGCGTGCGCGAGGCGCTTGTAATGGTTGTGAACGGCAACAGACAGGATCTTCTTCGCCTGTTTCTGGCCGATGACATATTCGTCGAG
Organism: Agrobacterium tumefaciens; assembly: GCA_025560025.1. NCBI lineage: Bacteria > Pseudomonadati > Pseudomonadota > Alphaproteobacteria > Hyphomicrobiales > Rhizobiaceae > Agrobacterium > Agrobacterium tumefaciens. The sequence continues at coordinate 944,244 of CP048485.1, read as the reverse complement.
GATCTTGATGATGTCCTGCGGGGTGGGAACACCCTCACGCGACTTCACCATCGACGTCTTGTTCTCCTCGCGGATGATGTCCATGCACAATTCGACGCATTCATCACAGATGAATACCGTCGGTCCGGCAATGAGTTTCCGGACTTCGTGCTGGCTCTTGCCGCAGAATGAACAATAGAGTGTATTTTTAGAGTCGCCGCCGTTGCTGCCGCTGACTTTGCTCATATCTCTTTCCTTCCAGCACGCCGCAGGTCCGCCAAACGGATCGCGGTCAACTTACCGCCCGCCGATACGGCCAGCCCTTGGGTGCATTGCCGTATCCGCCTCGTTTCCCGGGGTACTAGCCGTATCAGATACAGGAGCTGACAACCGGCTGCAACGAATTCCCCATCAAACCAAAGGCCACGTCATAAAAATTCAACACAGCCTTTATATATACTAATATCGCTTTCTGTTCCGGTTGAAAGCCCCGAAATTACTTTGCGGGGTTAAACAAACGTCAAAAAAGCGTCGCGCCTCAATTCGCGGCGGCGCCCTCGATTTCCTGGCGCGAGGTCAGGATCTTGTCGATCACACCCCAGTCCTTCGCCTCGTCTGCATCCATGAAATGGTCGCGATCAAGGGTTTTTTCAACCTCTTCGAGCGTGCGGCCGGTATGCTTCACGTAGACTTCATTGAGGCGGCGCTTCATCTTGATGATGTCGCGGGCGTGACGCTCGATGTCCGAAGCCTGGCCCTGGAAACCGCCGGAGGGCTGGTGCACCATGATGCGGGCGTTCGGGGTTGCGAAACGCATTCCCTTTTCACCGGCGGCCAGAAGCAGCGACCCCATGGATGCAGCCTGACCGACGCAGAGCGTGGAGACCGCAGGACGGATGAACTGCATCGTATCGTAGATCGCCATGCCGGCGGTCACGACGCCACCCGGCGAATTGATGTAGAGCGCGATTTCCTTCTTCGGGTTTTCAGCCTCGAGGAAAAGCAGCTGCGCGCAAACGAGCGAAGCCATCTGGTCTTCCACCGGGCCGGTGAGGAAAATGATGCGTTCCTTGAGAAGACGGGAAAATATGTCGTAGGAGCGTTCGCCGCGATTGGTCTGCTCTACGACCATCGGCACCAGAGCCATGGCGGTATCAACTGGATTTTTCATGTCCGTCCTTTGTCAAACTCTGCCCTTCGCGAAAAACCGCTCCGGAATCACTTCTAACCTTCATTCTTCCTACATAGAGTGTCCCTGCCCCGTACTTCAAGACACGAAGCCGCATATCCTTAACGGCTCAACAGCGTTTGCGGGCCTTTCGGGCCGAGGTTGACCGGGCTTTCGAACCGCCTGGTGCCGGTCGGGCCTCTTTCCTTTGCCGCCACCATTTTTTTACTATGGCAGGCGACGACGGCAAAAATCGCCCGCCATGCACAGATATAACTTCTCACCGGCAAGAACTCGTTAGTATTTGCTGCAGATACTGACCAGCGAATTTTCGGTTCCCGTCGGGGGAATGGGCCCATCCGGGCGAAATGGCAGCTCAACAATTCAAGCGGGCATAACGCACCTCGTGCGCAAGGGCCCGCTTTTACCGCATTATGGCGCAGATAGGATTTTGCAATGCTGGATGCAAAGACGAGCACGCTACTATGGGCGGCGGAAACGTTCACCCTTGCCGTGCTTTTGGGAACGCTGTGGCTGCACCGCCCTTCCCGCCGGCATAATCTCTATTTCGCCGCCGGCTTCCTCGCCACGGGCTTCGGCACTGTCATGGTGGCCTTTCGCGGGGATATTTCCAGTTTTCTGTCCATTCAGGTCGGCAATACGCTCGCACTTTCCGCCTTCGGCTTCTGGCTCGCAGGCCTGTTAGGCCTGGAGCAGCGCAAACTCGGCGGCTGGATTGCAATTCCCGCCCTGCTGTGGATCGCCGGAATGTTCGTGCCATCCGTGCGCGAAGACATGGTCGCCCGCATCCTGCTCTATCATGCCAGTGCTGCCACGGGCTATTTCATGCTCGCCGGTGTCCTTCTGGCCAGCAGGGCGCGCGCAACACGCAGCCGAAAGGTACTGGCCACGATCCTGATCCTGCAGGCTTTTGCCGGAGCGCTCGTCGCATCCATCGTCATCCCTGCCAATGCCGCGGTTCCCAACGCCATTCCGATGACGTCGGCGCTCTCCATTTCCGGCATGCTCGGCTTCACGGCTATCATCATGATCAGCGCCAAGATCATCATGGAGGATACGGAGATTCGTCTCCACCGGCTCGCCATGACCGATCATCTGACCGGCGTTCTCAACCGTCGCGGTCTCCTGGAGGAGTTCGAGCGCATCAAAAAGCGGTCACCGGGATCCAGCCGCTATGTGGCTCTGGTGCTGTTCGACATCGATCATTTCAAGAAGATCAATGACAGATATGGCCACCAGTCCGGCGACGCGGTGCTCGTGCATTTCTGTAATATCGCGCAGCGCGCGATCGGCGATCGTGGCCTTTTCGTCAGAATGGGAGGCGAGGAATTCGCTCTGGTTGCCGAAGTCGAAAGTCCTTCCAGCACGGCGACGCTTGCGGAAGCCATCCGCAGCAATCTGCGCCTTTCAAAGATCAGTTCGCGTGGTGAAGGCATAGAGGTAACCACAAGCGTCGGCATATCCGAAGCCATGATCAAGGATGCCGACCTGAGCGTGATGATGACGGAAGCCGACCGCGCGCTCTATGCCGCCAAGAAGGCCGGGCGCAACCGGACCGTCATCCACGTTAATTCGGCCAATGTCGTCGTGCCCGCCTCGGACCGCGAGGAAAATCCGATGGACAACAATGCCGACCGCCAGGTCGCGGCCCTGAACCGGATAGCCGCCATCGCCAGCCGATGATGATGTAACCATCCAGTGACATACATAGGGGTATCCGGAAGGGATTTCCCTCCCTTCCCAAAGCGCCGCGCGCGGAATAGATCATGGGTATGACAACGACATTTCCCTTTCTCAAAATCGACCCCGCCACCCGCCGCGTTTCCCTTGATGCCCGCGACCCGGCTTTCTACAGCGATCCGAACCCGGTCTATGCCGCCCTTCACGCTGAATGTCCCACCTTCTACTGGGAAGAGCAGCGGCAGTGGTTTTTCACCGGATACGACCACGTCAGCGCCCTTCTGCGCGACCGCCGGTTCGGACGGCAGATCCTGCATGTGGCAAGCCGCGAGGAAATCGGTCTGGCGGAGCCGCAGGACCATGTGAGGCATTTCGACGCCGCCGAGCAGCATTCGCTGCTGGAACTGGAACCGCCGGAACACACGCGGCTGCGCACGCTCATCAACCGCGCCTTCGTGTCGCGGCATGTCGACAAAATGAAGCCGGAAATCGAGGAACTCGCCAACCGTCTGATCGACGCCTTCGAAGCGAATGGCGAAACGGAATTGCTCTCTTCCTATGCCGACATCATCCCGGTGACGATGATCGCCCGCATGATCGGCATTCCCGAGGAGATGGGGCCGCAGCTTTTGAAATGGTCGCATGCCTATGTCGGCATGTATATGTTCAAGCGCACGCCGGAAGATGAGCTTCTGGCCGACAAGGCCGCACATGAATTCTCAGACTATGTGCGCAGCGTGATCGCGGAGCGGCGAGCGGAGCCGAAGGACGATCTGCTGAGCCACATGATCCACACGGAACACAAGGGCCAGTACCTCACCGATGACGAGCTCATCTCCACCACCATCGTGCTGCTGAATGCCGGGCACGAGGCGACCGTTCACCAGATCGGCAATTCCGTGCGCATCATTCTGGAAAGCGGCATCTCTCCAGAGACGCTGTTCAACGACGATGCAACCACGGAACGGACGGTGGAAGAAACCCTGCGCATCTGCGCGCCGGTGCATATTTTCCAGCGCTGGGTTCTGGAACCCGTCGAAATCGACGGCGTCACGTTCAAGCGTGGCGACAAGGTCAGCCTCATCCTGGCAGCCGCCAATCTCGATCCCGCAAAGTTCTCCGATCCGCTGACCTTCCAGCCCGACCGCAACGAAGGTGCCAATGTCTCCTTCGGCGCGGGCATCCATTTCTGCATCGGCGCGCCGCTGGCGAGGCTGGAGCTCAATCTTGCGCTGCCGCTGCTTTTCAAACGCCTGCCGGGCCTGAAGATCGCCGAGCCGCCCAGGGTCAAGGATGTCTATCATTTCCATGGTCTGGAGCGGCTCGATCTCAGTTGGTGAGATTTGGCTGATAGAGCATCGCGAGGACCATCCGGTTTCAGAGCCGGATGACGTAGTCCTTACGCGTCGTTTCCACGACCTCCCAGGTGCCCGTAAAGCCCGGGCGCAGGATAACGCGGTCGCCCGGTCTCAGATCGCGCGGCGCACCGCCGTCTTCGGTCAGGATGGAATGGCCTTCGAGAATGTTGAAATATTCCCATTCATCATAAACCACCCGCCATTTGCCGGGCGTGGACTGCCAGATGCCGGCATAAATGCCGCCGGGAGCCTCCTCGAGATTCCATGTGGTGAATCTGGGATCGCCGGAGATCAGCCGTTCCGGCGCGGGCGCGCCATATTCCAGTTCGGCGACATCATCAAAGGACAGAAAATTCGTCATGACGTCCCCTGTCCGTCAAATGTTGTTGGTATACAGCTTTGCGCAATTGTGGGTGTCTCGTCAAATAGTCTCGAATATCCCGGCCGAGCGTTGCTGCGGAGGAAACGCGTCGCTACTCCATCTTCGTCCAGCCGAAAACCAGCCAGGTATATTTTGATTTCCCGTCGGGCTCGGCGGTATACGTCATCTGCATATCCCCGTCCTTCGCATAAATATCGAGCCGGGGCGCCGTATCGAGTTTCAGCCAAAGCGAACTCTTGTCAAAAGACCATTTTCCGCACCAAACGCATGAAGCTGGCGGGTCACCGGCCTGGTGGAAATTGTAACGCCCATCAGCGGTGATCTCCAGATAATCAAAGGCGGTGTAAAATGTCGTCACCGTTTCCTGGAACAATGTCGCGTCCGCCTCCTGCTCGGGCGTCGGCTCCGTCTTCATATCCCGCGGCGGGCGGGTGGTCGCGCCGCTGAGCTTCCATTTGCCGACAAAATCCTGCTGTGTCGGGTAATATTCCGACTGCGCATGCGCCCACGAAGCCGGTGCTATGCCCGGAATACCGGAAATGACCACAATTCCAATCGCAAGAGAGAAGGTAACAATTCGAAACAGTCCAGCGTAGCTTTTCATCAGGCGCATCTTTCACGATGGGATTGCAAGGGGTTCTGTTCTAGGCAGATTCGGTTGCGGAATCGATAGATGCACGGCCGGCATGTGGCGCGAACTCGACGGATCGACCGTCTAGCGACGGGGACGGGGATAGCATTTCCGGATAAATTTGAGAGGCCAGAGCCATAAAGCGTTTGCCCGCCTCCCCAGATTGCCAATGCGTACCGGCAACACCCATCCTGAAAAAAGGCATGAATTGGTTCAGATAGACGCCGCCAAAAGCACCCTGTTTCCAGGGTCTTTCGGCGGCGGTTCAATGGCTGTGAAATTTCAGCTGAAACGATGCGGGATCAAGACCGCGTGGCGGACCGCATCAGACCCTGGCAAGCGATTGTTCGAGATCGGCTATGATGTCCTTGACGTCCTCGATACCAATGGACAGGCGCACGACATCCGGTCCGGCGCCCGCCGCTGTCTGCTGCTCAGTCGTCAGCTGCGCATGGGTGGTGGAAGCCGGGTGGATGACGAGCGAGCGGGTATCGCCGATATTGGCGAGATGGGAGAAAAGCTGCAGCCCTTCCACCAGCGCCTTGCCCGCCGCATAACCGCCCTTGACGCCGAAGGTGAAGACGGAGCCCGCGCCCTTTGGCGAATAATGCTGCTGGATGGCGTAGTTGTCGCTGTCCTCCAGCCCAGCATAATGCACCCAGCCGACCTTCGGATGCGCCTTCAGCCACTTGGCGACGGCAAGTGCATTGTCGGAATGGCGCTGAACACGCAGCGGCAGCGTTTCTATGCCGGTGAGGATGAGGAAGGCATTGAAGGGCGAGATCGCCGGCCCAAGATCGCGCAGGCCAAGCACGCGGCAGGCGATGGCGAAGGCGAAATTGCCGAAGGTCTGGTGCAGCACAACACCGGAATATTCCGGCCGCGGCTGCGACAGCGCCGGATAGCGGTCCGTTGCCGACCAGTCGAAGGTTCCGCCGTCCACGATGATGCCGCCCATGGAATTGCCATGGCCGCCGAGGAATTTCGTCAGCGAATGCAGCACGATATCCGCGCCATGTTCCAGCGGCCGCAGCAGATAGGGGCTTGCCATGGTGTTATCGACGATAAGCGGCAGGCCGTGCCGATGGGCCACTTCGGCGATTGCGGCGATATCCACGAATGTGCCGCCCGGATTTGCGAGGCTTTCGATGAAGATGGCGCGCGTGCGCTCATCGATCTGACGTTCGAAACTGGCCGGATCGGTCGCATCGGCCCAGCGCACCTGCCAGTCGAAGCCCTTGAAGGCATGGCCGAACTGATTGATGGAGCCGCCATAAAGCTGCCGGGCCGCGACGAAATTGTCGCCGTGCTGCAGCAATGTGTGGAAGACGAGCAATTGCGCGGCGTGACCAGATGCGACCGCAAGCGCCGCCGTGCCGCCCTCGAGTGCGGCAACACGCTCTTCCAGAACGGCCTGGGTGGGGTTCATGATGCGTGTGTAGATATTGCCGAACTCTTTCAGTCCAAACAGGGCGGCAGCATGATCGGCGTCACGGAAGGCATAGGCCGTGGTCTGATAGATAGGCGTCGCGCGCGCGCCGGTGGTTGGATCAGGCTGCGCGCCCGCGTGTACGGCCAACGTTGAAAAACCGGGATTGCTGCTCGACATGTTGTTTCCTCCAATGAAATTTTGGAGGGATCATAATGCCTTGCCGCCAAATGATAAGTCCGATCTGTACCAACTATCGCACAATATTGAGACGTGGATACTCAATTGCGGGGCAACGGTCCATCACAACGTTTATGCCATAGGTCTCGGCCTTGGCCGCGGCATTGTCGTCCCTGACGGAAAGCTGCCCCCAGATCACTTTCGGCCGTCGCGGCAGCAATATCGCCTCTTCGACGATGGCCGACAGATATTCTGGCGCGCGGAAGACATCGACCATATCCACCGGCTCGGGAATATCGGCCAGCCGGGCATAGACCTTCTGCCCCAGTATCTCCTTGCCCGCCTGACCGGGATTGACCGGAAATACGCGGTAACCCTTGGACAGCAGAAAGCGCATCACGCCATGGCTCGGCCGCTCCGGATTGGGCGAAGCGCCAAGCAGAGCGATGGTGCTGACATCCGTCAGGATTTTTCTGAGGTAATCCGGCTCGTACGTATCATGCTGCATGTCAACTTATCCTTCTGGCAGATCGGGTAATTTCAACGCTCCCAGCCCAAACTCACGATCGGAGAGCCGATGCAAGCATCACGTTTCCTGCATGAGCATCATTGGCGCCGTTACCAGCGGCGATCATCTCCATCTAGGAAACGGCATCGCTTTCTTGAACCCCTGCCCCGCCCGAAAATCACAAAATCACCGGGTCGCCGTCTGCGTCCGTGGATTTTGTCCGCGCAAAATGATTTCACAAAAATACGGTAACCGCCGTTGTATTGAGTATTCTAATCCAGTTTCGAAAAAGGCGCATATTGGAAGAAATACTTGCAAAAACAACATTTGCGTGCATTTTATGCGCTCTTCGTCTCCTGTTTGTTTTCATTCCGTTCACCGATGAATTAGGCATATCTAATTTTCAGAAAGTTATTCTGCAAATCAATCCATATTCATATCTGTAACGTTGCAGTTAATGGTTCAGTAATGTTATGAAATTCCTTTTCATTTTTAACGTCAGTCGCAGCATTAAATTGATACAGTTTTTCGCGCGGGAGCCGACGCGATTTCAGTCGAACCCGGCGATAAAAGCAGACCAAATTTCAGGAAAAAACCGCTCCATCACAGGAAGACCAGCTGTGCATCCGGCACTGGTGGGCTGTTTTCGCAGATGAAATCATGGGCAGCGCGAGGCATCCCTTGACGCGAAAGCCGACCGCCCTGCCTCGCAACATGCATAAACCGAAAATTTGACACGCGTTGCAATCCGCAAAGCGGCTGCGGCCTGCCGAGAACATGATCCAACGGCGTTTCACATCCACTTTCGGGCGATCAGCCGTCCCGCATTACCTTTGTCGAAAATGGATTCCGGTTTTCAAACCGATGCTGTAGGTTGCACAGAATAGCCTGCGAGCGAGTCTCTATTGTGACAATTGACATTCTTCTTCTTGTGCTCCTGGGCGCGATACTGCATGCCGGCTGGAATGCGCTGGTCAAATCCGGCTCCGACAAGTCACTCGACGCCTCGCTGATTGCGGCCGGGGCCGCCGCCTGCTCATTGCCTTTCCTGCCCTTTCTGCCGTTTCCCGCGCCCGTGGCCATTCCATTTCTGATTGCCTCGGCCGTTCTGCAGTTTGCCTATTTCCGCCTTGTCGCCGCCGCCTATACGATCGGCGATATCGGCCTTGTCTATCCTGTCATGCGCGGGGTGGCGCCGCTGATCGTCGCGGCGACAAGCAGTCTTTTTCTGAGTGAGGTTTTGAGCCCGCTTGCGCTCGCCGGGATCGCCATCATTTCCGGCGGCATATTGACGCTCGCCTTCGAGGCGCGGCGGGGCGGCGGAAAGGCGATCATCCTTGCGCTTATCAACGCCTTCGTGATCGCCTCCTACACCTTCGTCGATGGCGTCGGTGCAAGGCTTTCCGGCAATGCGATTTCCTATACGCTGTGGATGTCTCTTCTGCCGCCGGTGCTGCTTTTCGGTTTTGCGTTTTACCAGCGCGGGGTAAGCCCTGTCATCCAGCATGTCCGGCGTAACTGGTGGCGCGGACTGATCGGCGGCGGCGGCTCCATCCTCTCCTACGGGCTCGCCCTTTACGCCATGACCAAGGCGCCCGTCGCCGTTGTCGCGGCGCTCCGGGAAACCTCCATTCTCTTCGCGCTGGTGATCTCCGTGGTGATCCTCAAAGAACGCGCCAGCATCTGGCGTTATCTTGCCGGAGGCATCATTGCAGCGGGCGTTCTGGTGATGCGGCTGGGGTAAAACGGGCCAGAATAATGAGGTAAAATAATACCCCATCATCAAGCCATTGTTTTTGCTGTTTTATTTTTACGACCTTCAGAATTCGTCATGTTGACGCTTTCCCCCGCACGCCGTATAAGCGCGCCAGACCGGATTCCAGTTGGAATAGGGTCATTTGCGGTTGCCTTTGATGGCAACCAAACCAAGCAACAAGAAACGCCCGTATGCTCTTAAAAGAGGATGCCGGGTCCACGTTAGAAAGTGAAATCCATGTCTACTTTCGTTCAGAAGCCTGCTGAGGTGGAGAAGAAGTGGGTCATCATCGACGCCGAAGGCCTCGTTGTTGGTCGCCTCGCCACCATCGTTGCAACCCGCCTGCGCGGCAAGCACAAGGCTACCTACACCCCCCACGTTGATGATGGCGACAACGTCATCGTTATCAACGCGGAAAAGGTTGCCTTCACCGGCAACAAGTACTCCGACAAGAAGTACTACTGGCACACCGGTCACCCGGGTGGCATCAAGGAGCGTACGGCTCGCCAGATCATCGAAGGCCGCTTCCCGGAGCGCGTCGTTGAAAAGGCCATCGAGCGCATGATCCCGCGCGGCCCGCTCGGCCGTCGCCAGATGAAGAACCTGCGCGTTTACGCCGGCTCGAACCATCCGCACGAAGCACAGCAGCCCACCGTTCTCGACGTGGCCGCGCTTAACAAGAAGAACGTAAGGAGCGCCTGATAATGGCCGATCTTTCCTCTCTGAAAGACCTCGCCCCGGCATCGGAAGCTTCGGCTCCCGTGCATGTCCGCAAGGTTGACACCCTCGGCCGCTCCTACGCGACCGGCAAGCGCAAGAACGCCGTAGCCCGCGTATGGGTCAAGGCCGGTTCTGGCAAGATCATCATCAACGGCCGCGATTTCACCACGTATTTCGCACGTCCGGTTCTGCAGATGATCCTTCAGCAGCCGATCGTCGCCGCTGCCCGCACGGGCCAGTTCGACATCATCGCCACCGTTGCCGGTGGTGGTCTGTCCGGTCAGGCCGGTGCCGTTCGTCACGGTCTGTCCAAGGCCCTCACCTACTTCGAACCGGGCCTGCGCTCCGTTCTGAAGAAGGGTGGCTTCCTGACCCGCGACAGCCGCGTTGTCGAGCGTAAGAAGTACGGTAAGGCCAAGGCCCGCCGTTCGTTCCAGTTCTCGAAGCGCTAATCGCTTCTACGAACGGTTCGTTCAGAACTTCGAGAGGCGGGGCTTCGGCTCCGCCTTTTTTTCATGGTCTCCTCCCTTGTTTTTTCATCAGGAAGACAGCAACCTCGGCGCAAATCGCAATGGGGTGATCAATGCCGTCCAAAACCATCGACCATGCCTTCACCGCAACGACGCTGACATCGGCCGCCACCGACCCGACCCACGCGGGCGTCCTCTCCTTCATGCGGCGCAAATATACCAAGAACCTCAAGGGTGTATCGACGGCCATCTGGGGCATTCCCTTCGATGCGGCCACCTCCAACCGGCCGGGTGCCCGTTTCGGGCCGCAGGCGATCCGCCGCGCCTCGGCGATCTTCGACAATGACCCGCAATATCCCTTCGCGCGCGATCTCTTCGCCCATATGCCGACCATCGACTATGGTGACTGTCTGCTGGACTATGGCAATCACTGGAAAACGCCTGATACGATCGAAAAGGAAGCGCGCCGGATCATTTCCAAGACGGACTACCTGCTGACGCTTGGCGGCGATCACTTCATTACCTGGCCGCTTTTGAAGGCGCATGTGGCCAAGCATGGGCCTCTGGCGCTGGTGCAGTTCGATGCGCATCAGGACACCTGGTTCGATGACGGCAAGCGCATCGACCACGGCTCCTTCGTGGCGCGCGCCGTGCGCGATGGCCTGATTGATCCTGACCGCTCCATCCAGATCGGCATCCGCACCCATGCGCCTGACGATTTCGGCATTCGCATCCTCCACGGTTACGAGGTGGAGGAAATGCGGGCGGGCGATATCGCCTCGCTGATCGTCAAACACACGGCCGGCATGCCCGCTTATCTGACCTTCGATATCGATTGCCTCGATCCCGCCTTCGCGCCGGGAACCGGAACGCCGGTGGCCGGCGGGCCGACCAGCGCTAAAATTCTCTCCGTTCTGCGCGGGCTTGGCCAGCTCGATATTCGCGGCTCGGACGTGGTGGAAGTCGCGCCCGCATATGACCATGCTGACATTACCGCCATTGCCGGAGCCACCGTTGCAATGTATATGCTTGGCCTGCGCGCCGAACGGCTGGCCAAGGCTGGCTGATAAAGAAACCGGCGCTTGCCACACTGATTCCGATTACCCTCGCAACCCTTTGAAAAGTCAGGACAAGGATATGACAGCGAAGATCTTCATCGATGGCGAACACGGCACCACGGGTCTGCAGATCCGCACGCGCCTTGCCGGTCGCCGCGATATTGACCTGCTGTCCATACCCGAAGCCGAGCGCCGCAATGCGGCGATGCGCGAGGATATGCTCAACAATGCCGACATTTCGATCCTCTGCCTGCCTGATGATGCTTCCCGGGAAGCGGTCTCGATGGTGGCCGGCAATAACAATGTCCGCATCATCGATACCTCGACCGCCTATCGCGTCCATCAGGACTGGGCCTATGGCTTTGCCGAAATGGATAAGGAACAGGGCGAGAAGGTTCGTTCCGCCCGTCTCGTCGCCAATCCGGGCTGCTACCCGACCGGCGCGATCGCCCTTCTGCGCCCGCTGCGCGCCGCAGGCCTGCTGCCGGACGGTTATCCGGTCAGCGTCAATGCGGTTTCCGGCTACACCGGCGGTGGCAAGCAGATGATCGCCCAGATGGAAGACCAGAGCCGCGATGACGCGATCAGCGCCAATAATTTCCTCTATGGCCTGACGCTCAAGCACAAGCATGTGCCGGAAATGACCATTCATGGCCAGCTCGACCGCGCACCGCTGTTTTCGCCCTCCGTCGGGCGTTTCCCGCAGGGCATGATCGTGCAGGTGCCGCTGTTTGCCGCCGACCTGAAGGAAGGCGCGACCGTCGAAACGATCCATGCGGCGCTGACTGCCCACTATGCGGGACAGGACATCGTCAATGTGGTGCCGCTTGCCGAAAGCAAGGGGCTCGCGCGCATCGACGCCGAGGAACTGGCAGGCAAGGACACGATGAAACTGTTCGTCTTCGGTACGCCGGGCGGCGAACACATCAACCTCGTCGCGCTGCTCGACAATCTCGGCAAGGGTGCATCCGGTGCTGCCGTGCAGAACATGGAACTGATGCTCTCCGCATGAGACTTTTCTCATGAACATTGCCCCGCCCCCTTTTCCGGCCTCGTGGAATATCGAGGCCGCGAAACCTATTGCCGATACGCCGGCCGGGGTGGTTTACGAGCTTACGCGCGGCGACGGCTCCCTTGCCGTCGCCAAGGTTCTGAAACAGAAAGTGCTGGAAGACAGCCTTCGCGGCGCGGATTTCATCGCATGGCGCGCCGGCATCGGCTGCGTGGAACTGCTCGACCGCTCTGACGATATTCTGCTGATGGAACATGCCGGTACGGAGACCCTGCGCGACGTGCTGTTTCGCGACGGCAACGACGATGCCACCACGGAGATCGCCGCCGATGTCCTGCTCAGATATCATCAGCCATCGCAGCAGCCGCCACCTTCAAGCCTGCTGACTCTGCCACTCTATTTCGAGAGCCTGTTCCGCAAGGCCGAACAGGACCGTACCGACAGTGTGGACAGCCCCTATATCGAGGCGGCCGGGCTTGCGCAGGAACTGATCAGCCAGCAACGGGATGTGAAGCCGCTGCACGGCGATCTGCATCACGAGAACATCATGCGCAGCGAACGCGGCTGGATCATCATCGACCCGGCCGGCCTGATCGGCGATGCGGCGCTTGATGTCGCCAACATGTTCTCCAACCCGCTCGACCGTTTCGACCTCACCCGCAGCGAGGCGCGCATCGCCTCCATGGCGGCGATCTTTGCGAAGGCGCTGCAACGGGACGAACGGCTATTGCTGCAATATGCCTTTGCCTATGGCTGCCTTTCTGCCGCGTGGCATGAAGAGGACGGCAATGCGGAGGAACGCGACAACGAACTCGCCGTCGCGACCACCATCAAAACGGTGCTCGGGCAGTTCTAAGCCACCTCAGTCCCTGACCTCGACCGCAACGGGCGCCGGATATTCGCCGATGAACCCGCGCCAGTGGGCGACGGCGAAACCAAGCACGATCAGCGCCATGCCCTGATGAGCGAGCGCGACGTGAATATCCACATGCATCAAAAGCGTGGTGATCCCGAGCGCCGCCTGAATGGAGACGAGCACGAAGAACAGCACCGCGCGGCGGGCATGCGGTGTATTGGGCAAGGCGCGGGCCATAGACACCATATGCCACAACGTGGCGGCAAACAGCGTGTAGGCGCCAAGGCGGTGGACGAACTGCACCGTCTTGGGGTTCTCAAAGAGGTTGATCCACCAGGGCTGTTGCAGGAACAGATCGCCAGGCACCAGCGAGCCATCCATCAGCGGCCAGGTATTATAGGAAAGGCCGGCATTCAGCCCCGCCACCAATGCGCCGAGATAGATCTGGAAGAGACAGAGCACCGTCAGCAGCGCGGCAAAACCCCTGCCCGTCTTTTCGTCGGCGGCCTCGGGGGAATGAAGCGACAGCCCGCGCAAGATCCACATACAGCCCGCAAAGATGAGGCAGGCAATGGTCAGATGCGTGGCAAGGCGATACTGCGAAACATCGGTGCGGTTGACGAGGCCTGAGGATACCATCCACCAGCCGATGAAGCCCTGAAAGCCACCAAGCGCCAGAAGGCCGACCAGCGGCAGGCGCAGGCGCTTTTCGACGCGGCCGGTGAGCCAGAAGAAGGCGAGCGGCAAAGCGAAGATGAGGCCAATGGCGCGGGCAAGCAGGCGATGCGCCCATTCCCACCAGAAAATCGTCTTGAACTCGTCGAGCGACATGCCCTTGTTGATTTCCTGATATTGGGGAATGCGCTTGTAAAGCTGGAACTCCTCTTCCCATTCGGCGACGGAAAGCGGCGGAATGGCGCCGTGGATCGGCTTCCATTCGGTAATAGACAGGCCGGATTCGGTGAGCCGCGTGGCGCCGCCGACGAGGACCAGACAGAAGAGCGTGAAGAGCACGACGCGCAGCCAGATGCGCAGCAGGCGGCGGTCCTTCTCCTGTTTCTGCAGGGCAGCCTCCACCACCATTTCCGCAGAACCATTTGCCATCGTCATGCCGCTCGAACGCATCTTTCAGGTCTCCATCATACAGTCATGTTGATTAGCCCCAACCCGCACCACAAAACAAGGCCTCAGGGTTTGCGGCATCGGGTCGCGGCGCTATAGTCCCGCGCAGATACTCAATGACGGAAGACTTCATGCACCCTCGCCTCAGATCGCTTATCGGCACCATCGTCATCATCTGCCTCGTCGTCGTTTACGCCGTGGCGGCGACGGCCATCGCATCGGCAACGCTGGCGCAATCGCCCTGGTGGGTGCATCTCATCTATTTCGTGCTGAGCGGTCTCTTGTGGATATTGCCCGCCATGCTCGTCATCAAATGGATGGCCGGATCAAAAAAACGGGGGTAGCCGCCCTCTTTTCATGGGACATCCAGAGGTCGCAATTTTATAAACCGATTGTTTGCCGCTCAACGCTATAGTGCGATCGGAACAACCGGAGAGAGTGGATGGCGGCTGTGGGGCCGGTCACAACAAGCGAGGGCAAGGAACCTGCGGCCATGCAAGGCGAGCGGCGCGGCGCCGACCGTCTGACCATCGATCTCGTTGATGATGCCTCGGCAATCCGCTCCGACTGGGAGGCGCTGGAGCGTGATCCGCTCAATTCCCTGCACCAGGGTTTCGGCTGGTGCTCCATCTGGGCGCAAACGCAAAACAGCCCCCTTGTCATCATTCGCGGCCGGCAGGGCGGAAAGACGGTGTTCCTGCTGCCGCTCGAAATCGTTCAGGAAGGCGGCATCCGCAAGGCGCACTTCCCCGGCGGACGTTTCAACAATATCAATACCGGACTTTTCGACGCGTCCTTCGCCGAAGAGGCGGGACAGAAGACCGCGGCGGCCATCGCCCGCGAGGCGCGAAAACTGCTGCATGGCCGGGCCGATATTCTCGCGCTGCAGAACATACCGCTGATTTGGCGCGGCAGGACCAACCCGCTCTCGCATCTGGCTTCGGTTGAAAACCAGAACCCGGCCTTCCAGCTTCCCCTGCTCGACAGTTTCGAAAACACCCTTCGGCAGGTCAATGCCAAGAGACGGCGAAAGAAATTCCGTATCCAGAGCCGAAGGGCCGAGGAAATGGGTGGCTATAGCCATGTGATCGCCCGTTCGCCCAAAGAGAAATGCGAATTGCTGCAGGCTTTCTTCCGGCAGAAGGCCGCCCGTTTTGCCTCTCAGGGCATTCCGGATGCCTTTCGCGATCAGACGGTGAAGAATTTTTTCTACGACCTGGCCAATTTTCCGGAGACGGGCACGGACAGTCTTCTGGAACTGCATGCCATTCGTCTGCACGGTGAAAGCGAAGGCGTCATCGCCGCCATATCGGGTCTTTCGCGCAAGCAGGATCACATCATCTGTCAGTTCGGCTCAATCGATGAGGCGGTTTCGGAGCTCAGCCCCGGCGAGTTGCTATTCTGGCTGATGATCGAGAGGGCGTGCAGGGAAAAAGCCACGCTGTTCGATTTCGGCGTCGGCGACCAGCCCTACAAACGCAGCTGGTGTCCGCTTTCCACCGTGCAGCACGATATATTCCTGCCGGTGACATTGAAGGGCCGCGCTGCGGCATCCGCTTACGTGGCGATTGCGAGAACAAAGAGCCTGATCAAATCCAATCCGTCGCTTTATGCGCTTATCCAGCGTTTCCGCGCCGGGCGGCGACGGACGGACGCCGAGGCCGCCGCCGACTAAGCATTTTGCAGCTGGTCAGGCGGCAAGGTCCGGCTTGCGCATGCCGGTCATCGGCAAGGCCTGTTCATATCCCTGAGCCACCAGGTCGTCGAGCGTCTTTTCCAGCATCTCGCTATCCTTGCCCGGCACGGAAATAATGATTTCCGCCGGAAGATTGCGCAACATCTTCTCAAGGCTCGATATCTGCACGGCGCCGCATTCGACAAGCACCGTATCATAGGCGTCGGAAAGGGCGCTGAGGATCATCGTCAGACGATCGATGGCGCGCATGGCCTCGCGTGGCTGCGCGTTGCCGCGCGGTACGATGTGGGCGTCGGAAAGTCGGTCGCCGTGAATGGTTTCGCCAAAGGCCGCGGCACCCGCCAGAAGATCCATGACACCCGGCAATCCAGCTTCGGGGGCCATCAGACGCGTCGGACAGGCCGATGCCGTCATATCGACGAGAACGACCGACCGGCCCATTTCCGACAGGGCACGCGCCAGCATAACAGTCGTTGTGGAACCGCTATCACCGGCCGGAGACACGACGGCGGCGACAGGTTTGGCAAGACGGGTGGCAAGGAATCCTGCGACGGCATCGATCGAGAAATCACCCTCGGCATCCGTCTCGTCTTCCGACAAATCCGGTATTGCGGCAGCCGGCTCTTCCGCCGGCAAGGCGGGTGGAGCAGCAACGGCTGCAACGGGTATCGGCCGCTCCTCTTCGATAATGGGCTGGGAAGCCGCGGCGGGCATCACCCGGATGGCGGGCTGTTCATCCTCATGAGGCGTGGACAGGAGCTGCTCCGGCACATCCGTGGTTTCGTCCTTTTCCGCAGGCGCCCGCGTTGGCGAGGGCGGATCAGACAAGGGCGGAACGTGGTTTTTGCCTACCGGCTTCAGGGCACGCCCGGTGAACAGCTCCACCAGCATGACGACGATGCAGGAGAGCAGGAACGCCGCCAGCGTAACGACGATGGTGATTGCACCGGTCTTCGGGAAATAGGGTTCGCGCGGTTCCACCGCCGCCGAGATCACACGTGCATCGGCGGGCGTGGAATCCACGGAACCGGCGCGCGAGGTCGCCTCGCGGTAACGGGCAAGATAGGTTTCCAGAAGCTGCCGCTGGGCTGACGCTTCACGTTCGAGATCGTTCAGGCCAACCTGCTGTTCGCCGGCGCGCACGCTCTCCGTCTTCAGCACGTTCAACTGCTGCACCAGCTGTCGTTCGCGCAGGCGGGACACATTGGCCTCGTTTTCGAGACTTGCGAGAACCTTGCGGGTCTCTTCCTGAATCTGTGCCTGTATGCCGTCAAGCTGGTTACGCAGCGCCCGGATGCGCGGATGGCCACCCAGCAGCGAGGACGAGAGATCGGAAATCTGGCTGCGGATGGCCGTTTCGTTTTCCTTCAGCCGCTGGATCGTCGGAGAGCCGACGACATCGGGGAAAGTGTCGAGAGGGCGACCGCTCGCAAGCGCGTTGCGCACGCCTTCCGCCCGCGCCTCCGCATTGGCCCTTTCGCCGCGGATACGGCCGAGTTCTGTCGAAATATCGCTGAGCTGCCGGGTGGCGAGCGTTTCACCCTGCCCCGCCGAGAGAAGGTCGGACGAGGCGCGATAATCCGCAACCTTCCGGTCCGCATCGCGTACCTTTTCACGCAGATTGGCGATTTCCGGCTCCAGCCAGCGCGCCGCCTCGGTGCTCGTGTCCAGCTTCGCGCCGCTTTGCAACGCGATATAGGCCTTCATCATCTCGTTGGGGATGGTTGCTGCGAGCTTCGGGTCTTCGGAGGAAAATTCGACGGTGATGACACGCGAGCTTTCGACCTGATAGACCTGCAGCTTCTCGCGGAAGGCCGTCAGAATGCGCTCCTCGGGCGGCACCTGCAGCGGGTCCTTCTTGATGCCGATCGCCACCAGCAGCCCTGAGATGAAGGAGGGGTGCGCTTCTGGATCGAACTCCTCCAGCTCATAAAGCTTCATGTCCTTCGCGACCTGCTTGATGAGATCCACGGATTGCAGGATCTGCACCTGGCTGGAAACGGTCAATTCATCAAGCACGGGTTCGGCCGGTGCGTTCGACTGCTGCGAGGCGCCGAAGGAGGCCGCACGGGATTCAATGAGGACACGCGCCTCCCCCTTGTAAGCGGGCGACATCATGCTCGCGATCACGAAGGCGGCGCCCCCGGCCAGCAGCGTCACGGCCGCTATCCGGCCCTTGCGCTGCCATATGGCCGCGACCAGCCGCGCAAGATCGATATCCACATCCCTGTCGTCAATGCGATCGCCGTTCATGCAGGCTCCGTAACCGAGGCAAACCTCGGGCGCTCAAATATAGATGGCCAATTTTCGCGGAGTTTAAGTCTTTCCGGTAACACAACAGTTAATCCCGCAGAATCCGACGAAATAAAGCCGATATTATCATCACTCGGGTCGGGCGTTTACCGCGCATTAACCCTAACAGAACGATAAGAATGATCAAAGATCGACTCGGAGCCAGATGAGATGCCGCTCGCCGGATCACGACATGCCACCGCACTGACGCTTGCCGTCCTAACGGCCCTTTCCGGTTGCGCGGCATATCAACCCGCACCCAAGGCGTTTCACGAGGTCGCCTTGCAGCCCTACCATGTCGATAGCGGCGACAGGCTGCGCATCAACGTGTTCGAACAGACCGGCCTGACGAATACCTATACGGTCGATCAGGCCGGTTACGTCGCTTTCCCTCTCGTCGGCCAGGTTCCTGCCCGCGGCAAGACGCTGCCGCAGCTCGAAGCCGCCATCGCCGCCAAATTGCGCCAGGGTTATCTGCGCGATCCCGATGTCACGATCGAGATCGACCGTTATCGCCCCGTCTTCATCATGGGCGAAGTCGGCCGTCCCGGCCAATATTCCTACGTGCCGGGCATGACGGTGCAAAACGCCATCGCCATCGCCGGCGGTTTCACCCCGCGCGCCAATCAGGCCGATGTCGACATCACCCGCAAGATCAATACCGAGGTGCTGACCGGCCGGATCGGGATCACCGCCCCCATTCTGGCGGGCGATACGGTCTATGTGCGCGAACGCTTCTTCTGACGAACGGAGTGGCACAGATGTCGGATGACGGCCCTCCCCTGCGCATCATTCACTGTTTCCGCTCGCCCGTCGGCGGTGTCTTCCGCCATGTACGCGACCTCATTGAAGAACATGTCAAACAGGGCCACAAGGTCGGCATCCTCTGCGACAGCTCCACGGGCGGCGCCCATGAGGAGCGGCTTTTTGCGCAGATCGCCCCGATGCTGGAGCTGGGATTGACCCGCCTTCCCATCAAAAGGTCGATCAGCCCGGGCGACCTGCCCGCCCTTCTCAAGTCCTATAACCATATCAAAAGTTTGCGGCCGGACATTCTGCACGGGCACAGCGCCAAGGGTGGCGCATTGGCCCGGCTGATCGGCTCATTGCTGCGGGCAAACAGGTATCGCGTAGCCCGCCTCTATTCGCCGCATGGCGGCAGCCTGCACTATGACCGCAAGAGCCTGAAGGGACAGCTGTTCCTGCGGCTGGAACGGTTTCAGGAGCGCTTTACCGACGCGCTCTGTTTCGTCTGCAATTTCGAGCAGGCGACCTACGAAGCAAAGGTCGGCAAGCCGCGCACGCGCACCGCGATGATCTATAACGGCGTGCAGGAAAGCGAATTCGAGGCCGTGCCCACGCGAGAGGGCGCTGCGCGCTTCCTTTATATAGGCATGCTGCGCGACCTGAAGGGACCGGATGTCTTCATCAAGGCATTTGCGAGCATGGAACGCAGCATCGGAAGGCCCATGTCCGGCGTGATCGTCGGTGACGGGCCGGACAGGGATAAATATGCGGCGATGATCGAAAAGGCCGGGCTCTCCCAACGCATTTCCATGCATGCCGCCATGCCCGCCAGACAGGCTTTCGAACTGGCGCCGACAGTGGTGGTTCCCTCCCGCGCCGAGGCCATGCCCTATATCGTTCTGGAAGCGCTCGCGGCGGGTAAAACCGTCATCGCCTCGCATGTCGGCGGCATTGCCGAGGTTCTGGGCGAGGACAGTGAGGCGCTCGTTCCGGCCGGAGATGCCGGTGCGCTGGCGCAGATCATGGTCAAGGACGCCGAAAACGACGACTGGGCAAAACGGGTGATGCCCCTCCCCGACAGCTTCAAGGCGAAATTTTCAACCCCGGTCATGGCCGATGACATGATGAAGCTCTATCGCGACCTGCTTTCGCCCTAGAAACGTTTCAAAAACACGATTTTTAATTGTATATTCCACTCTTCTGAAAAACTCATCATAAACGTTTCTTAGCATGTTTCGGCTAGTTTCCTGCTCGTAGAGTGCGTGCATCCATCCGGATGCTACATGAGGACACTCTACCACTTTGAAGTTGCGCATCGTTCCTGTCGAAGACCGATTCCGGTTTTCGGGCCGATGCGCTAGAGGGTGCGGACCAAGCAATGACCAAGGCTGACAAGGACAGACTGCAATTCGATCTGGCGTCGTTGCGCAAGCAGATCTCCGAGCGTGACGCCGGGGAACCATCGGCGTCCGAGACGGTCGTTCTCAATCCACTTGCGCGGCAGATCGCCAACCAGCTGCGCGTCGGCAACCATTCCCCGAACATGGTCATCGGCCAGTTGCGGCTGCTGGAATTTTCGATGCTTGTGGTCATCGCCGCCATCGTCAACGGCATTGCCGCCGACCGCGGCCTCGAGACCTTTCTGGCGGTTTTCGGCACTGGCGTGCTGGGTGCGGCGCTCTGCGTGTTCCTGCTGCAGGCGGGAGACTGCTACCAGCTTCCGACGCTGCGAACGCCGCTTAAAATGTTCGCCCGCATTCAAGGCGCCGTCTGCCTTTCCTTCGTCGGCGTCGCCTGTTTCCTCCTTTCCCTTTTCCCCGACGCGCTGCATTCCTGGCAGGCTTTCGGCATCTGGTATGCCACGAGCGCAATCGCGATTTTCACCGGACGGCTCATCCTCGGCTTTGCCATTCGCCACTGGGGGCGCAACGGCGTCATGGAACGCCGCGCCGTCATCGTTGGCGGCGGTGACACGGCGAAAGACCTCATCCGCTCGCTGGAGCAGCAATCGGACAACGACATCCGCATCTGCGGCATTTTCGACGACCGCAAAAGTGAGCGCTCGCCCGAAGTGGTCGCCGGATATCCCAAACTCGGCACCTTCGCGGAGCTGGTGGAATTTGCCCGCCTGACGAAGCTCGACATGCTGATCATCGCCCTGCCGCTCAGTGCCGAGGCGCGTATTCTCCAGCTGCTGCGCAAGCTCTGGGTGCTGCCGGTCGATATCCGCATCGCGGCTCATGCCAATAAATTGCGTTTCCGTCCGCGTGCCTATTCGCATGTGGGCAATGTGCCGATGCTCGATGTGTTCGACAAGCCGATCCGCGACTGGGATTCAGTGGCGAAACGGATATTCGACATCACCTTCAGCCTGATCGGCATTGCGCTTTTGTGGCCGGTGATGCTGGGCGCAGGCATCGCCGTCAAGGCAACGTCCAAAGGCCCCGTCCTCTTCAAGCAGAAGCGCCACGGCTTCAACAATGAAACGATCAATGTCTGGAAGTTCCGTTCCATGTATACGGAACTCAGCGATCCGACCGCAAAAAAGGCTGTCACGAAGAACGATCCGCGCGTCACGCCGGTCGGCCGCTTCCTGCGTAAATCCTCGATGGATGAGCTGCCGCAGCTTTTCAACGTGCTTTACGGCGATCTTTCGCTGGTGGGACCACGCCCCCACGCCGTCCATGCCCAGACGGGCGACCTGAAATATACCGAAGTGGTGGAGCATTATTTCGCGCGCCACAAGGTCAAGCCCGGCGTTACCGGCTGGGCGCAGATCAACGGCTGGCGCGGTGAGATCGACCACGGCGACAAGATCAAGTTCCGCACCGAATACGACCTTTATTACATCGAGAACTGGTCGCTGTTCTTCGATCTCAAGATCCTGTTCCTGACGCCGATCCGACTGCTCAAATCGGAAAACGCCTATTGACCCACACCGGCTACCAGCACGCCCCTGATTTCGACGCGCCGCTTGCCGCCATGCGGCTGGTCGGTGCGTTTTTTATCGCTTTCGGCGTGTTTCTCTCCGGTTTCGTGATTTCGGAGCCCGCGCCATACGAGGTGATGATGGTTGGGCAGGTGGCCATCTGGTTCCTGCTGGGCTTGCGCCTTTCACGAACCGTCGTGCTGCTTTTGTGCCTGCTGCTTGCCTTTAACGTCGGCGGTTATCTTTCGCTCACCACCATGGCCGATCTGGACGAGGGACCGCTTTATCTCGCCGTATCGACCTTTCTGGCGCTGACCTCGGTTTTTTATGCGGCGATCATCGAGGATAAATATCAGCGTCTGCTTTTGATTTTCCGGGCCTGGCTCGCGGCGGCGCTGATTACCTCCCTGCTTGGCATTATCGGCTATTTCCACGCCATTCCCGGTTTCGAGGTCTTCACCCTTTACGATCGCGCCAAAGGCGCCTTTCAGGACCCGAACGTCTTCGGTCCCTTTCTGGTGACACCCTCGCTTTATCTGATTTACGGCCTGCTGACCGGCAAGGCGATGCATGCGCCGTGGCGGATCGTTGGCCTGCTCATCCTGTCGCTCGGCGTCTTCCTGTCGTTTTCGCGCGCGGCCTGGGGCCTGTTCCTGTTTTCGGCGCTCCTTCTGGTTTTCGTCATGCTGCTGAAGGAACGCACCGCCGCGTTCCGTCTGAAAATCCTCGTGCTGTTTCTTGTTGCCGTCGCCTTGATGGTTGCGGCCGTCATTATCGCGCTGCAGTTCAAGCAGGTGGCGGATCTGTTCTCCAGTCGCGCCTCGGCGGTGCAATCCTATGATGGCGGCCATCTCGGGCGTTTTGCCCGCCATTATCTCGGTTTCCTGATGGCGATGGAGCATCCGCTCGGCATCGGGCCCCTGGTCTTCGACAATATCTTTCCCGCCGCCGAACATAATATCTGGCTGAAAAGCCTGACCACGCATGGCTGGTTCGGTTTCGTCATCTATCTCACGCTGATCTGCTGGACCATCGCCGCCGGCTTCAGGAATCTGCTGCGCCAGCGGCCCTGGCAGCCGTTCCTGATCATTTCCTGGGTGACTTTCGTCGGCCATGTCATGATCGGCGCCGTCATCGATACCGACCACTGGCGGCATTTCTTCCTGCTGCTCGGCATATTGTGGGGGTGCATGGCGCTGGAAAAACGCGAAAGCCTGCGCCGCAGCAGAAGCAACTCCTAAAATACTTACCCTTACGGAACCCTGCGCTATTTCATGCGTTTAGCCCCCGATTATGTTGGCACACGGGGAAACATCTTATGACGCAGACCAATAATCTCTATCTCATTATCGGCGCACTTCTGGTCGTTCTTGTCGGGCTCGGAGCTTATGTCTGGCACGAGGAAAGCAAGCCGAAGGGGATCGAGATGAATATCGGCCCGAACGGCGTTTCCGTTCAGGAAAATTAAGACGCAAGCGTCGCGCAAAGTCCGGCTTTTAGACCGGGTGCAATCCAAGCCGGAAACGGCGTCGGATGCACCCGGTCTTCTTATGAGAGAGGACGAAAGGCGGGATCGAGGATCCGCGCCGAGCCGGTTCGGTACGAATGATGCGTATCGGAGCCGATCATGGAACAGTTAGAAAAATGGTCTCCTCCATCGACCTTTCCACACGCCTCACCGCCACCAAGCTCGCCCTCAAGGCCATCAGGGAGCAGGAAGACAATTCCGCGGCAACCACTTCCTCGTCACCACGAACGGCGCTGCTCGCTTCCTACGGGGTCGACACCTCCTCCTCGTCTTCCACCAATACGAGGCTGACGCAGCTTCTGGCCCAATATGGCCACACCTCCGACGACGACACGCAGACCGACGATACGAGCACGGTGTCTTCCGGAGATATTACCCAGGCCGATTTCATGAAGGAATTGAAAGAGACGCTGGAAGAGCTCTCCAAAGATGCGGACAAGTCGGGACAGGCCAAGGCGATGCTGGAAGCCCTTGCCAAAGGAACGCTCACCGTCTCCGATCCGGCGGAAGGTGCACAGATCAAGGCGTGGGATGTGGAGGCCGACAAGAAGACCACGTCCAAACCGGCATCGGAAATCGCAACAACGGGCTGGAGCGATTTTCTGAAGGACCATCTCAAACGCGACGGCTCGGCCTATACCAAGAGCGCTGGCGGCGCCTATGTCGACCGCATTTCTGGGGACAATGCTTTTTTTGGCAGCGTCGGCAGCCGTTATTATTACCTCACCTGGCCACAGGCGAAAGATGGCTCGCTGACGGTATAAGCGAGCGTTTCCGGATTACGTCGAGAAATGGCTGCGACATGGATCATGTCGCAGCCATTTCTTTGTCTGCCCGCTTCACGCGGCGGGCGCGGCAGCGGCCTGTTCGGTTCCACCGGAAAGCGCCTTTTGCAGTTGCGCTTCCTGCTCTGGCGACAGCGAGGTTTTGATGACCCGCCCGCGCAGCCCTTCCAGTTCCGCCAGCACCTTTTCCGGTTGCACCTTGCGGATCAGCACGAAGAGTGCCGAAGAACCGTTCGGAATGGTCTCGCCAAGCGATTTGATGAAATCGTCGTCAATGCCGAAATCCGTCAGCGACCCCGCAAGCGCGCCCGTGCCCGCGCCAATCGCGCCGCCAATGGCAAATCCCGCCAGGGGATTGAGGAACAGCAGGCCAACGAGGCCGCCCCAGAGACCGCCGGACAGAAAACCCGAGCTTGCGCCGAGCGCGGTCAGATTGACGCTCTGCTTCAGATGCACCTTGCCGTTTTCATCGCGAACCACGACCACGGCATCCTCCAGATCGACCAGATATTCCTTTTTCAGGCTTGCAAGCTTCAGAAGGACCCGATCGGCCTCTTCCGTTCCGTCAAAACCAACAACGACGAGTTCAGACATATTCATCTCCCTGAGTTTCAGTTCCGCTGCGTTTGAACGCCAAAGACCACGGCAGGTTCCCGCAATGATGGAAAGGTGATGTGTCAGGCGTTTGACGGGCTACCCATCCGGCGGGATGGCCAAGCCTTTTCCCCTTCCCCTCGTCCACATCCATTGTTCCTTTTTTTGAGAAAAGACGATTTTCCACTTGCGCCCTAACAGGCTTATATATAAACGGCTTTCAGGTTCGGAGCGTAGCGCAGCCCGGTAGCGCACTTGACTGGGGGTCAAGGGGTCGTGGGTTCGAATCCCGCCGCTCCGACCAGTAAAAACAGATAGATAGCCAGTTCCCCCAGAGCTGGCTATATTTGTTTTAGCCCTCCTGCGGTCAGCGCCAGGCGCGAATTACTAAGACCGGTTCGGGTGTGTGTTTATCCAAAACTGAGAATGAGGCGTGCCGAGATGGCCAAAAAAACGAAAATCGAACACTCAGAATTCTCAGGCGAGTTTGAAGACGACGGCATCACGGTCCTGGTTGATATCCACCGTCCCGCTGGCACCCAGCAGGACTGGACGCTCGAGGTTATCAGCGAGCACGACGATGTCACCACGTGGGACGAACCTTTCGCTACCGATAAGGACGCCTGGGAGGAATTCCTGGCAACTTGCGAAAAAGATGGGATTCGCAGCTTTCTGGACGGCGAAGACCCGTCGGTTCATTAACGCTTGCTTCCGCGTCACCGGCCCCGGAGGTCTCGGGTTCAAATCCCTCGTTCTGCCCATTTCGCTCTCGAGCATTCCATTTATGTTCGAGCGCATTCACGGGTTAAACCCCTGAAAATATGAACTCGATTGTAAAGCCGTCGGCCGTCCAGGGACAGCGCGCATTGCCTTATTGACTCTCCGCTAAAATTAGAACATTTAGTGAACAAAAGAGAGGTCATCCATTATGCCCGACGCTGAAAAAATCACTCCCATACGACCGGACGACATAGCGGGATATGTCATCCAGTGTCATGACGGCGATGCGAAGGCGGCTGTCGAGGCCCTTCTCGGCGAAATCGAGCATTTGCAGGAACAGCTTTCCCTCGCGGTTGCGATCATGGGAAAAGGCTATACGCGTGGATGGACACCGGATATCGGACGCGACTGAGCAGCTTTATAGCCCTGTTTTCGATACAGGCCTGCTGCAGATGTCACGCCACGTGATCCAAATACATGTCCGGACTTTGTGAATTTACCCGGCCTATACCGACGGCTTCGCAGCTGCCCGGGTGGTCTGTTCAACCAAGGCGGCGCGCAGCTGCAGCTGGATAATCAAGTTGCGGCAGGAGTTCCGACCGACCCGCCTTCAGAACTCGTTGGAGGCAACGGCGAAGTCGGCGGTGATCGGCATGTCTTCCACATTTTCCCATGTCCGGTCCATGGCATAGGTTGCCGACAGATAGGGGATGCCGACGTGGCCGTAACGGATGGAAAGCTGGCTTTCAGCCTCTTTTTCGCTGAGAAGCGCTATGCGGCTGAGATAGAGCGCGGTTGCGAGACCCGTCCTGTCCGCACCGGCCTTGCAATGAATGAGGATGGGTTTCGGCGCATCGCGCATGATGGCGACCAGCTGATTCACCTCGTTCATATTGAGTTCCCGGCTTGCCGACATGCCAAAATCGATATGGTTCAGTCCAAGCTCGCGCGCTGTTCTAATTTCGTCCTGATACCAGGCCTTTGATTCATTCGGGCCGCGCAGGTTGATGACAGTTCTGATGCCATTTTCCTTGGTGTAGCGAACAAGTTCTTCAACGCTCGGCTGGTTGGAGCGATAAAGCTGCCCAGCCAGCACCTCGTGGAAGTTGCCGAGAAGCTGGATGGCGTAGAGATAACCGCCTGTGGCAAGCACAGCAATACCCATGCCCCAAAAGGAGCACTTCCAGAATCTTCGCATAATAAAATGGTTCCCTTATTCGACAAGGGAACGGATACAGGCGGATTCTGACAGTAGGCTGAAAGTTATGCGACAGTATTGTAAGAGTAGATATTTTCGCGTGGTCAACGCACGAAAACGTAAACCGCATAGACCGCGATGAGCGCAGCGGCAGCCGCAGCCGTGATGACGCCGAGGCGTTTTTCGATGAAATGGCGCACCGACTCGCCGTATTTCTGCAGCAGTCCGGCGAGAATGAAAAAGCGTGCACCGCGCGTGACGACGGCGGAAAGAATGAACAGGCCGAGGCTGATATTGGCCGCACCCGAGAGGATCGTCACGACCTTGATCGGCGGCAGATGCGCAAGCCCGGATGTCACCAGCAGGAGAACGATGGTCTCATAGTCAACCGAATTCTTGAGGTGCTCGAAGCTGTCGAGCTTGCCGTAAAATTCCAGAATGGGCCTTGCAATGCTTTCGAAAGCGTAGTGGCCGAGGAACCAGCCGGCGATGCCGCCGAGAACGGAGGCGACGGTGGCAACAAATGCATAAAACATCGCCTTCTTCGGCTTCGCCAGCACCATGGGCAGGAAAAGCACATCCGCCGGCACGACAAAGACGGAGCTTTCCACGAAAGCCACGATCGCCAGCCACCACACGGCCGTCTTGCGGGCGGCAAGCGCCATCGTCCAAGCATAGATGTTTTTCAGCATTTCATGTCCCCGGGGAAGATCAGCATAGACCGAAGGCAAGGCGGGAGCCAAGGCAACTCAGCGGTGGTTTGTCGGCAGGGCACCGGCCGTTTCAGCCCATCACCCCATCACGATTTAGAGACAACGTACGACAATGGCAAATGTTGGGGCAAATATGGAGAGATTTATTTTTGCATTGCGGAAAACAGGAAAAACAAACAATTCCAGCCCCTAGCGGCAACAGGTTGCTGCGATGCGAAATTTCACCCTATGGTAGATAAACCTCTGTTTTTGCGATAGAATAAGGCGTGGAAGAAAGAGGAGGAAGTTATCATGGACTATGTCGGCTTCATTACGTCGATCAACCCGGTCATACTTGTCATCCTGCTGGTGGTTCTTCTCGCCGGTGCTTACAGCAGCTGGGTTTCGCACTAACAAAGGCGAACGACGCGACAGACGGCGAAGATGCCGATTTCTATCGGTGATAGGCATCGGGCCGGATGAATGTTATCAAACCCGGAGTTAAAACAACTTCCGGGAAGCGGCATGTCGAACGAATTCGCATTCACTGATACGTCTGAAAAGCTCAGCACCACGCTTGAGAAACTGATAGGAAAACTGCAGGGTCAGACGATCACATTGCGCGAGCTGATGGAGGCGATTGGCGAACAGGGCCTGTTGCTCATCTGCGCGATTGCCTCCCTGCCGTTCCTCATACCGGTATCCATTCCCGGTGTCAGCACCGTCTTCGGTGCCGCAATCATTCTCGTGAGCCTGGCGATCACGCTTAATCGCCTGCCGTGGCTTCCCGCCAAAATTCTCGACCGGCAGATGGAAACGGCAAAGCTTGTGCCAGCGCTGCAAAAGGGTGTCGCTATCGTCTCCAAGCTCGATCGCTTCATCCGGCCGCGCATTCCCGCGCTGACGACGGGCATCGTCGCCAACAGGATAAACGGCCTTGCCCTGATGACAGCGGGCGTCCTGCTGATGATGCCGCTCGGCTTCATTCCCTTTTCCAACACGCTGCCGGGCGTCGCCATCCTGCTTTTTTCGGCGGGCATGATCCAGCGGGATGGCATCACGGTGCTTGGCGGCTATCTCTTCCTTGGCCTCACGGCCATCTACTTCACAGCGCTTGCCTATGCGGCCTTCTGGGCCGGTCAGGGCATCAGCAGCTCCATCGGCGGCTGAGCGGCTACTGGCGGCCTTTATTGCGCGCCTCGCGGCGGTTCTGTCGCGATGCCCACCACACTGCCAGCCGTCGCCGTCTGCGACGTACCGCCGGTAAATCCTGGGAGAGTACGATCAGGCCAAGCGGAATCATCCAGAAACCGAGGATGGGCAGGAATCCAAGCGTTCCGCCCACGACCAACGCCGAACCCGTGACGATCCTGCCGACGCGCGAACGCGGCATGGCGAGGCTCCATTTTCCGAGATTGAGGCGACCCGTTCTGTGGTCCATACCGAATTTCATTCCATCCTGCCCTTTTGCATCCAGCCTGTGGATAATTTTTTCACAGGCGATAAGCCCGGAAAATCGGGACTCCGGCGATATAAAACAAGAGGAATGCGTTTTTTTTGAAAAAACCGCTTGGCAAATCGGAAAAGCATTTGTATTACCCCGCTCACAGCGCGCCAAGCAGCGCACTTTCCCTGGTAGCTCAGCGGTAGAGCATTCGACTGTTAATCGACAGGTCGCCGGTTCGAATCCGGCCCGGGGAGCCAGTTTCAAAGGGCTTGTATCGAAAGATACGAGCCCTTTTTCATTTCAAGCCGTTGATATGGCCGAGAAACAAGACTTTCCCGCGCATTCTCTATTCTGGGCGCGCTTGCCATTCTGCATACATTTTCCATACATTCTTCCATACGGAGCGATAAGAATGACAAGATGGCAGCGCACGTTGTCATGAAATATGTGGCGCAGTTTAAGGGAACACGGCATCAGCAACGACAGGCAAGGATCTCGGCGCATGGTGCGTCTGCCCGCACAGGGAAACACCTTCGCTCCCGTCGGATGGGAACGTATCCTGGAATATTTCTCTAGGTGGAGAAAT
The DNA here is from genome assembly GCA_025560025.1 of Agrobacterium tumefaciens. Lineage (NCBI taxonomy): Bacteria > Pseudomonadati > Pseudomonadota > Alphaproteobacteria > Hyphomicrobiales > Rhizobiaceae > Agrobacterium > Agrobacterium tumefaciens. The sequence continues at coordinate 914,700 of CP048485.1, read as the reverse complement.
TCCGGCGAAACGGGTCGCCGGAATTGCTCTAGCCTTAAAATTATTTGCCCTGCGAGGGCAAGAACACACCGCGGAACCGCATCTTGCCGGAGGATAGCCGGTCATATGCCTCGGTTGCCTGATCAAGCGTGAAGGTTTCGACAATGGGCTTGACCTTGCCTTTTGCGGCGAGGTCGAGAATTTCGGCAAGGTAATGCTGTCCGCCATGCGTGGAGCCGATCACGCGTTGGCGCATCATGTGGAATGGCTTGCCATCGGACGGAATCGAAAACGGCTTGCTGAAGTCGAGCCCGCAAAGGACGATGCGCCCGTCGGGCCTTATGCCGGCCATCGCCTTTACGGCGGTGTCGAAGTCGTTGGTTGTGACCAGAAGAACGTCTGCGCCGCCTGCCGCCAGCAACCCCTCGCCATCGGCGACAACGATGTCGGCACCCAGATCGGTCGCCAGCTTGTGCTTGTCCGGCGAATGCGTGATCGCGACGGTCTCGAAGCCGCAGGCCTTGGAGAATTGCAGGGCGACATGGCCCAGCCCGCCGATACCCAGCACCGCGACCCTTTCACCGGGCTTCGGCGACGCATCACGCAGGCCGCTCCAGGTGGTGTAGCCGGCGCACATCATGGGTGCGGCATCCACGTAGTCCAGCCCATCGGGCAACAACACCGTGCCTTCGGCAGAGATCGCAATATACTCTGCGTGTCCGCCCTGTGTCGCGAAACCGGTCGTTCTGGGTGAATCGCAGTTCATGGCCGTCTGGCCGGTCAACGGGCGGTTCTGGCGGCAATATGGGCAACGACCGCATGAGGATTGCACCCAGGTGGTGCCAACCCGGTCTCCGACCCTGCGCGTGTGCACGCCCGCGCCGACCTCGACAATCTCGCCGACCACTTCGTGACCCGGGGTCTGCGGATAGATGTCACCACCAGCACCCTTCGTAGCCCATACGTCCGTATAACACATGCCGGAGGCGTGGACTTTCACAAGGACCAGTCCGGGCTCTGCCCTGGGAATGGGAACCTCCTGAACTTCCCAGGGGCGGTTCGCCCCGGTCATCACAACAGCTTTCATCTTCATCAACTTTTCCTCTCTTTGGCGGGCCGCTGGTGGAATTGGCGGTTCGGGGCCCTGGAAGCGACCAGCCGGTCGCTGCCCCCCGCAATGCTGCGCCCTGCGCGGAGTTTATGGATCGTTGACTATCGAAACAATCTGATCAATTCTTGATGACATGATGAAAGCAATTCACCAATCCAAGGGGAACGATCTGGCGGCCTTTGCCGCATTCCTGACGGTCGCGTCCCATCGCAGTTTTCGCAGCGCCGCAACCGAGCTCAACATGACGCCCTCGGCGATCAGCCATTCGATCAAGGTTCTCGAACAGCGTTTGAACGTCCGCCTTTTCAACCGAACGACCCGCAGCGTCTCCTTGACCGAGGCGGGAGAACGCCTTGCCGCAAAACTCAGGCCAGCAATGGCATCGATTGAGGAGGCCGTTCAGGAGCTGGAGGGTAATGCTCCCGTTCCCACCGGCACCGTTCGGATCAATGCCAGTGAAGGCGCTATCCGCTTGATATTGCGGCCCGTACTCGCACGCTTCCTGCGCGAATATCCTCAGGTCCATCTCGACATAGTCAGTGATGGCAGGCTCAGTGATATCGTTGCCGATGGTTTCGATGCCGGTATCCGACTGGCGGAGGCCGTGCCGAAAGACATGGTGGCGATCCCAGTCATGAAGGAGGTGCGCTTTGCTGCGGTTGCGTCGCCCGGGTATTTCGAGCAACGCGGCTATCCAGTCGCACCGCAGGATCTCTATAGCCACGACTGCATCCGATTCCGGTTTGAAAGCGGTGCTATCTATCGATGGGAATTTGAACGTCTGGGCGTGGTGGAGAGGATCAACGTTTCCGGACCTCTCACATTGAGTGACCAACCGCTTATGGTGGAGGCGGCAATCGATGGAATAGGCATCGCTTTCGTGCCCGACCATCTTGCGACAGACGCACTTGAAGACGGTCGCCTCAAGCGCGTTCTGGAAGAATGGTGTCCGGTCTATCCGGGACTATGTCTCTACTACTCGGGACGCCGGCATGTATCATCCGGCCTGAGAGCGCTGATCAACATGCTGACTGAAACGCTCTCAGGTAATTGACGACCATCACCGGCCGCGCCTTGCCACTGTGCCGGGCAAGGCGCATTCGACACGCATATTCGGGCCGAGCATCACTTATGCTGCCCAGAGCACGGTTATGAACGTCAGCTTTTCTTGACCGCGCGCTTCGTCGCCTTGGTGGCGTTTGTGAGAGCCGGCGGATCACTGGCGGGGAAACTTTCTTCAAGGCTCTCGGTCAGGTCATCGACTTTTTCGTGGCTTGCAGCCTTCTGCTCTTTCTGAAGCGATTTTACTGCTGGTGATTTTGCCTTTTTTGCCGGGGCCTTATCTACTGGAGCCTTCTTTGCGGTAGCCTTGGCGGCGGCAGCGGGTTTTTTCGCGCCTTCTTTACCATTGGCCTTCACGGTTTTCGCGCTTGCGGCAATCTCCCGCTCCGCCTCTATCCAGTGCCGTTCGTGGTGTCCCTCCGGCCGTCCCTCCCTTTCCCATATTGCGCGCGCTTTTTCACGGATTGCGGCTTCGCGATCATGGTTCATAACGGGCCTCCCTCTTTCGTTGCGCCGGTTTCAATTGTGCCGAGAGAAAAACAGAAAAGGCAAGAAATTGTTCCGCTCTGCCCCATTGCGAAGCGGCGTTTCCTCAAAAATAGGGAACCGTCCTCGCCGCTGATCGTTTGCCCTGCTGGAAACCCTTCAGGAGGATCATCCATGGACGCGCCGAAACATAAAGACAGCAAGCCGCTCGACATTCGCGACGAGGACGTGGCGCATTTCGAAACCGACAGCGAACTCAAATCCAGGCAGGGCGAGATTTATCCGGATGAATCCATGAACCTACGTGCACGCCGACAGGCGGCCCGGCAGCATGAAGACGCCTTTATCGTCTCCACGGACCTTGAGGACGACGACCAGCGCGAGGCAGCGCCCGGCGTCAGGGAACAGCCATAGGCGCCTTAAAACAAAAAGGGCGGGCCATGGCCCGCCTTTATGGCGATGCAATGTTTCCTGGTCGATCTTCAGCGACGGACGGACACGATGGCCTTGCGATTGAAATTCGATACCTGCACCCGGCCAGACTGATTGCCGCCGAGGATTTGTGCGGTCTTGCCGCTCATGCCCTTCAATATACCGGCATGATAACCGCGTCCGTTGCGGATGACGACCACATCGCCCGGCTTGGCCTGGTTCACCGGAACGGCGTAACCGAACGACGTCCAGGATTTCGCAAATCCATAGGATTTGGGCGATTGCCGACCCGCCTTGCTGGCGACGGCATGCAGGAAAAGGCCGCACCAAGGTGTACTGCGGGGATTTGCCCCGAGAATATTCTTCAGACTCTTGTTGTTTTTAGATTCATGCAGTCCGGTGTATTTTTCAGCCTGGTTCAGCATGCCAGCCGAAGCTGACGCCACGACTGTAAAAGACAATGCAGCGGATAGAATTAACGCGGATACTCTCAAACGTCTCGCCCTTATGTTAGAGGGCGTCCGTGTATTGTGACAATTTAGCGACAATTTGACGAGAAATGGGCAGAAATCAGACGCCTATTCATGCGCACTGATCTGTCATTGCTTTAAAACAGGCTGCCCTGCGCATCATCCGCGTTGCTGCGGCCGGCATTTTCGAGATCGAGCATGCGCAATTTGGTGTTGGTGCCGCCCGGTGCGGAAAAGCCGCCAAGCTTGCCACCCGCAGCCAGAACGCGGTGGCAGGGAATGATGAGCGGCACCGGATTTTTCGCCATCGCCTGTCCGACATCACGGGCCTTTTCCATGCCAAGGCCAAGCGTTTTCACAATGCCGCCATAGGTCGTCGTGCGGCCCCAGCCGATCTGCCGCGCAACGGCGTAAACATCGAGAAAGAAACGATCCTGCCCGGCAAGATCGAGTTCGACGGTGGCAAAATCGATTGCTTCGCCGCTGAAATAGCGGGTGATCATCGCGATCACCTCACGCGTCCGTGTCTCGGGAACAGCGATCGTGGAGGATGGCAGGCGTTTCAGCAGCAGCTTTTCGGTTTCGCCAGCATCAGCGCCGGGCAATTGCAGACGGGCTATGCCACGCCCTGCCCAAGCGAGGCCGCAATGGCCGAGTGCCGTTGGAAAAACAATATAGCCGTAGTGGTTGCTCATTGCCGTCTTGATCCGTCATTTCGCCTGCACGATGCCATATCCTGCGTTCGAAACAACCCGTTTCCTGCCCCTGAATGACGAAGGCCACCCGGTTCTGGCGGGTGGCCTCTCTGGTTTCGGTCCTGAAAATGCGGATCAGGATGCGATCTTATTCTGTTCCTCCGCTTTGTCCTCCATCAGGCATTGCGCCTGGCGGCTTGCGGCAACGAAGGCGGTGCGGGCGATTTCTCCTGCCACATCGCCCATCAGCGAGGAACGGCACAGGCGCAGGGCCTGTTCATGCGCTTTGCCACCGCGTTCCGGCCATTCGTGCTGTAAAAAATCGAAGGCTTCGTAAACGCCGTTGAAAATCCGGGGAGCACCGTTTTCAAGGGAGATGGTAACGGGCTTTTCCCACTTAACGTCATTCAGCAACATTGATTGCACTTCCATGCTCTATTAACCCGCGACAAACGCCGGCTCCTCCAGTTGGTTCCCTTCACCTGCGGTTTCAAGGTCGAAAAAATAACCCTCGAGAAACCATGTGCCCCATCTTCCCATTCTAGCTGATTTGCGGAACAAAGCGTTTCAACACTCGTTCAAGCGGAAGTGAACCGGGTCTTTTCATGCCGACAGAATCCTCTCCCGTCATCGTCTGGTTCCGCAAGGACCTGCGCCTTGCGGACAATCTCGCCCTGCTTGCGGCGCTCGAACACGGCGGCCCCGTGATACCGCTTTATATAAGGGAGAAATCCTCCGGGCCGCTGGGCGGTGCACAGGAATGGTGGCTTCACCACTCGCTGGCCTCTCTTGCCACCGCGCTGGAAAAAACCGGTAGCCGTCTGCTGCTCGCAAGCGGCGACGCCGAAGAGACGTTACGCCATGTGATAACCGAAACAGGTGCCGACACAGTGTTCTGGAACCGCCGCTACGATCCGGCGGGCATGGCGACGGACAAGGCACTGAAACAGACGCTGAGGGACGACGGCCTGACGGTTCACAGCTTTGCTGGCCATCTGCTGCATGAACCATCCCGGCTACAGACAAAATCCGGCGGGCCCTACCGGGTCTATACCCCCTTCTGGCGGGCGCTGGAGGGCGGTGAGGAGCCACATGCGCCGGCGGATGCGCCGAAGAGGCTGAAAGCACCGGACACTTGGCCTCAATCAGAGAAACTCAACGATTGGAAGCTCCTGCCATCCAAACCGGACTGGGCCAAGGATTTCAGCGAAATATGGACCCCGGGCGAAATTAGTGCGCGGGAGAGACTCGACGATTTCATTGATGGCGCCTTGAAGGGTTATGAAGAAGGCCGTGATTTTCCGGCAAAGGATGCCACCTCGCTGCTTGCACCACATCTGGCTCTCGGCGAAATATCGCCCGCCGCCGTCTGGCACGCGACGAAAGGCCTCTCACGCCATATCGCCTCCAACGATATCAGCCGCTTCCGCAAGGAGCTCGTCTGGCGGGAATTCTGCTACCACCTGCTGTTTCACTTTCCCGAACTGGACGAAAAAAACTGGAACGACAGTTTCGACGCCTTCGGCTGGCGGGATGATGAAGAAGCCTTCGAGGCCTGGACGCGCGGCATGACGGGATACCCCATCGTCGATGCCGGCATGCGGCAATTGTGGAAACACGGCACCATGCACAATCGGGTGCGCATGATCGTGGCCTCCTTCCTCATCAAACATCTGCTGATCGACTGGCGGAAGGGTGAAAAATGGTTTCGCGACACGCTTGTGGATGCCGACCCGGCTTCCAATGCCGCCAACTGGCAATGGGTGGCGGGTTCGGGCGCGGACGCCTCGCCGTTTTTCCGCATCTTCAACCCCATCCTGCAGGGCGAAAAATTCGATGGCGATGGCGATTATGTGCGCCGCTTCGTGCCCGAACTCGAAAAGCTCGAGCGGAAATTCATCCACAAGCCGTTCGAAGCACCGAAGGAGGTGTTGAAAAAGGCGGGCATCGAGCTTGGCAAAACCTATCCGTTGCCGATCATTGACCATGGAAAGGCGCGAGAAAGAGCGCTTGCGGCCTATGCCGACGTCAAGAAGAACGCATAAAATTGGGTATCGGCAAAATTTTGCGTGGCTAAGCCAAAGCCGGGAAGATAATTTCTTGCCTTGAGGCGGTTGTAACGGGACATAACGGCACCTAATTTCCGCTCAGACAAGAAGGCTCAATCATGACCATTCATCCCTCTGCGCTCAGTGCTATCGGCAACACGCCGCTCATCCGTCTGAAAGCCGCCTCGGAAGCGACGGGGTGTGAAATCCTCGGCAAGGCGGAATTCCTCAATCCCGGTCAATCGGTGAAGGATCGCGCGGCGCTCTATATCATCCGCGACGCCGAGCGGCGCGGTCAGTTGCGACCGGGCGGCACCATTGTGGAGGGTACTGCGGGCAATACCGGCATTGGTCTGTCGCTGGTCGCCAATGCGCTGGGCTACAAGACGGTCATCGTCATTCCCGAGACGCAGAGCCAGGAAAAGAAGGACGCTCTGAAGCTTCTCGGCGCCAAGCTGGTCGAGGTTCCGGCAGCCCCCTATTCCAATCCGAACAATTACGTGAAGGTTTCCGGCCGGCTGGCAAAACAGCTCGCCGCGACCGATGAAAACGGCGCGATCTGGGCCAACCAGTTCGACAATATCGCCAACCGGCAGGCCCACATCGAAACGACGGCGCCTGAGATCTGGGACCAGACAGATGGCAAGGTCGATGGCTTCATATGCTCGGTCGGTTCCGGTGGGACGCTTGCGGGCGTCGCCGATGGCCTTCGCGATTTCAACCCTGACATCAAGATCGGCCTTGCCGATCCCGAGGGTGCGGCCCTCTATGAATTTTACAAGCACGGCGTGCTGAAATCGGAAGGATCTTCCATCACCGAAGGCATCGGACAGGGGCGCATCACCGCCAATCTGGAAGGTTTTACGCCTGACTTTTCCTATCGCATTTCAGATGCGGAAGCGCTGCCGGTGCTGTTCGACTTGGTCACGAAAGAGGGCCTTTGCCTTGGCGGCTCCTCCGGCATCAACATTGCCGGCGCAATCCGCCTTGCCCGCGAGCTCGGTCCGGGGCATACAATCGTGACGATACTGTGCGACTACGGCAATCGTTATCAGTCGAAGCTGTTCAACCCGGATTTCCTGCGCTCCAAGGGGCTTCCCATTCCGCAGTGGCTGGCGACGAAAAGCGAGATTGCGGTTCCGTACGAAACCGTTTGAGGACATGCCGAAATGCCTGTGAATGCCCTGTTCCGTGACGATTTTTATCTTTCCACCGCAGAAGCAATCGTCACGGCGGTGCATGAGGATGGCGGCATAGAGCTAGACCAGACCTGCTTTTACGCCACCTCCGGCGGCCAGCCGGGCGATAGCGGTTTTCTCGAGCGGGCCGATGGTTCGCGCATCGAACTCGGCATCACCAGAAACGGCGCCGACAAGAGCGTGATCGTCCATGTGCCGCTCGAAGGCCAGCCTTCCCCCGAGATCGGCGAAAAACTGACCCTGCATGTGGACTGGCCGCGTCGCTACAAACTGATGCGCATGCACACCGCCTGCCATCTGCTCTCCGTGGTCTGCCACTGGCCGATCACCGGAGCCGCCGTCGGCGAGGACGAATCGCGTGTCGATTTCGACATGTCGGAAACCATCGACAAGGACGAGGTGACGGCAAAGCTGATGGAGCTGGTGAAAGCCAACCATCCCGTTTTCCTGCAATGGATCACCGACGAGGAGCTGCAGGCCAATCCGGGCATCGTCAAATCCAAGAATGTGCGCCCACCGATGGGCCTTGGTCGGGTCAGCCTCGTCTGCATCGGCGAAAATTCCAGCATCGACAGCCAGCCCTGCGGCGGCACCCATGTTTCCGAAACGCAGGAAGTGGGCGATATTCACATTGCCAAGATAGAAAAGAAGGGCAAGGAGAACAGGCGGTTCCGCATTCGTTTCGGCGCGCCTGAAGCTGTTGCCTGAGATTGGGAGAAACATCGTGAGCACGGATAAGAGCCGTTTCGTCGTTTCGGCGGACTGGGTGGAAAAGCAGCTCGGCACGGCCGGGTTTCGTGTCGTTGATGCCTCCTGGTATCTGCCGGCGCACAAGCGCAACGGCGCGGAAGAATTCGCAGCCGGCCATCTGCCCGGTGCGGTATTCTTCGATCAGGACAAGATCGCCGATCATACCACCGGCCTGCCGCATTCCCTGCCCTCGCCGGAATTCTTCGCGGAACAGGCCGGTGCGCTTGGCCTCAGCGATACGGATACGATCGTGGTCTATGACGGCCCCGGCTTCTTTTCCGCGCCGCGCGTGTGGTGGATGCTGCGGGTGATGGGCGTGCGCAAGGCCTATGTGCTGGATGGCGGCCTCGACGGCTGGAAGCGCGAAGGCCGGCCGCTTGAAACCGGCACGCCGGAGATTGCGCCCGCCACCTTCACGCCTGACTTCAACGAGAAGCGCGTGACTTCCCTGTCGACCATGCGCGGCATCGTCGACAGCGGTGAAAAGCAGATCGCCGATGCCCGTGGTGCCGGCCGCTTCACCGGCGACGAGGCCGAGCCGCGTGCCGGCATGCGTTCCGGGCATATGCCCGGCGCACGCAGCCTGCCGGCCACTGCCTTTTCCGAGAACGGCCATTTCAAGGACCTCACCGCCATCCGCAAGATGGTCGCCGATGCGGGCATCGACCTCAGCAAGCCGGTCGTCACCAGCTGCGGCTCGGGCGTCACCGCCGCCGTCCTTACCTTGGCGCTGGAATCACTCGGCCATCGGGACAATTCGCTCTATGACGGCTCCTGGTCAGAATGGGGCGGACTGGAAGATACGCCTGTCGTCACCGGCCCCGCCGAGCCTGTCCCCCTGGTATCGCATGGCCCTTTGAAGGCGCATGTCACACAGCTTGAAATGACCGCTCCGCCGAAGGTCAGCCTGCCGATTCCCGTCAACATCCAGACGGCGCTGATGCGGGTTACCGATATTCCCCTGCACTTCTATCGTTATATTTACTGGCGGGTGGGAAAACGCTGGCACTGGCAAAAACGCATGCGCATGAGCGATGCGGAACTCTCCGCCGTCCTCAAGGACCCGAAGAACAGCGTTACGGTTCTTTACATGAACGGCGCGCCTGCCGGTTTCTTCGAGCTGAACAAGGCGAACGACGAGGTGACCGAGCTTTCCTATTTCGGGCTTCTCGAAGAGGCGATCGGCGCGGGTGTCGGCAAGTGGTTCCTGTTGCAGGCGCTTTACGCCGCCTGGCAGGACAATCCCAAACGCGTGACCGTGACAACCAACACGCTTGACCATCCGCGGGCGCTGCAGCTTTACCAGATGATGGGTTTTTCGCCTGTCGGCACCTATGAGGCCTGGGTGGAGCCGCTTTCTGATACCGAGCTTCTGGAAATCTCGCTGCGTAATTGAGGTTTCGGCCTATACAAACGCCTCCTCATTCCTGTGCCTGTCACAGGAATGAGAGTGGAGAGACGCTGCATTCATGCCTTGTCGATGACGAGATGTGTGGCCCCCTCGCCCGATATCGTCTCCGTGCAGCGATAACCGAGCGCAGGTAAATCCAGCCCTTCGAAAAGATGTTCGCCCTTTCCAAGGAAAACCGGCGCAAGCGCCAGATGCAATTCGTCGATCATGCCCCCGGCCATATATTGCCGGATGGTGGAAACGCCGCCGCCGATGCGGACATCCTTGCCGTCAGCGGCGGTGAGCGCCATGTCCAGAGCGGCCTCGATGCCCTTGGTGACGAAATGGAAAACCGTGCCGCCTTTCATGGTGAAGGATGGGCGCTCATGGTGCGTCAACACGAAAACCGGAACGTGATAGGGCGGCTCATCGCCCCACCAGCCCTTCCAGTTATCATCCGGCCAGGCGCCGCGGATAGGGCCGAACATGTTGCGCCCCAAAATCCAGGCGCCGATATTTTCAAAACTTTTCTCGGAGAATTTCTCATCCGTGCCGGTCGAACCACCTTCCTTGCCGAACATGCGGTGAAAAGTGCGGGTCTTGAACGCCCATTGATGCAGCTCCTCGCCGTTCACGCCCAGCGGGTTCTGCAGGCTCTGGTCCGGCCCGGCACCATATCCGTCAAGCGAGATAGCGAAATTGCGAACGACGACCTTCGGCATGGCACTTTCCTCCATCATTCAGGAGGCTGGATCGCCAGCGCCGGCAATCTGCCTCAGATTTCTCTTTCCAGATTGACAGCCGTCGGAATTTGTCCGCCAGCAGCGCCCTTGTCTTCCGTAACAGTGTTCAGGAGATGATCGGCGATCAGCTCCGCCTGGAATTTACCAAGCTCGTAGCAATAGGTGATCTCGCGCTTTTCCGCCGACCAGTAGACATCGGGACGGCCACAGGACTTTGCCGTCAGCTTGACGTCGCCCTTGAGGCCATAACCGCCGAAACTGCGGCTGATAAGATCGAGAACCTTCGATTCCTTGACCATGATGGCATAGGGTTCAAGTTCAGGGTCACGCGGCGGCACATAGCTGACGGAAAATCTGGACGGTGTCTGGCTGCGGTGGGGCGCCAGAAAATTCTCCCAGGCCGAAGCGACGCCCGGATAGGTGGCGGCGCATTTGCCGAATTCGGCATTGTCCAGCCCCATCATCGCGGCAAGATCGCCATAACCGTCCTTGTCACGGCCGACCATCAGGCAGGCCATGTTGCGGTCGCGGCTTCTGTCAGGCACCAGCGCGGAAAAGACCGGCGCTTCGTGATCGGGCAAGGTCTCCGCCTCGCGCGCCAGATACCAGCTGTCGGTGGCGTTGACGAGCGCGGTATCGAGCCATTCCTCATTGGCCTGGAGGATGAGCGTGCCCGCCAGCTGATCGGCAGGAGCCTGGACGCTGCCGGTATCAGGCGTTCCGAAATCCGAGATCAGCATGCGCGCACCCTCGTGGTAGAGCGAGAAGATTGCGTTGCCGATAACGAAATTGACCGCCTGCTGCAGCTGCTCGTCGGACAGGCCATCGAGACCGGAGGCGACCTGCGCGTTCGCCTCAATCGGGGCCGTCAACGAAACAAAAGCCAGCGGAACGGCGGCCAGAAAACGACGGAACATAAAATCAGACCTTCCGGGATCGAGGAGCGTCACTGATTCCCGATGCTAACGAAACACGCAATGGGCTGGTTGCATCACCCCTCAAGAATCGGGTGGATAGTGTCCTGTTTCGAGATCATAGCTGCAAAGAAGCAACGCCGATCCGAACCGGAGGACCCCACCATGACCAATCTCGTTTTTACAGCAATGCCGGCTAAGGATGCCGAGGCTTTCCGCGCGGGCGCTGCCGACGCCTATGGCAACCCGCCGGAAAAGGCCGTTTCCCCGGGCGGCATGCCGTGCCGTCATTGCCTCTCCCAGATCAATCAGGGTGAAGGCATGCTGATCCTCGCCTACCGGCCCTTTCCCTCGCTCCAACCCTATGCCGAAACGGGTCCGATCTTTCTTCACGCTGAGGCCTGCGAGCGATATCCGCAGACGGATGCCGTTCCCCCGATGCTCGATAGCCCCGATTATATCGTTCGCGGATATGGCAGCGACGACCGGATCGTCTACGGCACCGGCGCCGTGACGGCGACAGGCGATATTGTCGCACGCGCCGAACATCTCCTCAGCCGAGAGGATATCGCTTATGTACATGTGCGCTCTGCCCGGAACAATTGTTACCAGTGCCGTATCGATACAGCATAATCGCAAGATTACCTGCAATTTTAACTGATGAACTAAACGGGCTTCAAGTTTTATGCGTCATGGTTGGGGCATCGGAAACAAATTGATTTGAGCAGCAAAATGGCAAACAACCTCAACATAGTGACCCGCGCCGCGCCCCGGAGCAAGACCAGGATCTTTGCGACCGTGCATTACTTCAGCCAGTCGACCCGAGGCCGCGTGCTGGACCTGTCGGCCACCGGCATGGCGCTCGAACTGGATGGACCTTTCGCAGCCGCCAAGGGTAGCCGGGTCAAGGTGCAAAGCGAGGATCTGGGCTTCATCGAGGGCGAGGTGCAATGGCAGCATCAAAACCGCCTCGGCCTGCAGCTGAAGCTTTCCACCAATACGCTGGCGCAGCTCTCCTCCTATTTCCGCTTCTTCCATGAAGAAGTGAAGCCGACGCTCGCGCGTTAAGCCACTGGTTTTCGAAATCGGAATGCGCCAAGCGAACGCAGCGCATTCCCTTGCGATGGCGCATGCGGCGCTGTCGTGACAAAAAATTTATCAAACGGTTGAAAACAGGCTTCTCCGTCACCGGCCTGTCATTTTGATGATGGACTCCTCGGCGATTGCTTCTACCTTGTCGTCTTCCATGACAGAGCCAGCTTCATCCGAAGGAGTTCCCATGTCGTCGCTTCTCGCTCTCCACCCCATCAGCCGCCGTTCGCTTCTCAGCGGCATTGCCGCTTCCTCAGCGCTGGTGATGCTGCACCCGTTTGCCGCGCGCGCGGCCGCCAATCAGGCGCATCTGCGCATCATGGAAACGACTGACATCCATGTTCACGTCTTTCCCTATGACTATTACGCCGACAAGCCGAACGACACGATGGGGCTGGCGCGCACCGCCTCGATCATCGGCACCATTCGTGCCGAAGCCGGAAATTCGATGCTGGTGGATAATGGCGACTTCCTGCAGGGCAATCCGCTCGGCGACTATATCGCCTATGAGCGCGGCATGAAGGCCGGCGACAAGCATCCCGTCATCAACGCCATGAACGTGCTGGGCTACGACTGCGGCACGCTTGGCAACCATGAATTCAACTACGGCCTCGATTATATGTCGAACACGCTGGCGGGAGCGGGTTTCCCTTACGTCTGCGCCAACCTCACCAAGGGCCAGCTTGCTTCCGATCCGAAGAACGACGAGCTGTTCTTCAAGCCCTACGTCATTCTGGAGAAGCAGATCCGCGACGGTGCGGGGGTCACCAGCCCGGTCAAGGTCGGCATCATCGGCTTCGTGCCGCCGCAGATCATGATGTGGGATTCCAAGAACCTCGAGGGCAAGGCGCAGACGCGCGATATCGTCGAGGCGGCGAAAGCCTGGGTGCCGGTCATGAAGGAAGAAGGTGCGGATATCGTCATCGCGCTGTCCCATTCCGGCATCGACGGCAAGGGCCAGACCGAGCGCATGGAAAATGCCTCTCTCTATCTGGCGGGCGTCGAAGGCATCGACGCGATCTTCACCGGCCACCAGCATCTGGTCTTCCCCGGTCCGAAAACCTGGGACGGTATCGAGGGCGTCGATGCTGTCAAGGGCACCTTGCAGGGCAAGCCTGCCGTGATGGCGGGTTTCTGGGGTTCGCATATGGGCCTGATCGACCTGCTGCTCGAAAAGGATGGCAAGAGCTGGAAGATCGTCGATTTCACCTCCGAAGCCCGGCCGATCTATCACCGCGATGAAAACCGCAAGGTCGTTGCCGATTTTACCGACAAGCCGGAGGTCATCGCCGCCGCCAAGGCCGATCACGAAGCCGCCCTCGCTTATGTGCGCCGCCCGGTGGGCAAGACGTCCGCCCCGCTCTATTCCTATTTCGCACTGGTGGCCGACGATCCTTCCGTGCAGATCGTCTCCAATGCCCAGACCTGGTACATCAAGGACATGCTGAAGGAAGGGCAATATAAGGACCTGCCCGTGCTTTCGGCAGCAGCCCCCTTCAAGTCCGGCGGTCGCGGCGGCGCGGATTATTATACCGATGTCCCCGCCGGTGACATTGCCATCAAGAATGTCGCCGACCTCTATCTTTACCCCAACACCGTGCAGGCGGTGCTGATCAACGGCGCGCAGGTCAAGAACTGGCTGGAAATGTCGGCGGGCATGTTCAACACTGTCGAGGCTGGCGCCAAGGATGCGCCGCTGCTCAATGCGGATTTCCCGTCCTATAATTTCGATGTCATCGACGGTGTCACCTATCAGATCGACATTTCCAAACCGGCGAAATTCGACAAGGACGGCAAGGCCGTCAACCCGGACAGCAATCGCATCGTCAACCTGCAATTTGAAGGCAAGCCGATCGATCCCGAGCAGAAATTCGTGGTGGCGACCAATAATTACCGGGCGAGCGGCGGCGGCAAATTCCCGGATATTGCCGCCGACAAGGTGATCTTCGTGGCCCCCGACACCAACCGCGACGTGATCGTGCGCTATATCATCGATCAGGGCACCATCAACCCGTCTGCGGATGCCAACTGGTCCTTCGCGCCGGTTGCCAATACCTCGGCAATCTTCGAAACCGGCCCGAAAGGCCGCCACTATGCGGCCGATATCAAGGGCGCGAAGATCGAGGATGCCGGTGAAGGCGCGGAAGGTTTCGCGAAATTCCGTCTGGTTCTCTAGGGATTGCAGCCCTCCCGGCGCATTCACGCCGGGAGGGCAAACTTGCTCACCACGCCTCCATCAACTCGACGTCGTCCTCGGGCTTGATGAAAGCCTGTCAGCCACATCGCTGACTATTCCTCAATCACGGCCAACCACAGCGCGTAGCAGCAGCGGCAGTTCCGCCGGTGGCTTCTGCTCGATGCGCCGATAGTCGCTGCCGTCGCGGTTGCGGCGGATGAGCCGCAGGCCGACCATGTCACGCCGAAGCATCGCAGCATCCCGAAAGAGATGCAGACCATCCAGAAAGCCGCTGAATTCGCGTTCGGAGAAACTGCGGCCGGCCGGGATTTTCGCCCAGAAATACCAGAGGCATAATTCCTGCTGGGATCGGCGGGCGGGCCATTGCATCAACCGGCCGTCGCCATCGAAAATCCGCGCGGTCTTCAGCACCCTGCCCTCATTGGCGGCGGGCATTGTCTCCGCTCGTGTCTGCGGTAACGGAGGCCCGCTTTCGGCGGATGGCGTGCGTGACGCACGCAGATGCTGGAAATTGCGGAACCCGGCAGCGCGGCTCAGAAGATTGAGCATCTCCACATGGCTTGGCTGGCGGTCCAGCCGGCCGATCTGTTCGCGGAGCGATCTGGCAAAGGTCGAGACGTCGGCAATATCAATGGAAAGGATCGAACGTGGCATGACTTACCCTCAAGTGCCATTCCGAAACGGTGTCGCTGATCGCCGGCTTCCGACAAGGCACGGGTTAAGTGCTGTCAATCTTTCCAAATGCAGGTTTAGCTTCCCTTGCGGTACGGCGATGCCTCGGTGAACTGCTGACCGTGGGTCAGGTATAGGCAGGCCGGTCGCTTGCGTCAATTGGTGTTGCCTGGGGCTTGGTGCCGAGATTGCTGCCTTTTTTCTTCTCCCCGTTGGGGAGAAGGTGGCCCAAAGGGTCGGATGAGGGGGCAAGCTCTCGGTTTATTACGAACGTTGCCCCCTCATCCCGCTGCCGCGGACTTCTCCCCCTCGGGGAGAAGAAACACGCGGCACCTTCTCAGCCAAAAAGCATTTGTCGCGGTTTCAAATAATTTCACTCAGCGGCGACAGAAATATTCCTCTGCTTGCTTCCGGCAACTATCCTGTTGAAATCCTTCTGGTTCGGGCAGGCCGACAGACGCTGCTGGAATGCCGTGGCCAGCCACTGGCCGGCCGGGCCGGCGGGTGAATCGACACGGCGGAGCGCAAAGAGCGGGTACTCGCCCTGCTCATAGGCCTCGAGGTCCAGCGCCTTCAGGCTGCCATTGGTCAGATCGTTGCGGACGATCGATGCGGGCAGACCGCCCCAGCCGAGACCACCCTTGATGAGCTGATATTTCGTGGCGATGTCGCTCACCCTCCAGGTCTTGTAGGACAGAACGTTGAAATCACGTCCCTTGGTCAGCCCCGACGCGTCGGTGACGACGAGTTGCACCTCCTCGCGGACATCGCCAAGGACCAGCGGCCGTTCGATCTGCGCCAGCGGGTGATCCGAAGCCACGACCGGCAGCATGAAGGAATGGCCGACCTTTTCGACGACCAGTTCGTCATCCTGGCGCAGCAGCGCGCCGCCGATGCCGATGCCGGCCTTGCGGGAAAGCACCATGTCCATGACCATGCCCAGCTCGCCGACATTGAGGCTGAGGGTGACAGTGGGGAATTCCTTGCGAAAATCCCGCAGCACGGCCACCATGGCCTCCGCCGGCACCATGGTACTGATGGCGACGGAAAGTTCCGCCTCAAGCCCCTGCTTCAGCCCCTTGGCGCGCGCGCGCATTTCCTGCAGGCCGGCGACGATGCGCCTTGCATCCTCAAGCATGGCGCGGCCTTCATCGGTCAGCCGCGGCTGGCGAACGCCATTGCGCTCGAACAGGGTGACTTCCAGCTGCGCCTCAAGATTGGCGATGGTATAGCTGACCACCGACTGGGCGCGATTGAGCGTCCGCGACGCGGCGGAAAAACTGCCGGTCTCGGCAACCGTCAAAAACACCTGCAATTGGTCGAGCGTCGGGTTCGCGTCCATGTTCCATCCATTTCATCGATAGATGGCTTCCACATTATCACAGTTTTCTTGATGGCAGCAATTCCTCATATAGGGGGCAATGGAAGGGCGTCGTGCTCTCCCGCCCTCCCAAGGCGCCCGTCAATTCATCGCATATTGCAAGGAAAGACCATGTCCAACATTCTGCTCATCACCTCCAGCCCGCGTGGCGAGGAATCGGTCTCCAACAAGTTTTCCGGCGAACTCGCCAGCAAGCTGAAGGCCAAGTCGGCGTCCAACACCCTGATCCACCGCGATCTCGCCGCCGACCCCATTCCGCATCTCGACACCGTCAAGACCGCCGCCATCCGCAAGCCGGCTGACCAGCGCACGGCTGAAGAAGCTGTTGCCGCCGACTATTCCGACAAGCTGGTTGCCGAGCTTCTGGCTGCCGACACGGTCGTTATCGGCACCGGCCTCATCAACTTCAACATCTATTCCGGCCTGAAGTCGTGGATCGACAATGTCGCCCGCGCCGGCCAGACCTTCCGCTACACCGAAACCGGTCCGGAAGGTCTTGCCAAGGGCAAGAAGGTCTACATCGTGCTCGCAGCAGCCGGCGTTTATTCGGAAGGCCCCGCCGCTCCGCTGAACCATGCCGTGCCCTACCTCAAGACCGTTCTCGGTTTCATGGGCATGACCGATGTGGAAGTGATCTATGTCGAAGGTCTGGCATTCGGC
Organism: Agrobacterium tumefaciens; assembly: GCA_025560025.1. NCBI lineage: Bacteria > Pseudomonadati > Pseudomonadota > Alphaproteobacteria > Hyphomicrobiales > Rhizobiaceae > Agrobacterium > Agrobacterium tumefaciens. Next base: position 897,419 of record CP048485.1, on the reverse strand, counting down.
CCGGAAGCCGTCGAGAAGGCCGTTGCAGCCGCCGGCGCCAAGGTTGCCGAACTGGCGCAGGCCGCCTGAGCCTGTCTGATGGCGGCGTGATTGCCGCTATCAGCCGACCCACAATCCGTGACGGCCGTGGACCTGGTCCCGGCCGTTATTTTTTGCCGCGTAGAGCCGCGCATCCGCCTCCGATAGAAGCGCGCGAAAAAGCTGTCCGTCCTCGAAAGCCGTGGCGACACCGATGCTGACGGTCAATGGTGTACCGTCCGGCCGTTGCAGGTCCGCGAGGATCGCCATTCTGAGATTGGCCGAAAAGGTAAGCGCGGCCTCATGCGGCACCGCCGGCAAAAGCGCCACGAACTCCTCACCGCCGAAGCGGTACAAATGGCCATGCGGCTGCACGATGCGTTTCAGCACAGCGGCAAATTCCCGCAATATTTCATCGCCCTGCAAATGCCCGAACGTATCGTTGACGGTCTTGAAGTGATCGATATCGACGATCAGCACGCTGACAGGGCGCTTTTTCTCCAGGCATTCCACGACAACCGAAGGCGCATCGAGCTCCATGCGGGCGCGGTCCGATACGCCGGTCAGCATGTCGCGGCCGGAGCGGGACAAAAGCTCCTCGTAGCGTTCCCTGAAGGTGAGGTCGTTGAAAACATCGGCAACGCTGCGGCGCGTCAGGAAGCGGCCTTTTGCTGCCGTCAGCTTGAGATAGATGGCGAAGAGCAGAGAATAAATGGCGACCGCCGCCATTTTCGCCTTCCAGCCATCGTAAAAGACATCGATCGGCGCGTTCAGCATATATCGCAACGCCGCGTAAAAACCGGCCTGATCCAGGCTTAGAATCACGACGCCGCAGATTGCGAAACGCAGCACGATATGGCGCTGCAAATAACGCCCGAGCTTTTCGTAGAAAAGAATGATGGCGATGGCGTCGATATAAAGAAGGCTGGTTCCCCAGACCATCAGCACACCCATCTCATCCAGAAAACCGGCGCTGACCGATTGTCCGGGCACGATCGCCACCGTCTGATGAAAATGGACGATCTGCGCCATGATGACGGTCAGTATGTTGCCGAGAAGCAGGCCGTAGATCGGCTGGCGGACGACCGCCGCATCCTCCCGCATATAAAGCATCAGGATCATCATCAGCTTGCCGGCAAAAAGGATCGAGGAGCCGGGAGATGCCACGCCGAAGGGCAGCTCGACGTAAAAGACGGCCGCCAGATAGGTCTCCAGAAAATGCATCACTCCCAGCGCGGTGAGAAAAACACCGATGCCGAGAATATGCCGGTAATGAAGGAATGCCGTCATTACCGCGAAATAGACGATGGCCTCCGTCGCGAAGAGTGCCAGATTTGCCCATTGCATCGGCACATGCCCTATCTATCCACGTCGCGCGTTCATTGGCGCGACTCCATGCTCCTCGGGGACGATAGGCCGAAGCAACCAACGGAATCTTAATGCAAGTCGCAAGAAACCGTCATCATTTTCCTGGGAAAAGCGATGCGCCGTTCTGGTCGATGATCAATCTTGCCTTGCGGACCGTAAACTCCACCGCATCGTCCAGGCTGGTGAAGACATCGGCGCGCACGAATTCGTGCACCAGCACTTCATCACCGACCTTTTTCTCGATACGGCCGGCCAGCCGGAACTGTCCGCCTTCTTTGAGCGGTGTCGCATAGATCAGATATTCGCCATGCGCATGCGGCTCCGCCTGGGCCGTCTTCTGCGGCTCGTCGGAAGACGGCTGGCCGGAGCCGAAGGCCGAGAGGATTTTGGAAAAAAACGATGCCATGGCTTTCACTCCCTCAATCTATGTCACGTTCGAAGGGCGGAGATGATCCGCCCTTCCCTGTCTTTAACTCCCCAATCAGATGATCAGGTTCGACAGGATGTCGTTTTCAGTGATGTCTTCGTAGCCGAGACCAGCCGCCTCGAAGCGCTCCAGCAGGCCGGCGAAATTCTCCTTCGCGCTGGTTTCGATACCGATCAGGATCGAACCGAAATTGCGGGCCGATTTCTTCAGATATTCGAAACGGGCGATATCGTCGTCCGGACCGAGAAGGTTGAGGAAATCGCGCAAGGCGCCGGGACGCTGCGGCAGGCGCAGAATGAAGTATTTCTTCACGCCGGTGTAACGCATGGCGCGTTCCTTCACATCCGGCAGACGCTCGAAATCGAAATTGCCGCCGGAGACGACGGCGATGACCGTCTTGCCTTCCAGCCTTTCACGGCCGAGCTTTTCCAGAGCGGCGATCGCCAGCGCGCCCGCCGGCTCCAGCACCACACCTTCGAGATTCAGCATCTCGATGATCGTGACACAGATGGCGTTTTCCGGGATGAGCAAGACCTGCTCGGCCGGAAAGTCCTTCAGCGCCTTGAAGTTCAGGTCGCCGATGCGGGCAACGGCGGCGCCGTCAACGAAATTGTCGACCTTGTTCAGCGTCACCGGTTCACCGCGCTCGATGCTCTTCTTCAGGCTCGGCGCACCTTCCGGCTCGCAGAACACGAAGTTCTCCTTGCGGACCGTGCCGGCGAGAAAACCTGAAAGACCCGCAGAGAGACCGCCGCCGCCAACGGGCATGACGACGATATCGGGCTTCGTGCCTTCCGGAAGCTGATCCATGATTTCGGCAGCGACCGTCGCCTGGCCCTCGATGATGTCCTCATGGTCGAAGGGCGGCACCATGTAGCCGTCATTGTCCTCAACATATTTGCGGGCAGCGGCGTAACACTGGTCGAATATATCACCCACCAGACGGATGCTGATGAATTCACCGCCGAAGATGCGGGTCTTTTCGATTTTCTGCTGCGGTGTCGTCACCGGCATGAAAACGACGCCGTGAACGCCGAAATGGCGGCAGGCGAAAGCAAAACCCTGCGCGTGGTTACCCGCCGACGCACAGACGAAAATCTTGTTCTTGCCAGCCTTGGCCACCGCCTTGCGGAGAAAATTGAATGCGCCTCTAATCTTGTAGGAGCGAACCGGGGACAGATCTTCACGCTTCAGCCAAATCGACGCGCCATACCGACGGCTGAGATGTTCATTCAACTGCAACGGCGTTTCCGGGAATATTTCCCGCACTTCCCGCCGCGCTGCTTCCACAAGCTGCTTGTCCACGATAGTCAATCCATTGAAATTCATAATGGCACCCGCTATGCCATAGGAAGGCGTCCGAGACAAAGACTCATTTCAGCGCGGCAACGAACTCCGGGTTTCATTTCTTGAACAGTAACCTTCTGCGCTCGGTCATCTATGTGGCTTCCATCTTCGGGCTTTACATGGCGACGGCCATGTTTCTGCCGGCGCTCACCGATCTCTATTACGGCAATGACGACTGGATGGTGTTTGCGCTGTCGGGTTTCATGTGCGGCGGTTTTGCGCTTGCCTGTGCGCTGGCGACGCGTGGGCCAATAGCCTCCTTCAACAAACGTTTCGGCTTTTTGCTCGTCAACCTGCTCTGGCTGGTCTTTTCCGTCGTCGGCGCGGTTCCGCTTTACCTGTCCGAACTCAACCTGACGCTCGGCCAGGCAATATTCGAATCCGTTTCCGCCATTACCACGACAGGATCGACAGCCATCGCCGGTCTCGACAACGCGCCGCAGGGCATCCTTCTCTGGCGTTCGCTGCTGTGCTGGCTTGGCGGTATCGGTATTGTCGCGCTCGGCCTCTTCATCCTGCCGCTGCTGCGCGTCGGCGGCATGACCTTTTTCCGCATGGAATCCTCCGATACCGGCAACGACCGGCCTTTTGCGCGGCTGGCGAGCTTCACCCGGGCTTTCGTGGCCATTTACATCATCATGACGCTCGCCTGCACGATCGCTTACGATTTTGCCGGCATGTCGCATTTCGATGCGCTGAACCATGCCATGTCGACGGTCGCGACCGGTGGTTTCTCCACCCATGACGCGTCTTTCGCCTATTTCAACAATACGGCGCTGCTTTGGATCGCCACCATCTTCCTGATCTTCGGCAGCCTGCCCTTTTCGGTCATGATCCTGCTAGCCGTGCGCCGCAGGCTGGAGACGCTGCGCGATCCGCAGATCGCCGTCTTCCTCGGTTATCTCTGCGCGATCTCGATTGCGGTCGGCGTTTATCACCACTTCAGGAACGGCGTGCCCTTGGATGATGCGCTCAGCCATTCCTTCTTCAACATGACCTCCATTCTTTCCACGGGTGGTTTTGCGAGTGATGACTACACGCTCTGGGGGCCCTTCGTTGTCGTCGTCGCCTTTTTCGCAACATTCATGGGCGGCTGCTCCGGCTCGACGGCGGGCGGTATCAAGGCCTACCGCTTTCTCATCATGTTCAATGTCGTGCGGGCGGGGCTGAAAAAGCTGATCTATCCGAACGCCGTCTATTCGGTGCGTTACGGCCAGCAGGTGGTCGATCCCGATACGATCAGAACGATCTTCCTCTTCGTCAGCTGTTTCATCGCGCTGTGGATCGCCGGCAGCCTCGCCATGAGCCTGATGGGCTATGATTTCCTGACAGCCACCTCGGCCGTTGCGACCTCGCTTGCCAATGTCGGCCCCGGCATTGGCCCGATCATCGGACCGGCGGGCAATTTTTCCACCATCAGCGATCCGGCGCTTTATCTGCTGTCGGTGATGATGCTGCTCGGACGCCTGGAAATCCTCACCGTTCTCGTGCTCCTGATGCCGATTTTCTGGCGCAGCTAAAATGGCAGCGCGCTCTTTCAGCCTTTATGAATAAAGCGCTTGACCTTCCCACGTTGGAATAGTCCAGGCTCCTCCTGTCACGACTTCCAAACCAAGGAGAACCGCCTATGTGCACCGCCCACCAGCATCACCCCGAAACCGCCGCCGCACCTGTTGATGCCGACCTTTCTTTCCATGTTGAAGACATGACCTGCGGTCACTGCGCCGGTGTGATCAAGGGCGCGATCGAAAAGACCGTTCCCGGTGCCGCCGTGCATGCCGATCCGGCAAGCCGCACGGTCGTGGTTGGCGGCGTCTCCGACGCGGCCCGTATTGCCGAAATCATCACCGCTGCTGGCTATACGCCGGAAGCGCGCGCCTGATCGGATGAGATACCGGCGGCGCTTTATCCCCGCTGCCGCCGGCTTCGCCTTGCCTGCCCCGTTTCACGCTGCCCTCAGTTGATACCCGGCGAATGACATAAGCATTCGCCCCTCTTACCTCCCCAAACGGCAGATGCCCTCTCCTTTTTTGATCAGGGATGGTGGTGGAGGTTTTCCGGTTTTAATGAAGCGAACACCATCCACATGCCGTTACACACCGGGCTTGTGCACGCGTCTGACTTCAGTTTTCGGCCGGTAGATAAAACTACAACATTTGTTGTATTCGTGACCTTCCACTCCTCCGTCATTCCGGCCTTAAGCCGGAATCCAGCCAGCCCAAGTCCTTGGGCTGAAAGGAATTTTCCCGTCGCGCAGACGCACGTCGGCTGGATTCCGTGTCAAGGCAGGAATGACGGAGGAGAAGTTCGAGGGCCTTCTCATAAAAAAGACCCGGCTCTTGCGAGCCGGGCGTCTGTTCATCAGCAACATCACGCCGGTTTACTTCGTCGTCAGATCCTTCGTCATGATAAAGTAGTTGAGCGGATGCGGCTTGTAGTTTTCAAGCTTGGCCGAATAGGCGTCAAACACGGTTTCATGGATGAGGAAGACCGAGACGGCCTCGTCATAGATCTTTTTTGCCGCTTCGCCGTAGATGGCGTACCGCTTGGCAGGCTCGGCCGCAGCATAGGCGGATTTGATCAGCTTGTCCGTATCCGCATTGCAATAATGCGAGATGTTGTAGCTGCCGCCGCAGGTATAATCGGCGTTGAGGAAACCGGCCGGTTCGGCGACGTCAGTGGCGTAACCACGCGACAGCAACGCCATGTCGAAATTGCCGGCCAGCATATCCGGTTCGATCGCGCTATAGTCGGCAACGCGCACATCGACCTTGATGCCGACTTCCTGCAACTGGGCCTGGATAATCGCCGCGACATCCTTGAGTTCCGTCTTCGCCGTATAGGCGAGAAGCGTCACTTTCAGACTGCCGGGTGCGACACCCGCTTCCTTCAGCAGAGACTTTGCTTTTTCCACGTCATAGGTGGACTTGGATTCCTTTTCAGCCCAAGGCTCACCCGCTGCGAAGGGCATGGCCGCGCCCTTGACCACACCTTCATAGATACTGTCGGCGATACCGCCCGTATCGATGGCAGCCTGGATCGCCTGCCGGACTTTGATATTGTTGAAAGGCGGTTTCGAATTGTTCAGCAACAGTTCCGTGATGCGGGGCGATGGGATCGGCGCAACCTTGACGCCATCGGTGGATTCGATGGTCTTGACCGTCCATGGCGGGACGAGGCGCGAAATCTGCGCTTCACCGGTGCGGGCCTGGGTAGCGCGGGTATCGGCATCGGGCACGAAATTCACGCGTCCGCCCGCAAGCTTCGGCATGCCGCCCCAATAATCGTGGTTGGCCTCCAGAACCATATGCTGGCTGGGGTCAACCTCCGTGATCTTGAAAGGTCCGGTGCAGGTTCCCACCGGATCGACCTTGCCGTCCTTATAGGCGGACGGAGCAAGGATCGAGGTGGCGGGGCTCGCCATCTGTGCCGGCACCAACACCGAGGGCTCGATGGTGGTTATCTTCACGACATCGTCGCCGCCTGCCTCGACGGCAGCGATCAGCTTCGGCGAAAAGGCGCGGGCCGGAACCGGCGCCTTCAGAAGATTGCTCAGCGCATTGACCGCGGCCTTGGCATCGAGCGGCTCGCCGTTCTGGAACTTGACGCCCTTGCGCAGCTTGAATTCCCACACTTTGGGATCCGTCTGCTTCCAGGACTCGGCAAGGCTTGGCTCCAGCTTCATATCATAGCCGACGCGTACCAGGCTCTCGAAGCAACCCGCGCGTGAGCCGAGATAGGCGTCGTCAGAAGCCATCTGCCAGCCGGTTTTCACACCAAAATTATCGTCATAGGTAATCGTGGCGGCCTTTGCCGCGTCAGCTCCAAACGAAACCACAATGGCGCATGTCGCCAAAAGTGCGTGCTTGACCATAGAATATTCCCCTTTTATTTTTGATGACAACGCTCACAATTCATTCACATTCACAAAATTTCCAATTTTCATTTATTACTTTTTGAATGACAAAGCATATCCGTTAGATGCTTACTCAACATCCACCTGAATATTATTCATTTTATGTTTTTATACTCGGAATATAATTCCGATATTAAATCGCAAACGCACTATTCATCTGTTTTTATCGGGTCAGAAGACTGTTATTGCGTTGTCCCTCAGCCCCACTCGCGCCAATGGTGACAGCGTGCGGAATGCTCCCCGGCGACCTTTTCCAGAACCGGTTCCTTTTCACCGCAAATCTGCGTCGCATATTTGCAGCGGGTGTGAAATTTGCAGCCGCCGGGAGGATTGAGCGGGCTTGGCAAATCTCCGTCCAGAAGCATTTCCGGCGCATATAGTCCGGTCTCATCCAGCATCGAAGAGGCGATCAGCGCCTTCGTATAAGGATGCTTCGGTGCCCGGAAAAGCTCCTCGCGGTCAGCGATTTCAACGATGCGCCCGAGATACATCACCGCGATGCGGTCGCAGAGATAACGCACAACACGAAGATCATGGGAAATCATCAGGACCGTCAAACCGTGACGGCGCTTCATGTCCATCAGCAGGTTGAGTATCTGCGTGCGCATCGAGGCATCGAGCGCCGATGTCGGTTCATCGCACACAAGGAAGCTCGGATTGAGAAGAAGCGCGCGCCCTATGACCACGCGTTGCAATTGCCCACCGGAACACTGGCTTGGATAACGGTCATAAAAGGAGGCATCGAGGCCGACTTCTTCCAGCATCTTGAAAACACGGGCCACACGTTCATCGCGTGTGCCGATGCCATGCTGGGCAAGCGGCGCTTCCATGCTCTGTCCGATGCGCATGCGCGGATCGAGCGCGGAATAAGGGTCCTGAAACACCAGCTGCACGACCCGGCGCATGCGCCGGAGCGTCTCGCCCTGCATATGCAGAATATCGTGGTCGCCAATGCTGACCTCGCCTTTGGTCGCGTGGGTCAGCCGCGTTATCAGCCCGGCGACGGTGCTTTTACCGCAGCCGGATTCGCCGACGAGACCCAGAACTTCGCCTTCGCCGATGGTCAGGGAAACATCGTCGACGGATTTCACCACCCGGTGACCAAGCCCGGATATCGGGTAATATTTGCAGAGGTTCTTCGCCACCACATAGGGGTGGTTCTTGCTCTCCGCCGATGGCGGGGTCTGTGTCTTCTCTGTCGATAACATCGCTACCCTCCCTCAGCAGACCGCGTGACTGGTATGGCTGGCATGGTCATCGTCAACCGCCCAGCACCGTGCTTTGCGCCCCTCGGGCAAGCTATTCAGATCGGGTTCCGATGCCATGCACCGGCTGCCCATGCCAGCCGACTTGGCCAGCGCGCAACGCGGATGAAACCGGCAGCCGCAGGACATGTCATGGGCCTGCGAACTGGAGCCCGGGATCGTCAGCAGCTGGCCATCGCTGTCTGTCGTCAGAAGCGAACAGCTGATCAGCGCCTTGGTGTAGGGGTGTTGCGGTGACTTGAGGATTGCCTGGGTCGGCCCCTCCTCGACAATACGACCGGCATACATCACCGCTATCCGGTCCGCGAATGCGGCGACGACCGACAGGTCGTGGGTGATGAGCAGCGTCGCAAGCCGGCGCTTGCGGCGCTCATCGTCAAGCAACCGCAATATCTGTGCCTGCACGGTGACATCGAGCGCCGTTGTCGGTTCGTCGGCGATCAGCAGTTGCGGATTACCAGAGAGTGCCGCCGCGATCATGACACGTTGCGCCATGCCGCCCGAAAGCTCATGGGCGAAACATTGCGCCCGCGCCGACGGATCGGGAATTCCGACATCCGACAAGAGGCCGACAACCCGGCTGAGCGCCGCGTGCCGACTCATCTTGCGGTGGATCCAGAGCGGCTCGGCAACCTGTGTCCTCACCCGGCTGGTCGGATCGAGCATGGCCTGGGGTTGCTGGAACAGCATGCCGATATCGGCGCCGCGCAGCGCATCAAGCTCGGAGGATGACAAGGCCAGAATATCGCGACCGGCAAAGGAAATACGGCCGGAATTGATTTCCGCGCCCTGCGGCAAGAGCCGCATCAGCGACAGCGCCGTCATGCTCTTGCCCGATCCGGATTCGCCGACGAGAGCGACGACTTCGCCAGCATTGACGGAAAGCGTCAGGCCCGAAATAACAAACTTGCGGCCATTTTGCGCCGGCACCGAAACGTGCAGGTCCTCGATTTCCAGAAGCTGCGTCCGCTCCGGAGATATGGCCGTATTGGCATGCGTTTGTCCTTCGATATTCATAAGAGTTCCCCTTATTATTTTTGAATCGGAGGCATTTGCGTATTTTCATGCGGCTTTAGACGATATTACTCTCCTTCCGGCTCTCGATCATCGTTTGTTTCATGAACCTCAGTGACCGTTCGTTTTCTTGGTCTCCAGGTTGAGGCCATGGCCGATCCACGTGACGCTGAGCGCCGACAGGAAAATCGCCAGACCCGGTGCGATGACGAGAACGGGCATCCGCTCCGCATAAGCCTGCGCATCCGCCAGCATCAGCGCCCAGTCGGCGGCCGGCGGTTGCACGCCGAGGCCGAGAAACGACAATCCACCCACCGTGATCAGCTTGTGGCCGAAGCGCAGGAAGGCAACGGCTGCGATGGGCCAGATGGTGTTGGGGATGACATGCCGGAAGATGATGAAACGCCGCGTGCAGCCCAGGACTTCGGCGGCGCGGATATATTCGCGTGAATTGATGGAAAGCGTCAGCCCGCGTGCCAGCCGCGCAAAGGGTGTCCAGCCGACAATGGTCAAAGACGCGATCAGCGTTCCATATCCCGGACCGAAAATGGCGACGAGGAAAATGGCGATCACGACATCCGGTATCGCGATGAGCAGATCCACCACCCGCATCAATATCTCGTCAAGGACGCCACGGCTGCGGCCGCTGATAATGCCGATGAAGGTTCCGATGACGACCGACAGAATGACCGTGATGGCGGCGATCGTGACCGTGAAACGACCGCCGATCAGCAGCCGGCTCAGGACGTCGCGCCCCAGATGGTCGGTTCCCAGCCAATAGGCGGCGCTGGGGGCATTCAACCGCAGGCGCAGATTCTGCTGCGCGGGATTGTAGGGCGAAATCCACGGCGCGATCACCAGCAGGAGGATGATGACGAGAAAAATCGCCGATCCCGCATAGAAGGTCCAGTGCCGCCGGCGGATGAAGTCCGTGAACCGGGACAGTGTCGCGGGGCGCTTGGGCGTGGTCATCGGCATGGCGGCAGCTGTCGCGCTCGGAAAGTGACTAATGGTCATGGTGACCTCGCATTGCTGGATTGATCAGGACATAAAAGCCGTCGGCCAGGGTATTGATCAGGATGGACAGGGCAACGATGCAGATGAAACCGCCCTGCAGCATAGGAATATCCCGATTGACCACGGCGTCGTAGAGCAGCCGGCCCATGCCGGGGATGGCGAATATAACTTCCACAACCACCGATCCGCCAAGCAGGCCGGCAAGCCACAATGCAAAGAAGGTGACGACCGGAAGCGAGCCATTGCGGACACCGTGCCGCAGGACCGTGCTATGCATGCCGAGGCCGCGGCTGCGGGCCGCCGTGATGTAAGGCGCACGAAGAACCTCGGCCATGGCGGCGCGCGTCACCTGCGTGAAATAGGCCAGCGGACGCAGGGTCAGCGTCAGGGCGGGAAGCACCAGCGAGCGCCAGCTATCCCATCCCGCAGATGGCAACCAGCCGAGATAAAGCGCGAAAACCAGCGCCGACATCGGCGCGAACCAGTATTCCGGCGTTGCAACAAAGGTCTGGATCATCAGCGTCGCGAAATTGTCCAGCCGTCCGCCAGGTCGCATCGCTGCCAGCGTGCCGAGCGGCAGGGCGACGGCGACGGCAATCGCAAGGGCAGTCAGCGCCAGTGTCACCGATACCCAGAGCGACCGCAAAAGCTCGGCGGCTACCGGCTGGCTGCTGGTGAAGGAAAAGCCGAGATCGCCCCGCAGCGCGCCAGACAGCCATGCGAAATATTGCACATAAAGCGGACGGTCCAGTCCGAGGCTTACCCTCAGCGCCTCGACCGCGTGCGGATCGAGCGCCGTATCGCGCATGCGCGACATGAGAATGGTGCGGGCCGGATCGCCGCCCGCCATATAGGGCAAAAGAAACGCGATGACGGAAACGATCGCCAGCATCAGGCACAGAATAAGAAAGCGCTGTAATATCTGTATCCACATGGCCTGGTCTCCTTCACCACAATTGGTGTTTGCACTGCAATCGGCTGCCGGTGCCCGGCAGGGAACGGCTGTTTATTTCGCGAGGCGATGTAATTCCGTCAGTGGACCGGACGTGCCCTTCAGCATGCCGGACCGCTTGGGCACCGCCGCCACCGCTGCAAAATCGGGATCTTCTGATTGCGCCAGGTCCTGGATGATCGGGCAATCCGGCTCACCATTATCAGGGCAATAGGTCGCGAGATTTCGAAGCGTGTCGGCCATGTCCCGAAGCGAATGCATCTTGGCTTCCAGGTCGACAACATGTTCCATGACGATGCGCTTGACATCGCAGGATGCGCCGCCCGGATCGCGCCACAGGGTCATGAGCTGCCGGATCTTTTCGATTGAAAAACCGAGATCGCGCCCGCGCCTGATGAAGCGCAGCGTTTCCAGATCGTTGGCGGTATAGACCCGATAACCGGATTCCGTGCGGTTTGCCGATTTGATCAGGCCGATCGTTTCGTAATGGCGGATCATCTTTGCAGAAACACCGGATGCGGTGGCGGCTGTGCCAATATTCATCGATCCTGCTCCTATCTTTCGGGAGTGAAAAACACATCTGCATGAATGTCGGCGGTGCGAATGCCCCTTGCCAGAAGCTGCGGCACCGTCGCCTCGATCATCGCCGGCGGGCCTGCGAGATAGGCCTTCCAGCCATCGAGATCGTCAAAGTCATCCGCCACGGCTGAGCCGACATAACCGCACCGGATTTGTGCATGTTCTTCATTCGAGAGAACCGGAACGAAGCTCAGATTACGGTGCGTTGCGGCAAGTTCCTCGAAACGGTCGACCATATAGAGGTCACGCTGCGCACGGGCGCCGAAATAGACGTGGATCGGGCGTTCGCGACCCGTGGCCCGGCCTGCGGCAAGCGCTGCCTCCACCACCGCCTTCACCGGCGCCAGCCCCGAACCGCCGGCAATGCCGAGGATCGGTCCGCAATGTTTTTCCCGCAGGTATGAAGACCCGAAGGGACCGACGAGCGTGACAGGGTCGCCAGCCCTGGCATTCGCGAAAATATGGCCGCTCGTGACACCGCCGGGGACATGCCGGACGTGGAATTCTATCAGTTCCTCATCGATGCGGCTGGCGATGGAATAGTCACGCGGCGAACAGTCCTGATAAAGCAGGCGCACATATTGCCCTGCCTTGAAGGTGAACAGTTCGCGGTCGTTGAGCCTGATCCGAATGAGCTTGATATCATGCGTCGCGTCAATCGCTTCCGCAATAATGCCTTCGAAACGGCCGGTCGGAATATCGGCGAACTCATCCTCACCGTCGAGCCAGCCGATGGTCACGTCGCTCAGCGGCACGGCGCGGCAGGCGAGCGTCAGGCCCTCGGCCTTTTCCTCTTCGGTCAATGAAAAGGGTGTGTGCTTGAGAAGGTCGATCTCACCCGAAACGAGGTGCGATTTGCAGGCCCCGCACCGGCCCATGCGACAGCCATGCGGATAAGAAATCCCGGCGGCAAGGGCGGCCTGAAGCACGGTTTCACCCTGCGCCGCCAGAATGCTGCGTCCGATACGCGGCAGATAGACTGTGTTTCCAGGCGTCATGACATCAGCCTCCTATTCGGCCGCTGCGAGTTGCGTGTCGGATGACCTGTCCACAAGCGGCGGGCGGAAGCTTTTGAGGCGTAGCGCATTCGTCAAGACGAAGACGCTGGAAAGCGCCATGGCTCCGGCAGCAAGGACAGGCGACAGCAGAACGCCGTTGACAGGATACAATATTCCGGCCGCCACGGGAACGAGCGCGGCATTGTAGGCGAAGGCCCAGAACAGATTCTGGCCGATATTGCGGATCGTCGCCTTGGAGAGCGCGATGGCATTGGCAACGCCGCGCAGATCACCCGACATCAGCACCACATCGGCGCTTTCAATGGCGACATCCGTACCCGTGCCGATGGCAAGCCCGACATCGGCTGCCGCAAGGGCCGGCGCATCGTTGATGCCATCGCCGACAAAGGCAACTTTCCGCCCGCCAGCGGCCAGCCTCTTCACAGCGTCCACCTTGCCGTCGGGCAAGACTTCCGCCACCACCTCATCGATACCGAGACGGCGGGCAATGGCTTCGGCGGTGCGGCGGTTGTCGCCGGTGATCATCGTGACCTTGAGACCAAGTGCGTGCAGAGCCGCTATCGCCTCCGGCGTCGTCGGCTTGACCGGATCGGCAACGGCAATAATCACTGCCAGTCTGCCATCCACGGCGGCATAGAGCGGCGACTGCCCTTCCCGGCCAAGCCGGTCGGCTTCATCCGCGAACATCGTGACATCGTAACCGAGCTTCACCATGAACCGGTCAGCTCCGGCCTCGACCCTGCGACCGTCAACCATTGCCGCTACGCCGAAACCAGGGGTGGCCTCAAAGCCCTCCGCGTCGGCAAGCGTCAGGCCACCATGTTTCGCCGCCTCGACAATCGCTTCGGCAATCGGATGTTCGGAACGGTTCTCAAGCGAGGCGACAAGGCGCAGCACTTCATCCGGATCGAAGCCTTCCGTCGTGGTGAAATGAACCAGCGTCGGCTTGCCGAGCGTCAGCGTGCCGGTCTTGTCGACGGCGATGACGTCGGCGTCACGCAGGGTCTGGAGCGCATCGCCGCGGCGGAACAGGACACCCATCTCGGCGGCACGGCCGGTTCCGACCATGATCGATGTCGGCGTGGCAAGGCCCATGGCGCACGGGCAGGCAATGATGAGAACCGCGACGGCGTTGACGAGCGCAAAGGTAAGCGCCGGCTCCGGCCCAAGAACGAACCAGACGATAAAGGTGGCGAGTGCTGCCAGCATCACCGCCGGCACGAACCAGTTGGTCACCTTGTCCACCAAAGCCTGAATGGGCAGCTTGTCGGCCTGCGCCTCCTCAACCATGCGGATGATCTGCGCAATCAGCGTATCGGCACCCACCTTGGTAGCGCGGAAGGTGAAGGAACCGTTCCGGTTGATCGTGCCGCCGACGACTTCGGAGCCTGCCACCTTGGTCACCGGCACAGGTTCGCCCGTGATCATCGATTCATCCACATAGGAGGAACCATCAAGCACCAGACCGTCAACGGGCACCTTCTCGCCGGGGCGAACCACGATCACATCGCCGGCCACAACATCCTGCAGCGGCACGTCAATCGTTTCACCATTGCGCAACACGCGGGCCGACTTGGCTTGCAGGCCAACGAGCCGCTTTATCGCCTCGCTGGTGCGGCCCTTGGCGCGCGCTTCCAGAAAACGGCCGAGCAGGATCAGCGTGACGATAACCGCCGCCGCCTCATAATAGACATTGGCCGTGCCTCTCGGCAGGATCTCGGGCACAAAGGTGGCGACCACCGAAAATCCCCAGGCGGCGGCGGTGCCCAGCACGACAAGCGAATTCATGTCCGGCGCCAGCCGCAGAAGCGCTGGTATGCCCTTTTTGAAGAAGCGTAAGCCCGGCCCGAAGAGAACAAGCGTGGTCAGCGCGAATTGCAGATACCAGCTTTCCCGCATGCCGACGGTTTCCATCACGAAGTCATGGATGGCGGGCACCATATGCGAGCCCATTTCCAGAACGAAGACCGGCAGCGTCAGGGCGACCGCGATAGCAAGGCTGATTTTCAGACCGCGTAGTTCAGCTTCACGTCGGTCGGGCTCATCACCCTTGGCTTTATCGGCGGCAGTCTCGCTCGCCTTATAACCCGCTTGCTTGATCGCTTCCGCCAGGGTGGCGGCCGAGACGGCATTGCCGGCAACGCGGACAGTGGCGCGCTCCGTCGCCAGATTTACGCTCGCACCGGAAACACCGGAGACGGCCTTCAGCGCTTTTTCGACACGCCCGACACAGGAGGCGCAGGTCATGCCCTCAATATCGAGCTCGACGGTTTTCTCTTCGACGCCATATCCCGCATTCCGGACGGCATCGATAACGGCCAGTACATCAGGCGGACCGGAAAAAGAAATATCGGCGCGTTCCGTTGCCAGATTGACCGAAGCCTTGAGGACACCCGGCACCTTGGCAATCGCCTTTTCCACACGGCCAACACAAGAGGCGCATGTCATCCCATCGATGGCTATCGTATGGCTCGCCCGGAGCTGGATTTGTGACATGCTTATGACCCCTCTTTTCTTGTATTAAAAAAAGATAGGGCTTCCCATCGTGGCAAGGTCAATAGGCTCTTTTGGGTGATTTTTACGGAAAAATGCCGTCTGCTTAACCACGTTCATTTTTTAGGCTAACCCGCCTGATTCAGTGCGGTCTATGCCAAAAAATGAGCGAATCCGGCGTAAAACCCATGCGGAAAGCCCGCAGGTCGCAGAAAAACCAGAGAGAAATCTTGTAATCTGGAATGAAAATGGTGCGGACGGCGGGCATTGAATTGAAGTCTAACAGTTTCCAGCGCCGCCTAGCGCCTTCTAATATACCTTGATATGCAAAGTTTCCTGCTGCCTATCGCCAATCAACCACGTATAATGAAGTCTACGCAAGTCTAGGTGCTTTGGGTGGATTGAAAGGTGGATTGGTGGTGCGCACTCTCAACAGGCTTTCGGCGCTTTCGGTAAAGAACTCTTCGGCCGGAAAGCACGCAGACGGTGGCGGCCTTTGGCTTTTCAAGCGCGAAGATGGCGGCGGCCAATGGGTGTTGCGTTTCACTATCCACGGACGGCGCCGGGAAATGGGTCTAGGCGCTATTGCGGAAGTCTCATTGAAAGAGGCGCGTGAAGGCGCGGAACGCTGGCGTGCTGTTATCCGCTCTGGCTTGGATCCAATTACCCAACGCGAGAAACGGAGGCGAGAAGCCGCCAAACGTCTTCATCTTCTAAAGGACGTTGCCGAGGATGCATTTGAAAGCAGGAAGGCGGAACTGAAAGATGATGGTAAAGCGGGGCGCTGGTTCAGTCCTCTAGAGATTCATGTTCTGCCGAGGCTTGGGAAGACGCCCGTTGCCGAGATCGAACAGACGCAAATTCGCGATACACTCTCACCCATCTGGCATACCAAAGCGGCCACGGCTCAAAAGGCACTCAATCGCCTGGATATCTGCATGAGACATGCAGCAGCTCTTGGTCTAGACGTGGATTTGCAAGCGACGGCAAAAGCGCGTGCATTACTCGGCCAACAGCGCCACGACGCGACAAATATCCCAGCAATGCCTTGGCAAGATGTGCCAGCTTTCTACGAGCGTCTCTCTGATGGCTCGATAACCCATCTAGCCCTCCGCCTTCTTATCCTGACAGGCGTTCGCTCTCGCCCGTTGCGCTTTCTCCATCTTTCCCAGGTCGATGACGACGTGTGGACGATACCAGGGGAGACAATGAAGGGCCGGAAAGGCAAGACGCCCGACTTTCGCGTTCCCCTGCCCCCTGAAGCGCTTGAAGTCGTGAAAGCCGCCACACCTTTGGCTCGTGATGGGTTTCTTTTCCCCAGCGTCAAAAAAGGCGTCATTTCTGATGCCACGATGTCCAGGCTGATGGAGCGGGCTAAGATGCCTTATCGCCCCCACGGCTTCCGCTCGTCATTAAGGGATTGGATCGCTGAAACCACCGACACACCACATGACATCGCGGAAACAACGCTTGCGCATACCGTGGGCGGTAAAGTTGAGCGAGCTTATCGGCGCACTGATTTCCTAGAGCAGCGCCGCAAGCTTCTTGAGCGCTGGGCAAAGCATGTGACGGGTAAGGGCGGGCAAGTCCTGCGGCTGGTTGCTGAAGGATAGAGGATTTCGAATCCGTAGGTATAGGACGGCCATCCGACAAGCCACTGCACCTTTGGTTTCCCTGCGGTATCTGGTGCTTTCGCGGAGTGCAGCGAATGAATGAACGTTATCAGTTCTGGTCAAAACCGAATTTGTGGCCGGATGATGCATATGGGTTTGTATTCTTAGCCCGCGCCATACGGCGCATCGGCAAGGCGACCTATGCAGACGAATGGGCGGGAAACGAACTTTTTACCGCGCCTCCGATAGAGACGCCGCAGGACTTGATTGCGCGCGGGCTCGCTGGTGGCGCTTACCAGCGGGCTTACGAAGATTACCTGCGCGAGCTATCCGCTTTAATCGCCTCTACGGACCCCTCTAAGCTTTCGTGGAAAGTCGAAACGTTTGAATTACTGCTCCCTCTTCAGACTGCTAGATCAAGCCCCATTTCACCTGATGACCGTGTTGGAACGCGCCGAGTACTAAGCGACGAGGCCGTACTATATGGGAGAAGCTTGATACCCGAAGAGAACCGAAAACGGATCAAAGCTAAAGACCGATGGGCGCGTGTTGTCGGTCTTGTGAAGGATGCGCTGCGAGACGGCAAGCTTGGATATGTGACGCTGCCGACGCATGGGGGCGCATTCTCATCGCTACGGCCTAAAGAGTGGTGGAATGTACCCGACATAGAAAACCGTCTCACCATGTGCCGGATGAACCCGGCCGCGCCTTATGGCTCTGGTTTTGCTGGCAATGGGTATGAACATATTTTCGTCAAAGAAGCCGATCTTGAGGCGCTTTTGCCGCCGCCGCCGAAGCCTACCAACAGCGATGCTGTCAAAGCGATAGAGGACAAGGCCTCCGCGATTTATGATCAGATCAAAGCTGAACGGAACGGCCATATAACGCGAAATCTTCACCAGAAAGCTTGCGCTCTTGAGGGCATATCTTCAGGCGTATCCCGTAGAGTATATGAGTTAAAGAACGCTGGGAAATACGATCAATAATCCGCGCAACCGTCGAGCAGAAGCCGCGCAAGGCCTGCGCAGAAGCCGGGCAAGCGCGCGCAATCGCGCGCAAGTGTTTGTTTAGACTGCGCATTTCGTCTACCATAGTCTAATCCTCGTTAACCGCGCAGCCTAACGAGGTAAATCACATGGATGCGACAAATAGCAATCTCCCTTTTGCCGATCGGCTCTTGACCGACAAGGAAGTGGGTGCACTTCTTGGCATCTCCCGGGCTTCGGTTTGGAACCGAGTAAACGACGGCACACTTCAAAAGCCGGTCAAGCTCGGCCGAACAAGCCGCTTTCCTCAGTCTGAAATTCTCGGCGCCATTGAAGCCGCGAAACAGCAGCGCGCCGCTTGAGGTGTCCTGATGAAAACGGAAAACCCGGCCGCGCTGGCAGGCGCTAAACCGGGTTCCAATATCAATGCTCTGGCTGGGCTTGATGCTTGGAACCCTACAGAATCCACCCCCGAAAATCAATCTGAATTGCTGGCGGTCAAGTCCGTCATGCGTCGGTGCCGCGTGTCCTTCTGGCATGCGAAGACCATTTGCCAGCTTCACGGCCTTGGAGGTCTGGCAGCATGACGAAACGTATCATCACAACCGCCCGTGTTCTCCCTGACGGGCAGCCGTTCAAGCTCATTGGCCGATTTGGCTGGGCGCTTAAGAACCTTGTTGACGCCGGCAAGCACGGCTGCACTCCGATCGATCATCCCGGCCCGCGTTGGTCCGCATATATTCATCGGCTGCGTAAGGATTTCGGCCTTGTTATCGAGACAGTGAACGAAGCTCACGACGGCCCCTTCCCCGGGTCGCACGCGCGCTACCTGCTGCATACCGAAGTCGAGATAATCCCGGCTGAAGCCTCCGAGACAGATGGGAGGGCCGCCGCATGAGGGAGCCGAAAAATAACCCAAAGGTTATACGTGCAGCCCAATGGCTTGCCGAACAAAAGGAGCCGCCGCCCCAGGCGGTTCCAACCCTGAAAGCTGAATTTGGTCTTTCTGCCCTTCAAGCATGCGAGGCGTGCAAGCTGGCGCAGAACTTCCGAGTTAATCGGAAGGTGTACGGCTGATGCGCGATTTCACAAAGGTTTCCCCCAAAATTTGGCGCAACAAAGCTTTCAAGGCGCTCCCGACCGATGAGGCGAGGCTGTTGATGCTCTATCTCATGACGTGCGAACACCAGAACATCACAGGTTGCTTCCGTTTACCTGAAGGATATGCCGTAGATGATTTGGGATGGCAAGGAGAGCAATATCGCAGCGCTTTAGCCGCCCTGAAGAACTCGGGTTTGGTTATAGGCGACCCCGAAACTTTTGAGGTGTTCGTGTGTGGTTGGTTTGACACGAATCCGCCTACCAACCGAAAGCATGCACTGGGGATAGAGCGTGTCATAGCAGCTATTGAAAGTGACGCTTTGCGGGCGTCCACCCAGCTCGAGTTTGAAGTATCTCGTGACTTTGCGGACAAGCAGGAGACTGACAAAGCAGCCTCGAACGTGCTCGGCATGCCCGACCGGCTGGCATCAACCAGATACCTTAATGGAGGCTTCCGATGATACCCTTTGCAAAGCCTATCCAAAGCCTTTCGATATACAGAGATGGAGATAGAGATGTAGAGGGAGATGGAAACAAGACAGAGAAAAAGACAAAAACAAAGAAAAAGACTTTTTACGCGAAAACAAAAAAATCGACCGCTCATTCGCAGCAAGGTGTTTTTGCTCTTGAAGGGGTGAAAGCCTCAAACTCTCTTTTTCACCTACGACACCCTCGCAAGTCGAAAGCTTCCGAGAATGATTTCTTGATCGTGCGTACCGTCCGCGGTTGGAGGGCTGCACCATGAACGAAAATTTTGTGTTGGTGGGTGACGTATTCGAACAAATCGAAATCGTGCAAACTCAGATAACCGGCGTGTTTCGCGATAACGATAGCGACCCGCAAGGCATAATTCCGTTTTTTAACGCACCGACATTCTGCCTCGTAGAGCTGTCATTTGATGACGGAGAGCGGCAAGGATTATGGATGGGCCAATGCGCAGAAGAAGCTCGACGACATGCGAAGGCTTGGGCTCAGCGACTGGGCGTCCGGGTAGTGGATCGCACGATGAAGAGGGCCTTTCATTGATCGAATCTGCACGAACGCCGGTTCCGATGCGACCAGATGAGATAATCAGGATTAACGAGGCGGCACACCGGGCGGCGGTCTGCCCCCGAACTATCCGCCGATGGAACCGGCAGCACGGCATTGGGCGTCAGTCTGCCCCGGGCGCTCCGTTGCAGATTTCCGCCGTCGCGCTTGAGATGGTAATGGAGGGCGACCACGCAACGCTTGAGTTGCTTCGGAGCGGCAACAGGTCACACCCAGACGTTCGCCGCTATATCGACCGCATCGGCGTTCCCCTTTGAACCCGAGAAAACCGCCAAATGTCCACACATGTCAAATCCCCAAGGGGTAGAGAATAGCCTATGATTCTCGTGATTTGAGTTTCAAGGAGGCTCTGATGAAAGAAGCCAAGCGCCAGCGGCAGCCCAAAGCCGAGATTGTAAATCTGATGCTGCGAGATAACCGGGTGACCGCCGGTTTCAGAACAGCCCTTTTCGACGCAACGCAGCGCGAGGGGCTTTCCGTGAACGAGTTCGTGTTGCGAGCAGCAGCCGAAAAACTCCGAGCCTCCGGCCAAGAGTTCCCCGGCGTGTTCAGCAGCGGTGACTTCGGTAACGCAAACATGAGGAGTGCTTGAACATGGCACCTGTCCCACCCTTCAAAAATCAGGGCTTCGGATCATGGCTGAACAATAATGGTGACGCTCTGCTTCAGTCTGGCCTTGGGCTGCTGTCCGGCAAAACCGGCACTGAACAGGCGGCGCTCGGCGCAAAGGGATTTTCCGATGCGCGAAAGCTGAACCGCACCGTGGAATTCCTGAAGACTGCAAATCCAGAACTGGCGCAAGCCGTGGAAAGCGGAATGCTCAGCGGCGGAGATGCTTTCAAGCTGCACTATGCCGCAGATATGGAAGCTAAGAAGCCGAAAAGCAATCTGATGGCCGTTGGAAAACGTCTGTACGATGCCAATACCCGCCAGTGGATTGAGCCGCCGGGTGGCGTCGGTGGTGCCGACGATGCCGAATACGGTCTTGCTCCGGTGTACGGTACCGATGCACAGGGACGCACTGTTCTCGGTCAGCTATCGAAAAACGGCACCTTCCAGCAGACAAAGTTGCCGGATGGCTTCACGCCGACGCCGGGAACCAGCAACATCGACACCGGCACAGGAACGCTTACGATTAACAACCGGACCGGCGCGCGAATTTCTGAGACGCCGAAAAACCTTGCTGATGCTGAGCGCGAAAAGCTCTCCGGCAAGAGCCGGGGCGAGGCAGCAGGCCAACTTGGTTCCGCTCGTCAAACGGCGGCTATGGTGGCCAAACAGGTCAACGACTTGAAAACCGATCCATACTTGCCGAATATGCTCGGATCCGTGCCGAATACGGGTGGCCTTTTGCTCCGGTCCGACATGCCAAATCGGTCGCCGGAATCCAATCGCGTGCAAGGCAAGATCAATCAGCTTCAGGGCGGCGCATTCCTTCAGGCTCGCCAGTTGCTGCAAGGCGGCGGTCAGATTACCGACTTCGAAGGCAAGAAGGCTGAAGACGCCTATGTCCGGCTTAACACGGCTCAGAACGAGAAGGATTTCAAGATAGCGCTCGATGACTTCAACGACGCCGTTAGCGAAGGCGTGCGCAAACTTGAGGCTCAGGCATCTGGCAACGAATACGTGCCGTCCAGCGGCGCGGCGACGGTCGATACCGGCCGCACGACCAGTGGCACGAAATGGCGGGTGAAATAATGGCTATGCTTGAAATCAACGGTCGCGATGTCGAGGTAGACGATTCTTTCCTCTCTCTGTCCCGCGCCGATCAGGAAAAGACCGTGGACGAGATTGCGGCGGCTCTCGGCCAGAGAGCGCCAGCAACACCGGATCAGCAAGCCGCCCCGAAAACCGGCCGCCTGCCTGGCGCATCCGAACGGTCAGCGGAAGTGGAGCGGGACAAGTATTATTCCAGTGGCATTTACAGCGGGGCTTACAACCCGCTCGGTCCCATCGCAAAATCGATCGATGCATTTTCAAGCGGTGCGCAGCGTGCTCCGCTGTTCGGCTGGGACGATGAAGCGGTAGCTGCGACCCGTTCGCTCGGGGGGAATACCAGCTATTCCGAAGCCCAAAAGCAGGAAGACGCCAAAAAGGCAGCGATGCGCAGCCAGAACCCCGTTGCATCCACCGTTGGCGAGCTTGCAGGCGGTTTGGCGACAGGCGGCACGATTGCCAGCACTGGTGCGACATTAGCCGGTCGTTCTTTGCCAGTCATCGGCAGGACAGGAGCCGCAGCGCTCGAAGGGGCTGGATATGGGGCGTTGACAGGAGCGGGAGAGGCAAGGCCGGGCGGCAGAGGAGAAGGAGCGCTATTTGGCGCGCTCGTTGGCGGCGTAACCGGTGCCGGGGTATCTAAGGCTGCGGATATTTATGCTGGAGCAGCGGCCCGCAATGCTTCCATAGTAAATGCACCGTCTGTCGATGTCCTGACCAGCATGGCACAAAACCTGTACCAACAGGCCGATCAGGCGCAAATCGTTCTGAAACCGCAAACAACGGACAAGCTCATCAACAACATGACGTTCGCGGCTGGCCGCCCGAACGACAAGCTGCGTCCCAACACACTCGGCATTGTCGAAGACATTCAGGCGTTGCGGGGCAAGCCAATATCCCTGTCGCAGTTCCATGAGCTTCGGCAGGAAGTCAATCTTGCGATGAAGAACGCCCAGCCGCAGGACGAACGCACGTTGATGCGAATGAAAACCATCATCGATGCTGCTGCGGATAATGCGACCGCAAACGATGTGACCGGCAACGTGCAGGGTTTCAAGCTGTTCAAGGAGGCAAACTCGGTTTGGGCGAAGCGGGCCAAGGCTCAAAAGATTGAGGAACTGTTCGACCTCGCTGACGTGAAAAGCGCGAAATATTCTCAGTCCGGTATGCAGAATGCCATTCGCGACAAGGCGTCTCAGCTTTACACGCAGATCGCCAAAGGCAAGGAAAAAGGTTTTTCAGGTGAGGAAGTGGCTTTGATCCGGCAGCTTGCTAAGAGCGAGATGACGCCGCGCGTCGTCAACTGGCTCAGCAAGTTTGCCCCGCGCGGCGTTGTTTCTGCTGGCGCCGGGTCTGCCGTTGGCGGGCTATTGGGCAGCGTCTTTGGCCCTCCTGGAATCGCTATCGGCGCTGCTGCTCCGGGTGTTATTGGATTCGGTGCAGCAAACGTGGCCGACCGTGCAGCGGTTCAAGGCTTCAATGCATTGCGGAATGCAGCAGCCACAGGATCGGCGCCGGCGCTGAAGAACATCACGAACAAGAGCGTGCCGTTTATCGGAAGCGTCAGCGGCCTGTCGGCATCCCAACTACCGAGACTAAAAACCAACTGACGCCATAAGCTATGACGATACCCGTAATAATCGTCGGAAGAATTACGCGAAAGAACCAGAAAGCGCCCGGTCCGAACATGGGGGCTTTCTTACCATCTTTGCCCCATTCGGAATCATGCAGGTCAAGACTCTTGTCGTAGTCTTTTTGTGGCTGGGTCATGAGGGTTTTACATCATCCCAAAGAATGGCCACACCAGAGGCTAGCAAAGTTATCGGCGCTGCCCAGACCAACAGCGTCACAGGGCCAGAGAAAAGGAACATATAGATGAAGCCCAACAGGCCAAACCCAGATAATGCTAAGCCAAGGCCAATGGATATAGCTTTTCGTGTGCGCGTCCGCTCTGTCATCGCAGGATTATGCCTTATTTTTCGCCGGTGTCGAGCGGGCCGGCGTCTCTGATAATACACCGAAGAAACAGAGAAGGTTCAAAGACCACCCAGCTCTAAAAATGCTGACTTATGAACAAACTGCCGGAATCTCGGTAGTTTTGCGCAACCGGCTTGAGGCTCAGTCTGTTAAAGCCGTCACATCGCAGCCTTGAGGAGGAAAGCACATGATGAGCATTCCCGGCATCGCATGCAGCCTGTCACTCGTATTCCTATCGGCGTTCGTCCTGTTCGTGTGATGGATCGAGCCCTTTTCCATCCATTTCGCCCACAGCAAGCCCATCAGCGCGTTTTCTGTTGTCTCCTTGCGGATATTACAATGCGCTTCATTGACCGTCCTTGGGGCGAAGGCGATGATATTTCAGACGCATACGGATTTTAAAATAGTGGCCACACAGGCGGCGATGAAAATTCGCGCCTGTTAACAAACGTTTACATTGAAACTAAGATGGCGGTATGCTTGGAACCCGCACTCCCGTTTTTTAGTCGGTATATGCGGTTAAAAAAACGGAAAATAACGAGCTTCAGGCTATTCCCGATCAGATTCGAACCTGACTAAACTTGACGTGCACCGCTTTTTTTCAGTCGGTATAGCTATGTCAGAGCCTAAAATAGGCGTTAATACGGGGAATGTTGGAGCGACTGGGTCGAGCGGTTTCACCAGCCTCACAGGGGAAGAACTGAAAATGACGGAAGTGGCGCTAGGGCCTAACGAATTGGCCATGCTGCTGGAGAAGGCTCTCATTGGCGGCCTCGATACGACCAAGCTGTCACGCTTAGCTTACGGAGTTTATCAGCAGTATGGCTTGGATCTCACGCCAGAGATGGACCGGATAATCCTCACATTGATGTCGATGGAAGAGGGCCCGGAGTTTGAGCTAAGCGAGAGCGAGATTCGACGTCTGATAGTAGAACTTGCGTCCATGTAGCAGAGTGGACGATTACCCGGAGAAACTGTCGAGTTACCCGAGCTGCAGATCAAAAAGAAACCCGCCGGAGCGGGGCTCAATTGTTGGGTTGTTGCGGCTTGTACGGCGCCGGCATTTCTCCGCTTCCCATCATCCGTTCGTTCAAGCCGCGAATAAGCGTATCCATCTTGACGTTCAGTGCGTCTACTTGAGGCTGAAGGTTCTGCATAGACGTTTGAGCTGCGCGATCAGCCACCTGTTGAGCATCCATACCCAGTCCGAACCACTGAGAACCGTAAGCCATCACTGCCACTGTCAAACCAAGCGCTGCGATTGCAGTTACGATGACGGTTGTTTTCATGCCGGCGGTTGATGTCTCAACGTGCCCGACCCTGGTCCCGAGAACGTCGAGACGGCCATTTATTTCGGCACGCATTGTGGATAATTCACCCATCAACTGAGCGAATTTTGTATCAGTCCGCGCTTCGGATGCGGCGATTTTGGCGTCAACGGTGTCCATCCCCCCACCTTTGCCCCCTCCGTCTCCATTGTCAATTCTTCGATAGCGGGCTTCTTCTGGGAATGTATCGTTCGCGGCAGTGATCGAAAAACGAACGTTACTCAATTTCTTCGACCCTCGCTTCCACTTGGCTTGAACTGAACATTTTTGTGTAACCACAATTGCTGCAAGATAGCGTGTAGAATGCTTGATAGTGGTTTAAGTCGACGTCAGGCATAGTTACTTTTCTGACCTTGTCTCCATCTTCTGCAGTTGAGATAGACCACATATCAGTGCGGCATACTGGGCACTCCCCGTCGGCCTTGAAATGGGTGAGAAACTTTACATACTTATCTGTTGTCAGGCTCACTGCTTCGTCACCTCGTCCCGTCGCGGGTCTTGAGGACCGCGAAATTTCACGTACGCAATACGCAAGATGGCACGCGAACTCTTAAATGCCTGCCAACAAACGGGGATAAATATCGCGGTCCAAATTCCGGTGCTTATCCAGAAATCAGCCGGATCGTCCTCCTTGAGAAGCCAACCTGAACTGTGTAAGCGCCCCAGTTCCCCATGGTAAACCTCCCAGGCAAACGTCGAGAAAGTGACCAAAACAACGACGACCAGCGTAACGTGGATCCCCAAACTAGGCTCGCGGGCTGGAGCGTGTGATTCAATCGGCCTTTCATCCCCTTCGGTGCTCACGGTTTCCCCACATTGTTACTTTTAACGGAGGCTCTGTCCTGAGCAGCCTTCAAAGCCTCGTTAGCCGCATCGCTGGCTGCGTCGGCCGCTGCGCTCGCTCCAGCCTCCGCCTCTGCTTGTTCCGCTGGCGTCTGTGCGGGATATCCTCCCTGCGCCCGCTCACCGATTGAAAACCAATGATCGATAGTCAGCAGGCCTACGAAGACCACAATGGCCACAATTGCGAACAGCCCGCAGATGAACCGCGCAAGTTTCATCATTTACGGTCCGTTACCCACTGCTTCTTCACCCCGACCCGTTCCACCCGTTTAAGGTACTGGCCGAACCTTGGAATGCCAAGCTCCTTGCATCATGAAGGATATGAAGACAGCAAAAGACGCAGGCGCCAAACCACCCGTGCATTCGTCTTCGAACTCAATATGATGAGAATTACCGACTTTCCCAATCACTCTATATTCCCGGCCTTTCTCGTGGCCAATTTCCTGCAGCGCCCTAACTAGATCTAGTAAGAAAATTCCGTCGGTTTCGAATGCAATCTTCACAGCCTAACTCTTTCAACAGCCCAAGTTCATCTGCACATGCTACGGTCAACGTAGCTCTTGTTTCCGCTGGCGGTCAGATAGTAGCAACCGCCACGAGAGCCGGTATGGTATTGCCGGAAGCCGGAAGGGCGCCGGGGTTTGCTGGGCGTGATGTATCCGCCGCCTGAGGCGCGCGCACCGCAGCGTTTACCGTCTGCCGCGATGCTGCCAGGCGCGGGACAATTACCAGTGTCATTTACCCTCGGAATGGAGGCACCCGCCGCCGTACTGACGTTAACAGGCGTCACTGATGGTTCGCCTAAAACGCGAGCAGCTGATTTCCCAAATGCGACCCGCCCCATGTCTCCGTCAGCTAGATTTACCAATCCGGTACCGTCCATGCCATTAGGAGACCTGTAGACGGTAACTGTGCCATACCTTCCGTCTGTGCAAGTGAACGGGGCTGAAATGATCGGCCTCGTGTCGAGGGCGTCGTAGTTTCCTGTACAACTCGTTGACGCCGTTGGATTGGCAACTTGGAATGTTCCGCCGCTCACAGCAGCAGTTGTTGTACCTATGAGCACTTCGCCGCTATCGAGTTTCACTGCTGCCGGCAAAGTTACCGACCCACATGCAGATAGAACCAAAGGCAAAATGCCGATCGCAAAATTTCGATACTTCATTGGATTCCCCAATCCCAAGCAGCAAAACAAACACGCAGAGAGATTGGAGTCGAGTCTACTCAACCAGAATTTTTATTAGCGGAGCTAGAGGCAACATCCGGCGGCGTGGGTAAAGGTCTTGGCATAATCATGGCCAATCTCTTTTCGCCCTTGAGAGAACAAAACTGTTTTTCTCGCGGTTCTGGCAGCCGAGACAACGCAGCAGCGGTTCCATGGAAATGATCGGCCTGAACTTTCCATGCCTGCGCTGGATTGCCCACCTATCCAGCATGCCGACCCGCTTGCACCGCCAACACTGAGCACCGAGAACATACCATTGTGGCAGATCGGCCAAGGTGGCGGAGTGGTCGCGCTGGGGGACGAAGATGCCCGTGGGCTTTGGCGGCTGATTGTCGTTGTTGCCGCCGGTAAGATCGATCCCGCGACGATGGTGCATGTCACGTCCGATCTGCCTCCGGTTTCCACCCCCTCGTAAATCCCGTGCCCATTGCGGCGGTTGCTAAAGCAAGCTGCATCCGCAAATGCTGGATGTCTTCCATCAAGGTTTCGATCGCGGCGCGGCTGTCTCCGTCATGCCATGCAATGATATGATCCACAGGATCGGCTTCCGGTTCTCGTTTTTCTGGGCGCACGTTCTCATTCTCCGGTTCAAGAGTTCAAATCGTCCCTGATTTTCCGAAAGGCACACGCCGCCGTGCCAAGCGAGTTCTTATTATGTTCTCAACATCAAGGGAGTCAATGCAGTCTCAACCAGTCATGGCTTAAGCGGAGACTAAATCATTGGATATATGAGGACAATTTAATCTCGTTGTCCCAAATTGCTTAAGCCATGCTTGTTGCCAAAAACGAATCTACTGGCCGTGTCAAAAGCCCTTTCTCGCCGCCTCAACCTTCTTCCGGTGATTCATTAGATTTCTCCAAGCTTTGGCGCCCTCTGATGTGAGAGAAATCAGATTGTTTTTCTTTCCACTTCCATCTGACTGAACGTTGATGAAGCCGCGTCGCTTAAGCTTATCGCGGGTGCTTCGTCCGCAGCCTATGAGACTGCTGAAAAGAACATGTTTGCCAACACCCCGCTTAACTAAACGTTCCATGGTCGGCTCTTCCCAATGATCCAATGCAAACTCTTTCGGCGGCTTACCGTAGATAAATTCTCGTTTTTCTTCCTCGCGGCGCGAAATCTGCCGCTTTTCTTCTTCCTCTTCGGCGTCTAATGCAGCGTCGAAAGCATCATCTTCCTGCCAAGCGCGGAGCAACGAATCTATTTGGGCAGACCGTTCGAGTTTCCTGACAACGACGGCCCATCCTCGCATTTCTATGTAATACCGTCGTACGACTGACAGAAACGAATGATCTGCAAACTCAAGAATAAGAGTGTCACCCACGTTGGGGCAGGTACCAAAATGGTCAAGTGGATAATCGAGAAGTGAGACTAGTTCGCCTCCTTCAAGAAGTTCGTATAGGCGAATGCGGGCATATAGTTTTTTCTCCATCCGGTCTTCATACGCCTGACGTATGGCACCAATCAATTCGTCTCTTCGGATGCCACGGCTTCGCTAGCCTTTCTGACATAAGCACCCGCCCAACTTCTTGGCCATCGGGGAGATAGATTTTGACGAGCGGCCGGCGGCTTTGCGTCCGGTCCCTCGCGCCGCTGTCCTCAATGCGGGGGACGCCAGCCAGCAGCAGTTCTTTCAAGCGCGCCTTTGCCTTCAAGGCTAGATCCCGCTCAAACTCGCATTTGGCGCGGCTCCCCATCTCAGGGGCATCCACGCCAGACTTGAATGGGACCCCTCCCCCGAGCAGACGCATGTTCTGCCCGTCGCACTTGATCGTATCACCGTCGATAACCACCAGGGACGCGCACGCCACACCTTGCCCAGATGTTGATATAACGGGAGACAGCGTAAGCGTAGCAATCGCGGCGATTGAGAAAAGAACTCTGTTCATGTCACCGGTCTCGCTGCATCTGCCGCAAGCGAAAGCTGACCTCAGCCAGCGTCCCCAAGACGACCGCTACGACGACGGTATAGAAGCCACGGTCTATAAGTTCGCCTGAGCTTTTCGCCCTAGGTGCGTAACGCGCCAAGGCTTCCTCGTATGGAAGAAGCCACTCTTGTGCGATCGATATCCCCAGCCCCATTTTGTACACGCCCGCGATAAAGGCCAGCGCTGCAAAAATCCGAGAAAGGTGTGAAAAAAACATAGCGTCCCCCAAAGTTGCAACCTGGCTTATGACGCAATCTGCGGACAGTATCCAGTCGAATTAGGGTGCTCCATGCGGCTAGTGATACCATGCTTAAATCTGGCGACAGATTTCAGTGTTGATCATTGAAGCTGCGGTTTGCAAGCACACATTCCTTGGCATTCTCCGAGCGGCTGACGGCTAACTTTCGCTGCCCGGGAACGTTTGCCGGTGTCTCTCGTTTGTCTGGTGCAAACAATAGGGAGAGAGACCATGAAATCACTAGCTGATATTTTCGAACATACCCTGCAGGACATCTATTACGCCGAAACGGCGATAACGAAGGCTCTGCCAAAGGTAGCCAAAGCGGCCACCAGCCCTGAACTGAAGCAGGCCGCCGAGAGCCATCTTGCGGAAACGAGGGAGCAGATAAAGAAGCTCGATCAGGTCTTTAAATCAATCGGCAAAAAGGCGTCGGGTGAAAAGTGCGACGCCATCGAAGGCCTGATCAAAGAAGCTGACGGACTGATGAAAGAGGCTGAAGGCACAGCACTTGATGCAGGGCTTTTGGCTGCCTGCCAAGCAGTTGAGCATTATGAAATCGCCCGCTACGGGTCACTGCGCGAATGGGCGAAGGATTTGGGTCATGAGGAAGCACACACGCTTCTCAGTGAAATTCTCGACCAAGAAAAGGCGACGAACAACAAGCTCACCAACTTGGCAGTTACTTCGATTAACAAGGCGTCTTCCAAGGCGAAGGCTGCCTGATTCAAATTACCTCTGGCCCCCATTGCGTTTAGTCGGTGGGGGTCACAGGGACGCAGCTGTTACGGGCGAGTTGATGTGACCTTGAGCGCCCATTCGATTGCGGAACTGGTTCGGAGTACTTTAACTCAAGCCGCTCCATCCGGCTCGTAGCGCCTACCGTAAGCCTGCCGCGTCATTTCTGCCTCAACCGCATTCCAGAATGCCGCACGCTCCGTTTCGATAACTTCACTCGATAGCGCTATTTTTGAAAGCTGCCCGGTCAGTGCCTCGTCCACCTGACGGCGGTAATGCTCCGCGCTCTTTTCCGTGGGTTTGTCGAGCATCTTGGTTGCAGTGTCGCGAATGCGCCCTACCCGGTTGACCATTGGAAAGGGTATCAGCCTGCATTCTGGCTGCTTCCATGCGAACAGCAGTAGCTCGTCGGCGTCGTTGCTCATGCGCTGCACTCCCTCACCAGAGTATATATAGCACTACGGAAACCCGTAGTCGGTTGGTGCATTGAAAACAAAAGACAATTTTCCACCTGTCACTCCCCGTTTTGGCGACGGACTACGGGAACCCGTAGCGGGGGGACTACGGAATCCCGTAGCGGGCTTTTTTTCTTCCTGCCCGGTTTTGAACGAGCATCGGCCAGTTGCTTTCTCACCACCTCAGACCACAAGCGGGCTTCCGCCATTGTGAAGCGCCTCCACTCGTTTGTTGCTGCCGCGCCGTCGTGGGTGCCGTCAAAGGTAAGAGTGTAAATTGTAGGGTGGGCTGTCCCATTGCCCGCCCTGCCTTTCGACATTTTTACAAGACCTTTGTACGCGAGTTCGTCCAGAGCATCGGCTATGCTGCTGAAGGTCACCCCATAAGCGTAAAACTGGTCGTGTGTAACTACGAGCTTACCGTTCTCGGAGCGGCCATGTGAGATGTGCTCGATAATGAGCCGGTCCAGCGCCTTGCGACCATTCACAGAAAGCGAGCGATAAGCAGCGCACTCCAGCAGTTCACGGGTTAGCGCCATCCAACCGCCTTGATCGGCGGGCGGCTGCGTATTCTTCTTGACCAGGTTGTAGGTCTTGCCGGCAGAAGTTCGGCTTTTGTCTCGCGGGTCAAAGACTGGAGGCATCAAGTATCCTTCTTTGCGAGGCGGACGCCGGGACCGCCGCTCGTTGCTTCACCGTCTTCTAAGAACATCACTCCAGCCGTCTGCAATGCTTTCTTCACGGCATCTACGTTGCCGGCAGTGCTGCGCTCGGTGCCAACACTTTCCATTCTTTTGATCGTCTGAACGGAAAGCTCCGTGGCCTTCGCGATGTCGTCTTGTGTGAGCCCAACTAGGGCGCGTGCTGCCTTGATCTGGGCGGCGGTTATCATGCGGAACTCCTGAATGTCACTTTTCGTACAATAAACGTATCCTGACGGTTGACACCCTGCAATACGTTTATTATACCTAAAGTACAACATAATTAATTCAAAGGGACAAAGCAATGCCGAACACCACCGTTCCGGCCACCGCCGAAGGCATGCCCAAATTCGACATGGCTGCAATCATGTCGGATGCATGGGAGCGCTATCGTTACATCCGCCGCCAGTACTCGGCACGGCAGATTGAGCGCGGCATTGTGGACGCCTCGTTCTCCGCCTGCCTCAAGACTGCGTGGCGCGTTGCAAAGCAGAACCGGACCAAAGCCGCGGTAGCTGCCAAAGTTGCTACGCTGGCCGGAACCCCTTCCGGTGAACGCCTCCACGCTCTCCGTGCCGCTCTGGCCGATACAGACACGCTTTCATTCCGCTACCGCGCCGCCGCTCGCCGGGCTGCCATCAAATCCGAAATCGCCGCCATCACGGCGCACTGAACCAGCCAGACCGACAAAGAGGAGACACCACCATGCCGAAGATGAATCCGGCCGCTGGCGAAGCTATGCCGAAAACCGAAACACTACTTGAAACCATTCAGGCCTACCGGGAAGCCTTTGCCGATTTCACTGCAAATGCGCCTGCCGACGATGACGCAGCCTATTCTTCATACGG
Source organism: Agrobacterium tumefaciens (assembly GCA_025560025.1). Taxonomy (NCBI): domain Bacteria; kingdom Pseudomonadati; phylum Pseudomonadota; class Alphaproteobacteria; order Hyphomicrobiales; family Rhizobiaceae; genus Agrobacterium; species Agrobacterium tumefaciens. Next base: position 865,256 of record CP048485.1, on the reverse strand, counting down.
AGAAAAAACCTATGTGCCCATGATGCGGCGGCTTGATGCATGGGACCAGCCCGCCGCCACGTTCGAAGAAGCTGTGGAAGCCCTCAAGACCGTACATGAGGCCGGCGGCTTCTACCATTGCGATGCGGGAGAACGAATGATTTCCGCAGCGTTGTCATTCTTTGAAGCGCAGAAGAGCGAAACACCTTGGGTCAAGGCACGCCGATTGATGGATGAGCTTTCGGCCACGCTTGCCGACTGCAACGGCGGGAAATGGTCCGCTTGCGTCATGCCGCCGGTGCCGCCCGTGTTCAACGGGTTCGCGGCCTATCCTATGGGCCAGAAGCCCGACGAATTGCCGTTTGACCATGTCGAGCGCCTGTCGTGGGAGCTTTCGGACGCTTTGAGCCGGTATCAGAACGGCGCGTTTCAGGCTGTTGTTCTGCCTTCTTCGTCGGCCGGCCACACGGTCATGCTTGCCAAGGTCGGTGTGTTTGATCTGAGGGCAAAGGCATGAAAACCACGCCAGCCCTTCACCCCTCTCTCGTCAAGGCCACCCTTGCCGCCAATGCGGCGGAAATGGATGTCCAGGCAGCCGCCGAATATCTCGCGGATGCAATGGCCCGCATTCATGGCGGAAAGTGGAAGATTGATGTTTCCCATGAGCATCACTTCATCCTGATCGTCAACCGCGCCCGCGACAACGACCCAATTAATCCGAAGAAAGGGGGCGCAGTATGAAACAGCCTCCCCCCATCGAAATCACCCGCGCCCGCCTCGAAGCCAAGATTGAGGAACTGATCCACCTGCTCGATCAAGTCGACGGCGACGAGAATCTTGAAGAAACCGGCGACCTTGAGCCATCTTTCGGAGTGGCGCAGTACAAACGCGGTAGGCTCGAATACGACCTCGAAGAGGACACGGCAGACGCTGAGCCCTTTCTCGGATGGTCCGAACACGAATCCCTGCACAACTGCAACCCAAATCCCACGCACGACGAGTTCGGCCCGGTCTCCGCTGGAACGAAGTTTGACGGCGACGGCCACCACATCGGACGCAAGCTTCTTCGTGAGCATGTGAAGGACCAGCGCAAGCTCGCCAAGGCTCTTGATGCCACCCGCGTGGCGCCCGGCGATGGGAGGTATGCGTGATGGCTGAACAGATATCATCTTTGCCAGCGCATCGTCCGCAACAGCACATCACGTTGAACGTCTATCGCACCCTGCCGCCGCTCGAAGACTGGCTTGCCGATGCCGCAGAAGCCAACCGCAAGGGCATGGTGCCTCAGTGGTGCGGCGGATGGGCTGAAGGCCCTTTCAGCTTCGACCATCTGGAAAGCAAGTTCGTTGGCGCTATCGTCGGACTCTACAAGCCGAGCGAGCCAAAGGTATGACGGAAGCCCTTGCCGAAGGAAGGCCGCTGCATCTGCTGAAGAATAGCGATTGCCGCTTTCCGCTCACCTCTCCCGAACGTCATGATCCGCATATGTTTTGCGGTTCCCCATCAATCGACGGCAAACCTTATTGCGCCGCGCACTGCGCGCTTGCCTATCGTCCGAAAGGTAAATCCAAGTGAACCGCAGAACCTTCATGAAGGCCGCAGTCATCGCAGCCGCCACGCCGACCGTCACCGCCCTTGCCGATACAGCGGACCATGTGACGCTCTCTCACCTCATCGAGCTTCACACGTTTGCCTATGAGGCAGATAGCGCGGAATGGGGCAGGCTGTTTGACCTCGACCCTTCCGGCCTTCGGGTAGACCCGTCGCCTGAATATCTCACGCAAGAGGCACGGTGCCAGGATGCAAAGACCGTTGTGGAACGAATGGAGGCGACAATCTTTGCCTACCAGCTTTCAACGCTGGATGATGTGCTGACCCTCACACAATGGGTTCACGCCCGCTTGAACGATTGCCAGGCGTACTTCTATTGCGATGAGAGCGCCGTACACGCCATTTTCACGCAGATAGCCCGAACGGCAGACAGCCCTCTGATGCTAGATCATACACCTCGACAATTCTAACTATTAAATCTTGTAAGACTCAAAATTCTTACCTATTGTAAGACTCGTTGGTGTCTATGGTTTACGTTTGATTGGATTGATTATGTTTGGTGCCACGGACTTGGAAATGGAGATTCTGCGGCTCCTGACGAGCGGTCGCCGCCTCTATGGACTGGAGATGGTGAAGGAGTCGGAAAAATTGAAACGAGGAACGATTTACGTCTACCTTGGCAGGATGGAAGACAAAGAATGGGTCAAGTCAGAAGCCGAGAAAGAGGCATCCGTGCCCGGTCTGCCGCGCAGGCGTTATTGGATCACTGGCAAAGGCCAGCGTGTGTTTGACCGCGCTAACGAAATTCGCAGGCAGTTCAATGCCTTGAGTGAGGGTTTGGCGGTATGAGCAGCGATGACGACAAGAAGTGGTATTGCGATTTCTCATATAGGCATGACAATCAGATAAGGCTTTTTGAGCTGAAGAGCCTTCGAAAAGATTCGAAGCTTCAGGCTGATTTGCGCAAATTGATAACGGAGAGAGTAGAGGCGCACTTGAACTCTTCGGAAACACCCGTCACGCCCCTGCATATCATTCACCTATACGAGCAAGCGGAAAAAGCGGATAAATCCTTGCTTTCCATCGTCGAGCAGGCCGGCGGCGAGGTTCGTGCTCGGAAAACCTCCGTAATCGAGCGCCCGCCTGGACATCACCTGATTAGGGTGCTCCAGATGTTTTTGCCGAAATCCGCCTATCAGCGCACCTTCGGCCAAATGGTCGCAGACGCCCGAGAGGAGTATTATGAAGCGCTGAAAGATGGCGACGAGGCAGAATCTAAAAAAATTAAGCGAATGCTTATTTGGGACATGTTGATGTGCATCGGCACATATATCGCGGAACTTCCCGCGCACCTAGTCACAGCACCGTTCCGGAAGCTCTTCGACAAAGGCGAATAGGTGTCCCGAATCTTTCGGGATGCTCTGGCAGGAGCATGGACGCCCTGAATTTGCGGGCAACAACGGGGAGGGAAACAAGCCTGAAACCCACGTTCCCGCTTTTTTTCACTCACCCCATGAGCGACTAAAAACGGTGGGAAATACTGATTAGAGCGTAAAATAGGCCGAAATAGGGGAACGGGCTGCTTCCACGCTGGCCGCACGGCAGATGAAGGAATTTTGTCACTCCCTAAAAGAGATCGAATTTTCGGAAGCCGTAAAAAGGCAGCTCCGCCTGATAATACAGAGCGAAAACAGAGCGCATCAAAGTCTGTGATGGGGTTGATAAGATCGATCGATTTAGGTTATGAGTTGCCTGCGTCTACGGATGAACTAGCGCAGAGAGAAATAGGCCAGCAAGTTCTACGCTAATCGGAGAATCTGGTCGCTATTTCTGGTCGTTTTCGTTTTTTTTTGCGCTCCCGGAAGCTCCAAAGTGTTTGTTAAATTCCGCTATAGCTTCCGAATATTGCTGGAAATTATCCCGTACGTGATTGAGTGATGACTTGAAACTTTCGCTTCTGACTTGCTTGGCGAAATCCGTTATCACATCATCTAAACGGGCCAACCCAGATTGATTTGCGACAGCTTCAGATGCCTCGATGCTTTCATCCCGCTCCTCTGTCTCCTTGAAACTTAAACTCCAAGCGCTTTTGAACCTTTCATAAGAGGCCGGTTTGGGTGGGGGATGGGACCCGGTCTCGACAGGTAGCACCGGGATTTCGATACCTTCGTAGTTCATAAATGCTGAGAGAAAGTCCTGCAAAGCTTGGGGGGGCGCGTCGACTTCTTTCGTGAGAAGACGTTCCCTGTATCTTAGGTTGCGCTTCGCAAAATCGCGCTCGGTATCAATTGATATCACGGGATAAGGCTGATTTCGAATAACACCTTTAAATGTTTCCTTGCCGTGGTATGTGAACCTGCCTGAGAACATATCTTGTAGGCTGGCCTGCGCCAGAAGAAAACTGAGTTCAAGGGAGGATGTAAATCTATCGGTAGACGCGTTCTTTGCAATCCTAAAGCCAGCGTCAATATCCTTGCCCAAAAAATCGAAAAGCAATGGAGAAGCATCAACCTGCTGTTCGAACTCTTCTGTTGCGTCGTGGCTCACGCTAGATCCGGCGCTTTCGGTGTTGCTCTGCACAGATATCGATATGTTATGCGCAGGGAAAGTTGCTAACCAGCCCGATCCTTTCACATCGAGTGGTACGCCGGAGTTTTCCAGCAACTTGCCGTAGGCATCGAGCGCTCCCAGAAATGAAGTGATACAACAAGCGAGATGCCTTATACTATTTACTCTCGCGCAAAAGAGAATTTCGTCCCCTATTGTTTTCCATACCTTCGGACCCCCGTTGAGGAACTTCTCACCGTCAGCCGCGGCCAGCTTTGATTCGTTGTATATTGCGTCAACGCGGGCCGGGAACGCATTATAGAATTGCCTAAAGCTCTCCACCCACTCTGGGTAGAGCACATCCGCGTCAGGTTCGGAATTTCCCTTGAAGGCGGTTGAGCCAACCAAGTCGACGGATAAGAAAAGGCGAACGCGGTAGTCAGGACAGGTCGCCATAATCAGACAGGTAAGTCCAGACTTTTTGCACGCACGACTACAGCTTTTTCGCTAACGCCAAAAAACGAAGATGCCGAGGCGATGCCTTGGGGGAAAACTTCACGGAAGGGAGCTTCTGGCATGACGAATGAGGCAGCAAACCAGTTTGCCTCCCACTCACAGCGCTGTAGGTCGGGATTGCTCTCATCTACCCATCTTGTTGCTCTCATACCAAATCCCGGAAAGGCTTGGCTAACGAGGGGGAAATGAAGGAAAAAATGGCCAAGTTCATGAGCCAAAGTGAAACGGTCGCGACTTACAGATGTCAAGCTCGATAAAAATATTTTGAATTTACAGGACGGCTCTACACGAATTGATTCAGGTATAGCTTCACCTACAGGGTTTCTATAAGAAATAGCGCCACCAAGAGACGACACAACATCTTCGATTGGCTCACCCGCATTGAAGGACAATTCTGCAGCTACGCTTTCCGCAAAAGCTGCGACGCTGGCTTTCGATGCTCTCGTTGGTATCGGGTCTTTATAAATTGACGCCATCTGACCTCGCTTGTCGGGATCGAAGCTACCGACACGATAAGCGCAGCGACTCATGCCACTACGCCCTATGTTCCCGTACATAGTGTACCTTCCAGTGAAAATCCACAAGGTGCTCTTGACAAAGAACTATAGCGCAGCGTCACGGCCTGCGTCGATCATACTTTTGCTAATCGCTTGGTATGTTCTGGTTTGTTTGACAGTCTTCATGAGGTCTGCGCTGTCGGTGGCTTTTGGGGTGGGCGATACAGTAAAACCTTAAACCGGTAACGCCCAGGCTTTGAATTTAATCAAAGGAAATCAAACCGGCTTTGCATCGCAGCGATGGAAAGTGATTGGCGCCGGATTTGGCGAAAACTCCGAATGACGGGGGGGTGCGCCACCGTGACGCAAACCCAGGTAAGGGATGGTAAGCGATAACCCCGAATTTTCGGAAGCCGTAAAAAGGAGTGCCCGTTTGCTAATAGGTTTAAACATTCATTGCTTCGGAGACATCGTCGTAACTGAATTGCCCGCCAACTCGTTATTTTCGGCCATCAATCGCACTATCTCCAGCGCAGCTTGAGCGTTTGTACCTTTACAGAATTCGGATCGGGTTCTTTGAAGCAATATTTTTATAATTGCTTTGTCGTACATCATTGTTCATTCCGTAAGACTGTTTTGCAGCGAGTGCATTATGGATCCACAGAGCAGACAGCATGCCGCTAACGTCATGTTTGATTTTATCACCGCGATGACCACTGCGAATACAACGGATGCAATCATCCATGACCTGTCGAAGGTCTCCAAGGGCTTTGGCCTCGATTGTTTTGCTATTTCCGGAATCCCGCTACCTGGGGAAAAGATCGATCGATACGTTCTACTGAGTGCCTGGCCGGAAGGTTGGTTTGAGCGCTATGTGGCCGAAAACTATGTCCACATCGATCCCGTTATTTATCAAAGCAAAATTTCAGACGGTGCTTTTGTCTGGTCAGAGGAGTTGGCCGGCAAGCCTATCCGTCGTGAAGCCAGAAAACTAATGAACGAGGCGTCCGAATTTCGGATGATCGATGGCTATAGCGTGCCACTACACATGCCGGGTGCGCTTCAGGCCATCGTCACATTCGGTGCCGAGAAAATTGACCTCTCGACCGAGGCGAAAGGTATTCTGCACATCGTTGCCATTTATGCCCACAATCGCCTCAGGGCGCTTCTTGAGCAACAAAGCGGCGCTGGTAGGAAAGACGCGCCCTATATCACCCAGCACGAACGCGACGTAATTCGCTGGTGTGCGGAAGGCAAGACCAATTGGGAGATTGGGCAAATTCTCGGGCGCTCTGAGAAAACCGTCCAGCATGAGCTTCACAATGCCCAACGGAAGATGAATTGCGTCAATCGAGCGCAGCTCATAGCCGAAGCCATCCGCATAGGTATCATTCGCTGACAATAGGCAGAACGGCCTATTTACCCAAAAGCGCGCTGCATTATCCCTACCCCTGCAAATCTGTGGGGGTTTTAATGCTTCGATATTTCAAGGGTTCATCGCTCCAAGCTTCCGGTTTTGCCGAGCGAGTTTGGCAATTCAGGCACCGGCATTTTGTAGAGCGTTTCGGGTGGGAAGCGCTTCGTAAGCCGGACGGCCGGGAAATGGATATCTTCGATACTGACGAGGCCATTCACCTCGTCCTAGATGATGAAGGTGTCATCTTAGGCTACTCTCGACTTCTTGCCACAAACGCAGCGCATCTGCTCTCCGACGTCTATCCAGAAATCATGGGTGGCCGCGACTATCCACGCGAGAAGAGTGTTTATGAATGGACGCGATGCGTTGCTGAACCGGGTGCGACGCTCCGCGGTGTCGAAGCCTCTCACATGCTACTAACCGGGGTTGCCGAATTCTGCCTGAGTGCCGGCATTGAAGCTCTCATAGTCGAGACGCATCCGAAGCTGGTGAACCTACTCGTGTCCAATCTCTGGGAGGTAACGCCGCTTGCTGCGCCGATGGTGTATGACGGGTCCCTTGTTGTCCCAATCCACGCCTCCCCCTCTTCCGCCGCTCTGGCGTCTCATCACCGTGGCGCAGGCATCAATGGCAGCGTTTTAGAACTGGCCGCTGGTGCCTTGAATCCTATAACCGGGAAAACCCTGATTGCTTTTGTTGATCGGGCGCATAGAGAGCCGATTGCGCAGGTGTCCTATGCATGAGCAGTTAACCGAACAAGCTATTGCGCGATATATTGCTGAACAAACGGACGAGTTGATCTCTCTCGTCAATTTTTGCCAGCCGAGCGACAGAGTAATGTTCCTCACCTACCTGCTGGATATGGTTCGATCAGAAGCAAAACAGATTTACGACGAGTCGCCTAGATCAAAGCCCATGCTAGTCTACTCCAGCGCTGAGACGCCCTCCGGCGACTAACGCTCAGGTTAATGCGACATCAACCCGGCAATGTTTGCGATGCCAAGCACTAAGGCTACCAAATTCAGAAAGATGAGGCCGATCAAAAGCGATTTTACGACCATTTCGGAACCTTGTTGACGTGGGGTTATTTACCATTGGAACGATAACCAAAGGGAGGCCCAAATGGACTGGAATCGTGTCGAAGGCAACTGGAAGCAGATGAAAGGTAAGGTCAAAGAGCAGTGGGGCAAACTCACAGACGACGACCTTGACGTCATCAACGGCAAGCGAGAGCAGCTCGAAGGCAAAATCCAGGAGCGTTACGGTTACGAAAAAGACCGGACTAAGAAGGATATTGACGACTGGTACGGTCGTCAGGGTTGGTAACCAGAGACCCCGCTTCGGCGGGGTTTTTTCTTTTCGGGGTTATCGGTTCCCCGATGATGCCTCAACATCCTTGTCGCGAAAATCACCGATCGTGAAACTTTTTGAGGCGCGACGAGTTTGATGTGCAGGGCAATTAGCTCGCACCTGTCACCAGCACATAATCAACCGCTACGCGGAGGATTTATCGTCCTTTCGGAGGGGATACCCTATGAACTCTATCATCTATCTCGTCGGGCTTGTCGTAATCGTCTTGTTCATTCTTTCACTGCTGGGGTTACGCTAATGGTCGATTCAATCGTTACTGAAACCAATCGCAGCTACGTCGACTGGCCTGCCATTTTCGCCGGGGCGGTCATTGCATCTGGGGCCATGGCGGTACTCACCACCTTTGCCGGCGGATTGGGCCTGAGTTCGATCTCGGTGGATGATGGCGGCGAGGTCAGTTCGATCTGGCTGATCATAACCGGCCTGTTTGTTATTATTTCCATGGTCGGTTCTTACATGCTTGGCGGCTACATCACCGGCCGGATGCGTCGTCCAGCCGGTCAGGCTGATCGAAACGAACAGACTGTTCGTGACGGTCTCAATGGCCTGGTGGTCTGGGGGATAGGCACGGTCGTCTCCGCGTTCCTTGCTCTCGGCGTGTTGTCCGGCGGGGCGAAAGCCGTGGGAAGTGTGGCGCAAACCGCAGTTGAAGCAACCGGATCGGCGGTTGGCGGAGTGGTGCAAGGCGCCGGTCAGGTCGCAGGCGGGTTGATTTCGGGAGCTGGCAGTGCGGCAGGCGGCATGGCGCAAGGTGCCGGTCAGGCTGCAGCGCCCAGCATCGAGCAAATGCTTCCGCAGGGCATGAGGGCAAATCCCATCGACTACTTCACCGACACATTGTTGCGGACGGATGCGCAGGCGACCCAGCCGCAGGGTGATCAGACCGCTGGCGATTATCAGCGGCAGATTAGCGGCATTCTCGGCAATCTGCTCACGACCGGTGAGATTTCTGATGCAGACAGAACCTGGCTCACAAATCAGATCGTGGCTCGTACCGGCATCAGCCAGACCGATGCGCAGGCAAGGGTAAACGAGACGGTTGAACGTGTTCAGGCCGTGCGAACCGAAGCGCAGAAGAAGGTCGATGAAGCTCAAAAGCAGATTGATGACATGAAGGCCCAGGCTCAGAAGGCACTGGACGACGCCAAGACAAAGGCGGCTGATGCGGCTGAGAAAGCGCGCGTTGCAGGCATCCTCACGGCATTCCTGCTGGCAGCTTCAGCCATTGTGGCATCTGCCGCGGCCTATATCGGTGCCGTTCATGGCGGCCGACATCGGGATGAAGGGCGGATCTGGGGCGGCCTCGCATACCGGAAATAGCGCTTCCACGTGATGACGAGGAGCCTCAAGTCTTTTGTGCGAGAGGCTCCTCAATTTGACCGTTCATTTGTTTTTCTTCAGGCAATCGGTAAGTCGCGTTTTGCGCGGGTGAAGGCAAACTATTTTTCACATGGTTCAGGCGACCACCTGTCAAGCGTCCCAAGACCACGTGCCGGCTTTTTTTGCGTCAGTCTATGGGGCTGAAAATACCGGCTCCCGCTTTTTTTGACTCAGTATGCAGGATTGTAAAATGTCGCTTCCGGCTTTTTTCCAGTCAGTCTAGAACCTGAAGAAACCTGAAGTCGCAAGCATTCCGGACACGGGCCGAGTTTTCACCGAGATTGGGGGAAATGACATAGAAGGCATAACGGAAGCCCACTTCCGTTTCGTGCTGCCAAGCTGTCAAATGTAGACATCGAACCCCATTGGGGCTGCATCGGAAAGCCCACAAAAATCATCATGCGTTATGAGAGCGCAGCGACCACGGATGAATTGGCGCAACAGGATTGGTCGGCCTTCAGGGATGCGGCCTTTTCTTTTCCGGCTACGCCACCTTGATAAATCCTGTTATGTCCTATCCAGACAGTTTGGCTTGGGGGCTAGGGCAGATGAAAGATAAACTACGGAGCGCCGTGAAGGCGTCAAAGGTCACAGCGGCGAAGGTTACTGATTTAGCGATCAAGGCTAACCGGGCGTTGCCTAAGACTAGAGCCAACGAAATTAGAATCACCACCGCCGGAGGTATAATTGGCGCCGTGGGAGGCGCTACCCTGATCGGCGGCATGGGACTAGCTGCTCTAGGGACAGCGGTTCCAGTAGCCGGAGCACTGGCTGTCGGCGCCGTTGGCGTTGCTGCAGGCAACAAAATCGGCTCTGAGATCGATCGATGGAAGCTCTCACGACAGAATAGCTCAGATGAAAAGGCCGATCCGGCGGACGATTAATCTGCTACATTGAGTCGACCACTTTCCAAGCTTAAACGCTAGATCGGATGAAACGGGCGAGAACGGCAACGAGGCGTATGAATCAGCTTTAACATATTGCAGTTAAGAGCAAAGATAAGCCTTGGAGGAAAGCGGCGGCGGCTGCCGCTGTTGCTCCATACGCGCTGAGTACGCCTTGCCGGTGAAGACCGCTCATCAAACGATCAAGGTCATCTTCGGTGTCATCGTCGCCGGTCACGCGGCCCAAATCGACATAGGCGATGTGTTTCGGAATTTTCACCCGAGAAGATGCGTACCAGAGGACGGCAGCAACAAATGCCAATAATCCAGATGCTAGTTGCAACGATTGGGTAATCAACAGTTTCTCACGCGCCTTTGCCATTGAGGGAGTTGGTCGTCCATTTCAGCACGACGCTCTTCACTGACTGCCTCCAATTACGACCCATCAGAAATTGGATAACGTAAACGACCACCACTACAAGTAGCGGATAAGGTATTGCCCGCGAAACATCCAAAAAAAATTGAAGTCGTAAGTCGATCGCTACGGCCTGCGCCGCGAAACTCGGTGTCATCCGTTCAAAAAATGGAATCAACCAAAACTGCTATGGTGCTTAGGAATACTGGCAAAATAGTCGTGAACAACACAACAGCGATAAAGAAGTCTCGCTTCGTGATGTGGTCACTGAAGACTATTTTTGTGGCAAGTAGCGCCATTGTAGGATACGCCCAAACACCAAATTGCCTTCCATGAGACCCCCATAGAAGCACCTGAAATGTGTCTCCCATTGAGGCCAGAAAATCAAACGCTTCCGACAAGAAATATCTGAACAAGGTAGCTAGTACACCAATTCCAAAACCTGCGATGTAGGTGCCTGCGCGTTTGTCGCGTGAAATTTCTGCCAAAGGTGTTGGTTGCGGAGGGGGACCAGCAATCGCCGCACCACTTGTGGTCGTGCTCATCTCCATCAGTTTTGCTCTAATCTCAAGGTGTTGTTTCTTAAGTTCGAGATACTGTTTGAAAATGTAGATGGCCAATGCAGCAACAATAAAAGCAGAACCAAATGGTAGATCCATCGCGTTCAGTTGCTGAGCAACTTCCAATATCGAGTTTTGATCCATCCCCATCCCCAAGGCTACCCATACCGTATATTCTCGCTCGGCATGGGTAAGAGGGCAAGTCACTTCGTTTGCTTTATCCTTCCCGGCTTATGACAAAACTCCTCGTGATCAATTTTCCAGCGATGGATGGTGCGGACGTATAAACCGAAGAAGTCAGCAATTTCTGCCAGTTTGCGGAAGGCAAAGTGCGGCGCTTTTTCCTCCCTATACAGAGGGAGGTCGGAAAGACTTCGCATCACGGGATTGTGAACGTTCGCTTACCGACGCGCAAAAGGTGGACGGAAAGGTGGACTTGAAACCATCGAAATACGCCAAATAGTTGATATATATATATATTTCATAAACAGTTGGTGCGGACGGCGGGACTTGAACCCGCAAGACCAATGGTCGGCAGATTTTAAGTCTGCTGCGTCTACCGATTTCGCCACGTCCGCAATGCCGCGCCGCTTGCCGATCCGGCTCTGGCGCTGCAAAACTGTTTCGTCATTGTTCGGGCCTTGGACAAACAGCGTCCAGCCCCAAGCCTCCACAGTGCCTCATCTACACAGGAGGGACCGTTTCGGTCAACGGGGCCTTAGCCACACCAGGACTGATTTTTTGCCGAGGCCGGATGTGCCAGACCTTCCCGCACGAGTTGATCGGCAAAGGACACGCCCGAACGCGAAAGCCGTTTACGTTCCATGGTTTGCTCGCCCGCGGCCCCGGAAGAGGCCACATCGAAGGCGCCGGCATTCAGCATATCCCGAAGCCTGACCTTCGCAACGAAACCGCGCTGGCGCTCTTCCATGCATCGCGCCCGGTCGATCTGCGGAACCTCGATACCGGCAAGCTGCATTTTCACGCCCTTCATCCAGAAGGTGTTGCCATCAGCCACGCAGTTGTTAAGCCCCGAGCGGCCGCAAAAGGCAAAGGCGCCGGTTTTTTCTCCAAGCGAGATTTTTTCGACCGATGGACGTGTTTCCGGCAGGATAGCAGCGACCTGCGCCGGCGGCATGGCGATTGAGCGTGGCGGCACCGGCCCGCTGCCCGGCAAGACCGGCGATGCTGGCCGAATGGCCGCCACCCTCTCCGGCGCGGCGGCCTCGCGTTTCGCGGCAACGGCAACCTTGGGTGAATTTGTCGTCGTCTGCGTGGACCTCGCGGCAAGGCGCTGTGGCAGAAGGCTGTCGCGATGTTCATAAGCCTGAATGCCGCCGGCAACCACGCCCAGCATCAGCACCCAGGGCCACACGCTGCCGCCGCCCGATTTCTTCGCCGTGCGGCGCCGTGCTGTCGATTTTCGGTTGCTCACGATCGGACTCCTTTTTACGGAGCCGCATTATCGGCCAAAGGAGTTTCCGAAAGGTTGGCATTTTAGAGAGTTTGCGTTTTCCCCAAATCGCGAAAACGATCTAACGCCTTGTTTTTGCGTATTCCCGGGCGAAAATCCGCGGTCCACCTTTTTGGTGGAAGTGCCTCAAGAGAGCTGTGGAAAACCGTCAGCGAACCTGATCGAGCAGCCGCTTGCATTCGAGGAGGTCGAACAGGGCTTCCTGCAAAAGCGCCTGATCATCCTTGCCGATACCTGACTTGCCGACCGATATTTCGGCATCGCCGCCGCCACCGCCGAAGCCGAAAAAACGGCCGCTCGGCTTCGCCTTCGGACGGCCGACGACCTCGTCCCCATCGGTATCGATGACGCGCGGTTCGGCGACTTCCTTTTCACCGCTCGCCGCCATGATGGCTTCCATGGTGGCGAGATCGCCGGAGGCGATGGCCGCCACGAAGCGGTTGCCATTGGCTTTCAGCAGCTTCTGGACACCCTTGATGGTGTAGCCATGGTCATAAAGAAGGTGACGAATGCCCTTCAGGAGATCGATATCATCAGGGCGGTAATAACGGCGGCCCCCGCCCCGTTTCATCGGCTTGATCTGCGGAAAGCGTGTTTCCCAGAAGCGCAGCACGTGCTGCGGCAGGTTCAGCTCATCCGCCACTTCACTGATCGTCCGAAACGCGTCGGGGCTTTTGTCCAAATTTCCACTCCCATCCGGACCCGGAGCGCCTTGCATAAAGCCGGGCACTGAACAAGAACGCTTCTCAACCGCCGATCCGTGCATCACAAATCGCGAAGACCTCAAGCGATCCCCGCATCGATGCCCGAAGCGGCAAGATGCCATTTAGTAAAATTGATTATGATGCGAGTCGACCGGATTTCAACGGCTTGCACGGTGAAATTCAAGTATGTTCACAGGAAGAATGGCGAAAAGGCCTGCCAGGGGGCAAAAAAGGCTTTGGGACAGCCGGCTCAGGAGCCAGCCTTCTGGCCCTTCTGTTTTGCCTTGCGGGCCGTATGCGCCTTGAGGATTCGCTGTTTCAGCACGTTCGATGCCTTGAAGGTCATGACGCGGCGCGGTGAAATCGGAACTTCCTCACCCGTTTTCGGGTTGCGGCCGATGCGCTCGTTCTTTTCCCTGATTTGGAATGTCGCGAAGGACGACAGCTTGACGACCTCGCCACGGGTGATCGCGTTGCAAATTTCGTCGATGATCGTTTCGACCAGTTCGGCGGATTCGGTGCGGGACAGCCCGACTTTACGAAACACAGATTCTGCAAGATCTGCGCGTGTCACTGTCTTCCCGGCCATTTTTCCCCACAAACCGTGTCTGAATTTTTCTCTAGGAGCCGCCGAGATTATTTCCCTTGTGGCGACCGGTCAAGCGATTGTTCCAGATTCATTTGAGGCTTTCGGCAATCAGTGCAAGGGCTTAGAGCGACTGATACGGTTTTGACACAGGCTCGGGCCGCTCCAGCGCATCTGATCGGGGCATGAGCGCGAAAATTACAACCGATTTCGCGCCATCACCCCGGCAAACGCGCAAATTGCGCCTTACCAACGCAGCAGCACTGCGCCCCAGGTAAAGCCGCCGCCCATGGCTTCCAGCATGACCAGATCGCCCTTCTTGATGCGTCCGTCACCGGCTGCAACGGCCAGCGCCAGCGGAATGGACGCCGCCGAGGTATTGCCGTGCTGATCGACGGTGATGACGACCTTTTCCGGGTCGATGTTGAGCTTCTTCGCGGAACCGTCGATGATGCGCTTGTTCGCCTGATGCGGAACGAGCCAGTCGAGATCGTCGGACGTCGTGCCCGTCGCCTCGAAGGCCTGCTCGATGACGTCGGTGATCATGCCGACGGCGTGTTTGAATACTTCCCGGCCTTCCATGCGCAGATGACCGACCGTACCTGTCGTGGAAGGTCCGCCGTCAACATAGAGCTTTTCCTTGTGCGAACCATCGGAGCGCAGCTGCGCGGTGAGAATACCGCGATCGTCAGAGGTGCCCTCGCCTTCACCGGCTTCAAGCACAAGCGCGCCGGCGCCGTCACCGAACAGAACGCAGGTGGTGCGGTCCTTCCAGTCGAGAATGCGCGAGAATGTTTCCGAACCGATCACCAGAACACGCTTGGCCATGCCGCCGCGAATATAGAGATCGGCGGTCGATACGGCATAAACGAAGCCGGAGCAGACCGCCTGCATGTCGAAGGCGAAACCGTGGGTCATGCCGAGGCGGTTCTGGATGTTCACCGCCGTTGCCGGAAAGGTGTTGTCCGGGGTCGATGTGGCCAGAATAATGAGATCGATATCGTCAGGCGTCAGGCCGGCATTGTCGAGGGCGGCGCGGGCCGCCGCCTCGCCAAGCGACGCAGTCGTTTCACCTTCGCCGGCGATATAGCGCTGCCGGATGCCCGTGCGCTGAACGATCCACTCGTCGGAGGTCTCGACGACACCTTCGATTTCACTGTTGGTCATGACACGCTTCGGAAGCGCTGCCCCGAAACCACGGACTATAGAACGGATCATTCCCTTATTCCTCGTCAGCCACGAGAGCTTCGGGCGCCGGGGGCGGAAGCCGTCTTGCGTGGTAAATCTTCAGATCGTTTTCAATTTTCGCCGTCAGTCCGTTATGGACCATGTCGTAGCCGACATCGACGGCGGAAGCAAAACCGATGGCATCCGTGCCGCCATGGCTTTTGATGACAATGCCGTTCAGGCCGAGAAACACGCCGCCATTGACCTTGCGCGGGTCCATTTTTTCCCTGAGCACATCAAAGGCGCTTTTCGCCAGGATATAACCGATCTTGGCAAAGAAGCTGCGGGAGATCGCCTCACGCAGAAGTGTGGTGATCTGGCGCGCGGTGCCTTCGGCGGCTTTCAGCGCGATGTTGCCGGTGAAACCTTCGGTCACCACCACATCCACCGTACCCTTGCCGATATCGTCGCCCTCGACAAAACCGCGATAGTCGATGGTGCCGAGATCGGCCTCGCGAATGAGACGTCCTGCCTCACGCACCTCTTCCTGACCCTTGACCTCCTCGACGCCGACATTGAGCAGGCCGACAGTGGGACGGTCGATATCGAACAGCGCGCGCGCCATGGCGCCACCCATCAGGGCGAAATCGAGCAATTGCTGGGAATCGGCGCCAATCGTCGCGCCGACATCGAGAACGATGCTTTCACCTTTCAGGGTCGGCCAGATGCCGGCGATTGCCGGGCGTTCCACCCGCGCCATGGTGCGCAAACAGAATTTGGCCATGGCCATCAGCGCGCCGGTATTGCCGGCGGAAACGACGACGTCGGCTTCACCCAGCTTCACGGCCTCGATGGCGCGCCACATGCTGGAGACGTAACGGCCGCGACGAAGCGCCTGGCTCGGCTTTTCATCCATGCCGACCGAGACTTCACAATCGTGAAAGACCGACTTTTCCCGAAGGGCGGGATATTGTGCCAGAATGGGGTCGCATTTGCTCTTCTGCCCGTAGAGCAGAAAAGTTACATCATTATGCCGTTCAAGCGCCTTGGCAGCACCGGGTATGGCAACATCAGGGCCGAAATCGCCACCCATGACGTCAATCGCTATTCTGATCACTCGTCCCTTATCCTTCTTGCCGCCACTCAAGCGGATTTCGCGCGAAAATACCTTTTCCGGCTCCTGATACAATATATTTATTTCAGCCTGTCGGGGCCATTCAGTCTTTTTTCCAGTCTTTCAGCACGGCAAAGGGCGACGGACGCTTCTCTGCTTCGGGCTCCTTGTCGGCCGTATCGGCGAATTCGGCATCCGATTTGCGTGGATAGGGATCGATCGCAAGGGCCGCGAATTCCGCCACCACGGCGCCCACATCGATGCTGTCGCCGGTGAACTGGTCGGGAATATCGGGACCATCGGGGTCGAGCACGATCTCGCCCTCCTCATTGGTGACCATGCGCGCGAGCTTCGACCCTTCGGGAACGAAGATGTGCTCCACCGCCTCGTCGATCTTGCTCGTGACCGGCTCCAGCGTCACCACGCAGGACTGGGTCACGGCCGCATGCACTTCGCCCTTGATCTTGATGCCATCCTTCTTCCAGCGGGTAACCTGCAGCTCCGCCTTCAGATAGTCGACGGACACCACATCCCAGAATTTCGCCAGCGCCTTCAGCTCTTCGGCATTGGCTTCGAGACCAATCCTGACGGGATTGGCGGAAATATGGCCTACCTTTACGGGATAGGAAAAAGGCAGGTCGTCATTTGCGGCGTGTCGCGCGTTCATCGTAAACCTCATTGTCCAGGCAGGGGCAGCATCAGGCTTCCGGTCGCTATCGTTTCCTCGGAGCATGCGGAAAGGGCGGAAGACGTTTCCATCATCCAACCCGCCAGCCCCTCCAGCTGCGGCGCCTTATCGTCTGTCTGCGGATATATATTGCGCGCAAGCGCCGCGGCAAGGGCAACGGGGTCGGATGCATCCAGCGCCGCCGCGTAGGATTCCAGCCGCCCGTAAAACATGCCGGCAAATTTCTTCATCCGTTTCGGCACGCCCTGGTCGCCGATGCCAAGTTCACGGATGGAATGATCGATATCCTGAAAAAAGGCGTCGACGATCTCCTGAGCGATCTCCTGCCCGCTTACACCTGATGATTTGGTGCGGCGGAAATAGAGAATCATGATGATCGACAGCATTTCGAAACGGCCCATCACCGTGTCGGGAACACCCAGATCGAGATAAAATTCAGGCGTGCGGGCAGCAGCCGTCAAGGTCGCATATTGGCGGTCGACTATGGCGCGATTGTTGTTTTTCTTCCTGAACAGCCCGAATATCATTGTTTTTTTCCGAACGTGACCGGTGAATTCGCTTACCGCCCATCGCACTTGTTGCATGATTGTCAAAGCTGGTTTACCGAAGCATCCACGAATTGCAATGCTGTCGCGGTCACGTTCGTCTTTGCGCTGAAACAGTCGAAGAGAACCGGAGGAGTTCCAGAAGGCCGGGAAAGCATTGAATTTGGGGGGTGATCGGGATTTTCCGTCCCCGGATTGACACAATCATGTGCACAGACACTGTGCACCACGCAATGCCGGAAGGTGCCATTCATGATCGCAGTCGGGAAAACGCAGTTGAGCAAGCAGAAATCCGCAAGTCAGGGCAAAATTCTGAGCAAAACGGCCATCGCAATCGTCCTCGCGTCCGGCCTGCTTTCCGCCTGCACCAGCACGACCGATGTGTTCCACAATGGTTATGTCATGGACGACCAGGCGCTCCAGCTGATCCCCGAAGGTTCCAGCCGCGAGCAGGTTCTGCTGACCATGGGTACGCCCTCGACCACGGCGACCTTCGGCAACGAAGTTTTCTACTACATCTCGCAGAAGCGTGTGCGCCGCGCCGCCTTCATGAAGCCGACGCTGGTCGAGCAGAATATTCTCGCGATCTATTTCAACAAGGACGGCGTGATCGAACGCAAGGCCAATTACGCGCTGCAGGACGGCAAGGTCTTCGACACGATTTCCCGCACCACCCCGACAGGCGGCAAGGATCTGACGTTCCTGCAGCAGCTGCTCTCCGGCGGCACCTCGGGCGCCAATATCGCCAAGAGCATTCTCGGTCAGGGCAACAACACCCCCTGATCGGAAGAAGAAACGGAAAATTCAAAGGCCCGGGGATCGCTCCCCGGGCCTTTTTCATTTGTCGGACCTAAGCCCTCAGTGGGCAAGAACCGCAAGCAGCAGCAGCGCCACGATATTGGTGATCTTGATGGCCGGGTTGACGGCCGGACCGGCGGTGTCCTTGTAGGGGTCGCCGACCGTATCGCCCGTCACCGAGGCCTTGTGGGCATCGGAACCCTTGACGTGGCGCACGCCGTCCTTGTCGATGAAACCGTCCTCGAAGCTCTTCTTGGCATTATCCCACGCGCCGCCACCGGAGGTCATGGAAATCGCCACGAACAGGCCGTTGATGATGACGCCGAGCAGCGATGCGCCCAGTGCCGCGAAGGCCGACGCCTTGGAACCGGAAATCAGCAGGACGCCGAAATAAACGACGAGCGGCGCCAGAACCGGCAGGAGCGACGGAATGACCATTTCCTTGATCGCCGCCTTGGTCAGAAGATCGACCGCCTTGCCATAGTCCGGCTTTTCCGTTCCAGCCATGATGCCCGGCTTTTCCCGGAACTGGCGGCGGACTTCTTCGACGATCGAGCTTGCCGCCTTACCTACCGCCGTCATCGCAATGCCGCCGAACAGATACGGAATGAGGCCGCCGAACAGCAGGCCCGCCACGACGTAAGGATTGGCAAGGCTGAAGGAAATCTCGCCAATATCCTTGAAGTAGGGATAGGTATCGCCATTGGCGGCGAAATAGGACAGGTCGTTGGAATAGGCCGCAAACAGCACCAGCGCGCCGAGACCGGCAGAACCGATGGCGTAACCCTTTGTGACGGCCTTGGTGGTGTTGCCGACGGCATCCAGCGCGTCGGTCGCCTTGCGCACGTCAGGATCGAGACCGGCCATTTCAGCGATACCACCGGCATTATCCGTCACCGGGCCGAAGGCGTCGAGCGCCACGATCATGCCTGCCAGACCCAGCATGGCGGTGACCGCGATGCCGGTGCCGAACAGGCCGCCGAGCTGATAGGTGCCGATGATGCCGCCGACAATGACGATGGCCGGCAGCGCCGTCGATTCCAGCGAGACAGCAAGACCCTGGATGACATTGGTGCCGTGACCGGTGACCGACGCCTGCGCGATGGAATTGACCGGGCGCTTGTTGGTGCCGGTGTAATATTCGGTAATGACAACGATCAGCGCCGTCACGACAAGGCCGACAATGCCGCACAGGAAGAGGTTGGTGCCGGTGATCTCCATACCGGCCACCGTGCCGACCGTGCCCCAGCCCACCGTCGCATGGGTGGCAACCGCAAGACCGGCAACGGAGAAGATGCCGGTGGCGATCAGGCCCTTGTAGAGTGCGCCCATGATGGAATTGTTGGTGCCAAGCTTGACGAAGAAGGTGCCGGCAATCGACGTCAGGATGCAGGCGCCGCAAATCGCCAGCGGATAGACCATGGCGCTTTCCAGTATCGGCGTTCCGGCAAAAAAGATTGCCGCAAGAACCATGGTCGCGACGACAGAGACGGCATAGGTCTCGAAGAGGTCAGCGGCCATGCCGGCGCAATCGCCGACATTGTCGCCGACATTGTCGGCAATGGTTGCCGGGTTGCGCGGATCGTCTTCGGGAATTCCAGCTTCGACCTTGCCGACGAGATCGCCGCCGACATCGGCACCCTTGGTGAAGATGCCGCCGCCGAGGCGGGCGAAGATGGAAATCAGCGATGCGCCGAAGCCAAGCGACACCAGCGCATCGATCACCTCACGTGAACCGGCCGCATGGCCCATCACCGAGGTCAGGATGAAATAATAAATGGAGACGCCGAGCAGCGCGAGACCGGCCACCAGCATGCCGGTGATCGCGCCCGACTTGAAGGCGATGTCGAGACCGGCGGAAAGGCTGTGCGAGGCGGCCTGCGCGGTGCGCAGATTGGCGCGCACGGACACATGCATGCCGACGAAACCGGCGGCGCCCGAAAGCACCGCGCCGATGAGGAAACCAATGGCCGCCATGGCCGACAGCAGATACCAGGCGAGAACGGCGACGATCAGTCCGACGATGGCGATGGTGAGATATTGACGGGTGAGATAAGCCTGTGCGCCTTCACGGATATAACCTGCTATTTCACGCATACGCTCGTTGCCCTGATCGGCATCGAGAACACTCTTGGTCGCCCATACCGCGTAAACCACGGACAGGATACCGCATAAAATCACTATGGGTATTACGGTCATGCGCACTTACCTCCCAAAAAGCCGGGTCTCACTCCCTCCCCGGCGTGGCGAAACCTTGTGCAAGGACCGGATGATCGCAAGCGCTCCGGGTCCTGTCGTGGCCATTTGTTCCCCTCCCAAGGAAGAATGACCTGCGCGGCAAGATTGCGTTGGCGAAAGGCGTGGCGTCAAGCCCACAATTTTGCCTGAAACATGAAAGGGGTAGAGCGCTGACGCAATCTCAGGCGGCGTTTTTGCGCGGGGTCAGCAGCAGCGACAGCACGAGCAGCAGGCAAAGGCCGGCCACCGGCCAGATGACGAGGTTCATTACCGACCAGCCCCAGGCCGTGAACACCTTGCCGGAAGAGAAGGATGAAAGCGCCACCGTGCCGAAAAGCACGATATCGTGGAAACCCTGCACCTTATCCGCCTCATGCGGGCGGTAGCTGGAGGTGATGATGGCGGTCGCGCCGATAAAACCGAAATTCCAGCCGAGCCCAAGAAGAATGAGCGCCGCCCAGAAATTCCACAATTCGATGCCCATATGGGCGACGACGGCGCAGGCCATCAGCACAACGAGGCCGGTCGCGACGATTTTCTCCGCCCCGAATCGGGAGATCAGCATGCCGGTGAAGAAGCTCGGGCCGAACATGGCCAGAACATGCCACTGAATGCCGAGGGTCGCGAGTTCGGAGGGGAAACCGCAACCGACGACCATGGCGAGCGGTGCGCCGGTCATCATGAAGGTCATCAATGCGTAAGAACCGATGCCGCAGACCATGCCGGTGACGAAACGGTGCGTGCGGACGATCTCCGACAGGGGCCGTACCGCATGCGCATGAGTAGAGGCGACCTTTGGATCCGGTAATTTCAGGAATGCCAGAATCGCAATCGAGATGATGCCAAGCGGCACCAGCGCGATAAAGGCGCCGGCAAAGGTGACCGGCGCGAACACGTCCTTACCGAAAATGGCAAGCTGCGGGCCGACGATGGCCGAGATGATTCCACCCGCCAGGATCCAGGAAATGGCTTTCGGCTTGTAAAAAGATGGCGAGGCATCGGCGGCGGCGAAGCGTATTTTCTGCGTGAAACCGCCGGAAATACCGATCAGCAGCAGGCCGACGGCAAACAGCCAGAAATCCGCACGGAAAAGCGCTACGGCAGCAATGCCGCCGCCAATCGAGCACATCAGCGCGCCGACCATGAAGCCTGCCTTGCGGCCGAGAAAGCGGGATGCGGCTGCCACGCAGATGGCGCCGAGCGCAACGCCGATATTGAAGCCGGTGAGAGGTGCGGTCGCCAGCGACTTGTCCGCGCCGAGCAGCTGATAGCCGGCAAGTGCGCCAACCGAAAAGCTCAGGGGCGCAGCCGATCCCATGATCGCCTGCGCGATGGTGAGGAGGAAGACGTTGCGCTTCGCCTCGTCCAGTTGAACTTCTAGTCCGGGGACGGAAACGGCGCTCATCTCTTCCTCACCTGTTTTACTTCAGCGTTTTGCCTCGCCGCGCACCTGCTTGGCAATGCGGTCAAGCACCGCATTCACGAGCTTCGGCTCATCATGCTCGAAGAAAGCACGGGCGATCTCGACATATTCCGTGACGATGACGGCGACCGGCACGTCCTTGCGCTCCAGAATCTCGAAAGTGCCGGCACGCAGGATGGCGCGCACGGTGGCATCGAGGCGCGAAAGCGGCCAGTCTTCCAGAAGGGCCGAGCGGACCAGCGGATCGATCTTGGTCTGATCGCGGACAACGCCGGAAACGATGGAACGGAACCAGGACGGGTCAGCTTTCAGATAGGTGTCGCCATCGACTTCCTGGCCAAGACGGTGCGCCTCATATTCGGCCACCACTTCCATAACGCCGGTTCCGCCGACATCCATCTGGTAAAGCGCCTGCACGGCCGCAAGGCGGGCCGCGCCGCGCTGGTTGGCTGGCTTTACCGAAGGCTGGCGCGGTTCACCGCCATTTTCAACATTCGACATGCGTTCAGCCACCCAGTTTTTTCTTCAGCTCGATCATCGTCAGCGCCGCACGCGCCGCGAAACCGCCCTTGTCCTTGTCGGAACGACGCACGCGTGCCCATGCCTGCTCGTCATTCTCAACGGTGAGGATGCCGTTGCCGATCGGCAGCGATTCGCTGACGGCAAGATCCATCAGCGCGCGGGAGGATTCGTTGGAAACGATGTCGAAGTGATAGGTCTCGCCACGGATTACCATGCCGAGTGCGACGAAACCGTCATATTCCGTGCCGTCATTGTCAGCACCGTCAAGCGCCATGGCGATGGCGGCAGGGATTTCCAGCGCGCCCGGAACGGTAATAACGTCATAGGTGGCGCCGGCCTCATCGAGCGCGAATTTCGCGCCTTCAAGAAGGGCATCCGCCATATCGTCGTAAAAACGTGCTTCCACGATAAGAAGATGGGGTTTGGACATGATATTTTCCTGAAAAGCTTGATGCCGGATCATACCGGCTTTTGCGGCGGTCAAACCACGGCTGGCCATTTTTGGCAAGTAATTTCATGTGTCAGCGGCGTAAGAGGCCACGTTTGCGGGGCATTTGGCCGGGTTTCACGCCTTCCGGCGAGGCTTCGCGACAATCAGGTTTTCTGGAAGGCGAGATGGACGCCAAGCCCCATCAGCACCGTCCCGGCCGCGCGCCGGGCAAGCACCTGCACCGCCCCGGAACGCTTCAGACGCCCGACCATGGCACCCGCGAGAAGCACGCCGACAAGATCGGCCGAGGAAAAAATGAAATTGACGGCGATGCCGAGGATCAGCAATTGCAGCCAGACCGGAAAGGCCGCCGCAGGGTCCACGAATTGCGGCAGGAAGGCCAGAAAGAACAGCGCGGTCTTCGGATTGAGCACATCGACGATGATGCTGTCGATGAAGGCGCGGCGCGCCGATTTCGGCTCGATGGCCAGATTGACCGCCTCGCCCTCAAGCTTGCTGCGCAGCATCGAGAAGCCGAGCCAGATGAGATACAGCGCACCGCACAGCTTTACCGCCAGATAAAGCCATGGAACGGCCTGAAACAGCACCGAAAGCCCTGCCGCAGAGGCAAAAATGTGGAAATAGCAGCCGACATGGATACCAAGCACCGCCATCAGCCCGGCAAACCGGCCGCGCGCCATGGTCTGCGCCGCCGCATAAAGCATGGCCGGACCGGGGATATAGGCGAACAAGGCGGTGGTCATGAAAAAGGCTGTCAGCAGTTCGAAGGACGGCATGATGTATTTCCCTACCCGTTTGGCTTGCGGTCGATATCAAACGGCTAAAAGGTCTTATAGCGTTTCCGGCTTCATCGGAAGCGGGGTGCTTGAGAACAATTGCATATGCCGCGATTTCAGGTGTTGGCACTCCCCTTTCCGTCATTCCGGCCTTGAGCCGGAATCCAGTCGACGCGCGTCTGCGCGGCGGGAAAAATTCTTTCAGCCCAAAGACTTGGGCTGGCTGGATTCCGGCTCAAGGCCGGAATGACGGAGGAGGCGTCGGTGCGTCCTCCTCTCCAAAGCATCGTCACATTACGCTGAGGGAAATTCCGCAAGCCTTGCGGCATAACGCGCCATGGTATCGACTTCGAAATTGACGAAATCACCCGGTTGGCGTTCACCCCATGTGGTGACGGTCAGCGTATGGCGGATCAGCAGCACGTCGAAATCCGTACCTTCGACGGCGTTGACGGTCAGCGAAGTGCCGTCGAGCGCCACGGAACCCTTGGGCGCAACGAATTTCGCCAGATGCTCCGGTGCGCGCAGGCGAATGCGTACCGCCTCGCCTTCCGATTCCACCGAAAGGATTTCCGCTCTGCCATCGACATGGCCGGAAACGATGTGGCCGCCAAGCTCATCGCCGATCTTGAGCGCCCGCTCCAGATTGACGTGGGTGCCCTTTTGCCAGCCGGCAATCGTCGTCAGGCGCAGCGCCTCTTCCCAGGCCTCGACCTCGTACCAGCGCTCATTGCTGCCGTCTTCCGGCAATCTCGTCACCGTCAGGCAAATGCCGCCATGGGAGATCGATGCGCCCATATCGATGGTCTTGGGATCGTAATTGGTCGCCACCCGCAGACGCACGCCTTCCGCCAGGGCTTCCAGCTCGGACACGGTTCCAACGTCGGTGACAATTCCGGTAAACATCAAATCGGCCTTTCATAATCGAAGCAGCGATCCGGCCCATAGGCGGTTTCGCTGATCAGTGCATAGTCGCCCGTGATATCGGCACGGTTGAGCGGCGTTTCAATGCCACCTTCGCCGATCACGACCGGGCTTTCGAACAGCATGATACGGTCCACCAATTCTGCTTCAAGGAATGATTTTGCGGCAAAGGCGCCACCTTCGACCAGAAGTTCCGACATGCCGCTTTCGGCGAGAATGCGCAGGAGGTTTTCGAGGGTTGGGGCTTCGAGGATCTGGACGCCGGCCTCGGTGAGGAGTTGGCGCTTTGACTCGCGGCTACCCCCCTCTGCCCTGCCGGGCATCTCCCCCTCAAGGGGGGAGATCGGCAAGGGTCTAGCCGCTCGTGTAAATTGTGCCTCCGGCTCACCCTCTCCAGCTGCCGATGCAGGGCGAAGCGGCGCTCCATCGATCTCCCCCCTTGAGGGGGAGATGCCCGGCAGGGCAGAGGGAGGTATCGCCGCAACGATCACCGGCACCTCCCGCGCTGTCTTCACCAGCTTCGATGTCAGCGGCAATTCAAAATGCCGGGCCAGCACGATGCGAACCGGCGAGCGACCCTCGAGACCGGCTATTCGCACCGTCAATTCAGGATCGTCGGCAATCGCCGTGCCAATCCCCACAAGAATGCAATCACAACGCGCGCGCAATTCATGTACGGCATGGCGCGCCTCGGGACCGGTAATCGCCACCTGCCCCTCGCCTTTCCTGCCGATCATGCCATCGGCAGAAACGGCAAGCTTCAGAATCACATGCGGGCGTTTTTTCACCTGACGCGTGAGGTAACCGGCAAGCGCCCTCTTACCCTCATCCCGCAACAGGCCGGTTTCAACGACAATGCCGGCATCCCGTAAAATCGTATAGCCGCGGCCGGAAACGCGCTCATCCGGATCGTCTACCGCCACGACCACACGGGCGACGCCGAATTCCACCAGCGCATTGGCGCAGGGGGGCGTCTTGCCCCAGTGTGAGCAGGGTTCGAGCGTCACATAAGCTGTCGCGCCACGCGCCGCCTCGCCGGCGATTTCCAGCGCCTGCCGCTCGGCATGCGGGCGGCCACCGATGGCGGTGACCGCTTCGGCAATGATTTTTCCGTCTTTTACGAGAACGCAGCCCACCGATGGATTGGTCAGCGTCTGGCCCTGATGGCGAAGCGAAACCTCGATTGCCCGGGCCATGAATCTTTCGTCATCGGCACGGGTGGTCACGGCTAGACTCCGGCGTCCGTATCGCGGGCGATCTTGGCGTTGATTTCGGCAATCACGTTCTCGAAATCCTCGGCATGGCTGAAATCGCGATAGACCGATGCGTAACGCACGAAGGCCACGTCATCGAGGCTCTTCAGTGCTTCGAGAACCTGCAGGCCGATTTCTTCCGAGGGGATTTCCGTCTCGCCGGAGCTTTCCAGGCGGCGAACGATGCCGGAGACGGCGCGCTCGATCCGGTCGCGGTCGACCGGGCGCTTGCGCAGCGCGATCTCGAAGGATCGCACCAGCTTTTCCCGGTCGAAGGGCAGCTTGCGGCCGCTTTTCTTGATGACCATCAGCTCGCGCAGTTGCACGCGCTCATAGGTCGTGAAGCGGCCGCCGCAATCGGGGCAGATGCGCCGCCGGCGGATGGAGGTATTGTCCTCCGCCGGACGCGAGTCCTTGACCTGTGTGTCTTCGGAACCGCAAAATGGGCAGCGCATCGTCTTCCTCTCTTACATGTAGGGGTACATCGGGAAACGGTCCGTCAGGCCGACGACCTTTTCACGCACCGCAGCCTCGACGGCGGCGTTGCCCTCATCCGAATTGGCAACCTTCAGACCATCGAGAACCTCGACGATCAGCTTGCCGATTTCGCGGAATTCCGCTTCCTTGAAACCGCGCGTCGTGCCGGCCGGCGTGCCGAGGCGAACACCAGAGGTGACGAAAGGCTTTTCCGGATCGAAAGGAATGCCGTTCTTGTTGCAGGTGACGTAGGCGCGGCCAAGAGCTGCTTCCGCGCGCTTACCGGTGGCGTTCTTCTTGCGAAGATCGACCAGCATCAGGTGGTTGTCGGTGCCGCCGGAGACGACATCCAGACCGCCTTCGATCAGCGTTTCGGCCAGCGCCTTGGCGTTCTTGACGACCTGTGCGGCGTAGTCCTTGAATTCCGGCTGCAACGCTTCACCGAAGGCGACGGCCTTTGCGGCGATGACGTGCATCAGCGGGCCGCCCTGCAGGCCGGGGAATACAGCCGAATTGAACTTCTTGGCCAGATCCTCTTCGTTGGTGAGGATCATGCCGCCGCGCGGGCCGCGCAGAGACTTATGCGTCGTCGTGGTGGCGACATGGCAGTGCGGGAACGGCGACGGATGCTGGCCACCGGCAACGAGACCGGCGATGTGGGCCATGTCGACCATGAGGTAAGCACCGACTTCATCGGCGATTTCGCGGAAGCGCTTCCAGTCCCAGATACGGGAATAGGCGGTGCCGCCGGCGAGGATCAGCTTCGGCCGGGTTTCCTTGGCCTTGCGCTCCACTTCGTCCATGTCGAGCAGGTTGTCGCCTTCGCGCACGCCGTAGGAGACGACGTTGAACCACTTGCCGGACATGTTGACCGGCGAACCATGCGTCAGATGGCCTCCCGAGTTCAGGTCGAGACCCATGAAGGTATCGCCCGGCTGCAGGAGCGCGAGGAACACGGCCTGGTTCATCTGCGAACCGGAATTCGGCTGCACGTTGGCGAAGTTGACGCCGAACAGCTTCTTGGCGCGCTCGATGGCGAGTTCTTCAGCGATGTCGACGAACTGGCAGCCGCCGTAATAACGCTTGCCCGGATAACCTTCCGCATATTTGTTGGTCATGATCGAACCCTGCGCTTCGAGCACGGCGCGGGAAACGATGTTTTCCGAGGCGATCAATTCGATCTCGTGGCGCTGGCGACCCAGTTCCTTCTCGATCGCGCCGAAAATATCCGGATCGACTTCGGCAAGCGGACGGGAGAAGAAAGCATCTGTGTTCGACATGGTGAAGGCTCCTGAAACAGTAATGCGATGGCGTCT
Organism: Agrobacterium tumefaciens; assembly: GCA_025560025.1. Taxonomy (NCBI): domain Bacteria; kingdom Pseudomonadati; phylum Pseudomonadota; class Alphaproteobacteria; order Hyphomicrobiales; family Rhizobiaceae; genus Agrobacterium; species Agrobacterium tumefaciens. Next base: position 837,683 of record CP048485.1, on the reverse strand, counting down.
TAGCGCCCTGCCCGGACAAGAGCAATACGGGCTGCGAGATTTGCCCGTCAAACTGCGACGTTGCGACAAAAAACGACAGTTGTTTTTTCAAAAGCAGCAGTAAAAAGAGGAAAAGCCGCACCCGGCAGGGCGCGGCCTTTCATTTAGAGATAAAACCCAACGGCAGAGATCAATTGCGCGGCAACAGGTCGTCGTCCACAGCGCCGGCCGGCTGCTCCATGCCGCTCGTGGTGTTCAGCGCCAGTTCGGCGTTGCCATCCTTCTCATAGATGTCATCACGGAACTGCACCACGCCGTCCTTCGCCGACCATGCGGTGATGTAGACGAAATAAACGGGAACTTCCTGCGCCAGCTTGATCGGCGTGTTGACGCGGGTGGCGATGACGCGCTCCATTTCCTGACGCGACCAGCCGGGCGTGTCGCGCAGCAGCCAGCTTGTGAGGTCGCGCACGTTCTGCACGCGCACGCAGCCGGAGGATTCAAACCGCATCAGCTTGTTGAACAGGCCCTGCTGCGGCGTGTCGTGCATATATTCGTTGTTCGGATTGTGGAAGTTGATCTTCGTCGAGGACATGGCGTTGATCTTGCCGGGGTCTTGGCGGAACATCAGGTTCGGCGCCTTGGGCGCGAACCAGTCGACCGCGGTCGGCGAAACTTCCTGTCCCTTGCCGTCGATAAGGCGGATATTGTTCCGCTCCAGATATGTCGGGTCCTTCTGCATCAGCGGCACGATGTCCTTTTCGACGATCGAGCGCGGCGCTGTCCAGTAGGGGTTGAGGATGACCTCGTAGATCTTGGAGTTGATGACATGCGTCGGGCGGCTGGCGCGGCCGACAACGGCCGTGTTGCGCAGCACGACGCGCTCATTTTCAACGGCTTCGATGGCAGCGGCAGGAATGTTCACCATCAGGTGACGCTGGCCGAGATCGCCCGACATGGACTGGATGCGCACGAGGTTGGTCTGCAGCTGCGCCAGACGGATCTGCGCGGAAACATTGAGCGCCTTCGTGGTGTATTCGCCGCTGACGCCATCGGCCGGAAGACCGTGGCGAGCCTGGAAGCGCTTCAGCGCACCGTCGACATAGGAATCGAAAGCGCTGGAAATGCCGGCTTCGCGCGGCAGATCACCCGAAACCATCAGGCGCTGGCGGAGTGCCTGCACGGACGGGTCCGAAACGCCGATCTGAAGGCGTTGCTGGGTGGCGGGCACTTCCGGCCAGCCACCATTCTGCACGATCTGCTGATATTGCATGATCGCCTGCTGCATATAGACAGGCGCTTCGCGTCCGAGAACCGGATTGTTGGAAACAACGCCCACGGCGGAACGCGACGTATTGGCGTCGAACTGGTCATCCCAGTTGCCGCGGCGCGAAGAGCCCATGAGATCGTTGAGCGCGTTCTGCGCGAAGGCCGGCGCGGCAAGCGCGGCGGCACCAACGGACACGGCCGAGCGCAGAAGCGCGCGGCGCGATACGGAATCGGAAACGGATTTCTTTGTCATTCTACCTACCAGCCACTTTGTTCGGCATTCTCAACAATGCCTAAATCAATATGATTAACAAACACGTATAACGTGCCTGCCGGCTGGTGATACTCAACACCCATCCGCTGGGCGCTATTGTCTGGCAGAACAGTCGGGACTTGCCGCGACAGCAGGAGAAACAGCCGGCTCCTTCGCCCTTGCCGGTCCCATATCAATATGGCCGATTCGTGTCACGGCCCTATTCTCACGAAGCTTTGTTCGCCTGAAAAACAGGGCGAAGGCGCAATAAAGGCATGGGCTTGACAGGCAAAGGCGCGTGGCGGTGACGTGCGGAATCCGCAAGCCGGGAGCAAAAGGATGCCCCCGGCTTAAACAGTGAAACCGTCGCGGTATTACAGGCGGTAAGCGATCGAGTCGTTCCAGAAGCGATCGAGGCGCTGCAGCAGCTTGTTCATTTCGGAGAACTCGCCGGTGCCGATGCCGCCGACCTTTTCGATCGAGCCGACGTGGCGTTCATAAAGGCGGGCAACCGTTTCGGCGATTTCCTGGCCCTTTTCCGTCAGGCTGATGCGGACCGAGCGACGGTCGACACGCGAGCGCTGGTGGTTGATGAGACCGAGGTCGACCAGCTTCTTGACGTTGTAGGAGACGTTCGAGCCGAGGTAATAACCACGCGAACGAAGCTCGCCGGCCGTCAGTTCGGAATTGCCGATGTTGAACAGCAGCAGGGCCTGAACGGCGTTGACGTCATCGCGACCCTGACGGTCGAACTCATCCTTGATGACATCGAGGAGGCGGCGGTGGAGACGTTCCACCAGGTGCAGCGACTCCATGTAGAGCGAGCGGATGGTATCTTCATGTGCATCGGCAACAACGGCCTGCGGCTTAACTTTGCTATTGATCATGACTGCCTCACTGTTTTGTTTGGCGGTGTGTTTGTTTGTCTCCCGCCTTGAGTGAGAACCTAATCAATGCGCATAAAATTCTACTTAAAAGCTACGATTAACAAATGGTTACCTGCATTTTCCCCGGAGGGCCCAACTTGTGGCGAAGCGGGAATGCCTCAGGCCAATCCATTATAAATCAATAGCTTATCCTTGAAATACAGCCCAAAATCAGGCCGAATTGCTTTATTCTTATGGTAAATCAATTCTTGCGCGCTCTTCATTTTGGCGCTGATCCAGCCAGAAAGCGACCAGAAATAGTATATAAATGGTTGCCACCAGACCGTGCATGACGGGCACCAGCGTGTTGGCGCCGAAGATATGCGGCCACACCTTGTACATGGCGATCTGCGCGCCCGCGCCCATGACCCAGATGACCGCCCCCCAGGAGGCGCCGAGCCAGAGGCCGAGTGCGGCAACCGGGAAAATCACCGCCAGCGCACTGCCCGCCACCCGCCAGGGCAGGTTCAGCATGTCGAACCGGCCCTGCCCGCCCAGCGAATATCCTGTCAGCATCGCCCAATATTGCAGGCCAAACCAGAAACAGGAGACCGCGACCAGCCTCATGAAGACCAGAAAGAGGATTTCCGTAAGCGGACGCTTCGGCAGAGGTTGAGAATCAGGTTCCATGGCCGGAAGATACGGTCTCGACGAACGGGCGACCAGCCCATATTGAATTCCACGGCCTGCCTTGTCAAAACATCACGCCGGTGCGGGACGCCGATGAGGGAAGATTGTCGCATTCGCATGGGCCACGCTTCATGTTATGCAGCTTTCCAAATTTGATCGAAGGACATTCTTACATGCAGGACAAAACGCATCTGGTCGACGAGATCACCGGCCATCGTCGTATGCGGCGCAATCGCAAGGCGGATTGGACGCGCCGTCTGGTGCAGGAAAGCCGCCTCACCGTCGACGATCTCATCTGGCCGGTCTTCATCGTGCCGGGCAGCAATATTCTCGATCCCATTCCGGCGATGCCGGGCGTCAACCGGATGAGCGTTGACAAGCTGGTCGAAGCCGCGAAAGAGGCCGCCGATCTCGGCATTCCGGCAATCGCGACCTTCCCGAACATCGAAATGGAGCTGCGCGACGAGACCGGTTCCAACGCGCTCGAGGCGAATAATCTCATCAATCAGGCAACCATCGCCGTCAAGAAAGCCGTTCCCAATATCGGCATGATCACCGATGTTGCGCTCGACCCCTTCACCAGCCACGGCCATGACGGCATTCTGCGCGGCGACGAGATCGTCAATGACGAGACCGTGGAACAGGTCGTCAAGGCGGCGATCCTGCAGGCGGAAGCGGGATCGGACATTATTTCTCCATCGGAGATGATGGATGGCCGTATCGGCGCCATCCGTCGCGGTCTCGATGCCGCCGGACACCAGAATGTCGGCATCATGTCCTATGCGACGAAATTCGCTTCCGGTTATTACGGTCCCTATCGCGAGGCCATCTCCACGGCCGGCCTGCTGAAGGGCGACAAGAACAGCTATTACATCAGCCCCGCAAATGGCATGGAGGCGATCCGCGATGCCGCCCTCGACGTGGAGGAAGGTGCGGATATGCTGATGGTCAAGCCCGGCCTGCCCTATCTCGACATTTGCTGGCGGCTGAAGGAAAATTTCGGCCTGCCGACCTTCGCCTATCAGGTGTCCGGCGAATATACCCAGATCAAGGCAGCCGCGATGAACGGCTGGATCGATGGCGAGCGCGTGATGATGGAAACGCTTCTCTGTTTCAAGCGCGCGGGTTGCGATGGCGTTCTGACCTATTTCGCCATCGAGGCCGCACGCAAACTCGCAAAGGGCTGAAGCCCCGCACTTATTGTATTCGGTCGTTTTCTTCCCATATTGTCTGCTGACACGGCACTCATGCCGCGCTGTCATGCCTTCTCAGGAGAAAACGACCGATGAGCCTCGACCAGAACCCCACCTATGCCGCACCGGATGACTGGCGCGCCTATAGCGGCGTCCTGAGCCGGCGGGTCTTCGCGTTCCTGATCGATTATGCGATCGTTCTCCTGCTGTGCATTCCGGCCGCGGTCATCGTCTTCTTTCTTGGCGTGATTACCCTCGGCCTCGGCTTCTTCCTCTATCCGGCGCTGTTCGTCATCGTTGCGGTGCTTTATTTCGGCATGACGCTTGGCGGCCCCTCGCAGGCGACCCCCGGCATGCGGGCGATGGGGATCGCGATGGCGCGGATGGACGGGCGGCGAATCGATTTCCTGCTGTCGACCGTTCACATCGTGCTTTTCTGGGTCATTAACTCGGTTTTGACGCCGCTGATCCTGCTTGCAGGCCTGTTTACCGAGCGCTCACGCCTCGTTCACGACTTCCTGCTCGGCACCGTCATCGTCAGAACGCGCTGATATCGAGGAAAGCCACGCAAACGTGGCTTTCAAACCCCGCAAATGCCGCATCTCGCAGTTGACGTTTTCCGGCATTTTGCCATTCTGTGACATTATGCATGTCGCTTGAAGCGCCGCCGCCAACCCCGTGAAATCGCGGCGCGCTTTCATAACAGACGCAGGAGGCGATCACGGTTCGATGAACACGCAGGCGACGCCCTCTCCCCAATTCTATCTTACGGCACCGGCCACCTGCCCCTATCTGCCGAACCAGATGGAGCGGAAGGTCTTCACCCATCTGGTCGGCCCGCGCGCTTCGGAAATGAACGATCTTCTGACCCAGGGCGGTTTCAGGCGCTCGCAGAACATCGCCTATCGCCCGGCCTGCGAAAACTGCCGTGCCTGCGTCTCCGTGCGTATCCTGACCGAACAGTTCCAGCCGACGAAATCGATGCGGCGTGTTCTGGCCGCCAACAGGGATGTCGTCGCCACGGTTCATGCCGCCGAGCCTTCCACCGAACAATTCGCCCTGTTTCGCCGCTATCTCGACCACCGCCACCAGTCGGGCGGCATGTCCGACATGTCGGCGCTGGACTATGCGATCATGGTGGAAGACACGCATGTGAACACCCGCATCATCGAATATCGCGTGCGCGAACCCGGCTCCGGCATCGATTCCAGCAAGCGCGGCGAACTTCTGGCCGTGGCGCTCAGCGACGTGATGAGCGACGGCCTGTCGATGGTCTATTCCTTCTTCAATCCCGATCTCGAAAAACGCTCGCTCGGCACCTTCATGATCATCGATCACATCACCCGCACCCGCGCGCTTGGCCTGCCGCATGTCTATCTCGGCTACTGGGTCGATGGTTCGGAAAAGATGGGCTACAAGACCCGCTACCATCCGCAGGAGCATCTGACGCCGCGCGGGTGGGAGGTTTACCACCCTGAAGAAAAATGAACTGTCGTTAAAGCCTCAGCGAATGCCGAGTTCTTGTAAGTAAGGCAGGAAAGACGTCCCGGCTTTGCAACCGGGAACGTCATTTACGTGTTACCCGCCAAATTTCCCGCTGCGCGGAAAGCCCTTCGGCACGGTGCGGCCAACAGTGGCACGGTCGGCCAGCCATTCGCGCAATTCCTCACCCACCTTGTTGAACAGACGGCCGGCCGTGTCGGACCATGACAAGCCGTCAGCGAGCGCGAAACATTTCACGTCAACGACGCCGCCATCCTTGTAACGCTGCAGGCGCACGCCCTTGCCGCGCGACATTTCCGGCACCTGCGAAAGCGGGAAGGCCAGGAGCTTGCGGTTTTCGCCGACAACGGCGACATGGTCGCCCGTGACCGGCACGGCGAGCTTGGCTTCATCCGGCATCGAGACATTCATGATCTGCTTGCCCTTGCGGGTATTCGCGACCATTTCGCTCTCGGGTACGATGAAACCGTTGCCCGCCGTGGAGACGAGCAGCAGCTTGCGCGATGGATCGTGGACGAAGGCGGTCAGGATGTCCTGATCGTTCTCCATGTCGACCATGATGCGGATCGGCTCGCCATGGCCGCGACCGCCCGGCAGCTTGTCGGCGCCGAGCGTATAGGCCTTGCCGCCTGTCGTCAGCAGCAGCAGCTTGTCCGTCGTCTGCGCCGGGAAGGCCAGCTTCGGGCCATCGCCTTCCTTGAAGGTGAGCGACGAGGTATCGGACATGTGCCCCTTCAGCGCCCGGATCCAGCCCTTCTGCGAAATGACGATAGTGACCGGCTCCTTTTCGATCATCGCCTGCTGGATGGCCTCGATATCGGCATCCGGCGCATCCGCGAACTGGGTGCGGCGGCGACCGATTTCGGTTGCCTTGGCATATTTCTTTTTGACCTCGCCTATTTCCCAGGCGACGGTCTGCCACTGCTTGTCGTCGGAGGCGAGCAGACCTTCGATTTCGGCCTTCTCGCTGCTGAGTTCATCGAACTCCTTGCGGATTTCGAATTCCTCGAGCTTGCGCAGGTTGCGCAGCCGCATGTTGAGGATGGCTTCGGCCTGATTGTCGGTGAGCGACCACTTGGCCATCATCACCTGTTTCGGCTCATCCTCTTCGCGGATGATGCGGATGACCTCATCGAGATTGAGATAAGCGACGAGCAGGCCGCCCAGAATTTCGAGCCTGCGGTCGATGGCCGCCAGACGGTGGCGGGAACGACGGACCAGCACGTCCTTGCGATGCGCCAGCCACTCGCTCAGCACCTCGTTCAGCGCCATCACCTTCGGCACCTTGCCGAGCGACAGCACGTTCATGTTGAGCGGCAGGCGGCTTTCGAGGTCGGACAGGCGGAACAGCGATTCCATCAGCAGCGTCGCATCGACGGTGCGGCTCTTCGGCACAAGCACGATGCGCACGTCTTCGGCCGATTCATCGCGAATATCCTCGAGCAGCGGCAGCTTGCGGGCAATCAGCAGCTCGGCGATCTTCTCGATCAGGCGCGATTTCTGCACCTGGAAGGGGATTTCGGTGATGACGATCTGGTAACCGCCGCGGCCGAGATCTTCCGTTTCCCATTTGGCGCGCACGCGGAAACCGCCACGACCGGTCTTATAGGCATCGAGAATATTCTCACGGCTCTCAACGATCACACCACCGGTCGGCAGGTCGGGGCCGGGAATGAATTCCACCAGCTTTTCAACCGTCGCATCGGGATGCTTGATGAGATGAAGCGCCGCGTCGCAAAGTTCATGGGCGTTATGCGGCGGGATCGACGTCGCCATGCCCACCGCGATGCCGGAGGCGCCGTTGGCGAGCAGATTGGGGAAAGCGCCCGGAAGGACGACCGGTTCCTCGTCTTCTTCGTTATAGGTGGCGCGGAAATCCACCGCATCCTCGCCGATGCCCTCGAGCAGCAGCGCCGCAACCTCGGTCATGCGCGCTTCGGTGTAACGATAGGCGGCGGCGCCGTCGCCATCGATATTGCCGAAATTACCCTGCCCGTCGACGATCGGATAACGCTGCGAGAAATCCTGCGCGAGACGCACCAGCGCATCATAGACAGACTGGTCGCCATGCGGGTGGAATTTACCGATCACGTCACCGACGATACGGGCGCATTTCTTGAAGGCCGAGTTGGGGCGAATGCCCATTTCACTCATGGCATGAATGATGCGGCGGTGAACCGGCTTCAGGCCGTCGCGCACATCCGGCAGCGCACGATGCATGATCGTGGACAAGGCGTAAGCGAGGTAGCGCTCTTCAAGCGCCGCCTTCAAATCGACCGGATGAATGTTATCGTCTCCGCCTGACGGAGGTACAAGATTTTTTCCCATGGTGCTTGACTAGCGGAAATGCCGATTCCCGGCAAGAAATTCGGGGGTCTGCCCTGTGGATGAAAGCAACTCTTTCATGCTGTTTTTTGTTAACCGCGTTGCAAATGCCGCAATGCCGCCGTCATGGGAATCGATCTAAATCCTATAGACCTTTGAATAATCGCGAATATAAGTATCACCATTCGAATTCGGACACGGTGCACAGCCGTACGTTGAGGGAAGAAACATCATGAGACTGAAATCCACCCGGCAGGTTCTTTTCGCGAGTGCCGCGCTTCTTACGCTTTCGGCACCGGCCTTCGCGCTGGATGGCGGGGATGTGCTGAAGAAGATCAATGCGGCCTATGCCGCGCAGGGCGGCGAGATCGCTGCCGGTTCCGTCGCCGTCAACGGCTCGACGGTGACCCTGAACAGCGTGACCTTCAACGCGGCCGCCGATCCGGCCAAGAAGATCCCGGTCGGCAATGTGACGCTCGAAGGCGTCGAGGAAAACAACGGCGGCTACAAGATCAAGAACGCCCGCTTCGACAATATCGACTACAAGCAGGAAAATGTAGAGATCAAGGCAAGCGACATCTACATGTCCGGCCTCGTCATTCCGGGCGATGCGACCACCGGCACCATCGACGCGCTGATGTTCTACGACGAAGCGCATAGCGGTCCGGTTTCCGTTTCCATCGACGGCAAGCCGGCTTTCTCGCTCGAAGAGAGCACCGCAACCATGTCCGTCAGCGACGACAAGGCTTCTATCGGTTTCGAACTCGACGCATCCGGCTTCAAGGCCGATCTCAGCGAAGTGACCGATCCCGGCACGAAGGACGCGATTGAAAAGCTCAATCTGCAGGCGCTTTCCGGCGACATGACCATGAGCGGCAGCTGGGAAGTGGCCTCCGGCACCATCGACGTCGAAGAATATGCCATCGACCTCGACAATGTCGGCCGTCTCAACATGTCGTTCGGCTTCTCCGGCTACACGCTCGACTTCATCAAGTCGATGCAGGAGACGGTGAAGGCGCAGGCCGCCAATCCGAACAAGGAACAGGCGGACCAGGCAGCAAGCCTCGCCATGCTCGGCCTGATGCAGCAGCTCTCCTTCGTCAACGCTGAAATCAGCTTCGAAGACGCCAGCATCACCAAGCGCGCCATCGACTATGCGGCAAGCCAGCAGGGCATGACGGGCGAGCAGCTCTCCCAGACCATCAAGGGCATGGCGCCGATCATGATGGCCTCGCTCAACGTTCCGGAATTGCAGAATATGGTGTCGGCGGCGATCAACACCTATATCGACAATCCGAAGAACTTCTCGATCACGGCAGAGCCGGAAAAGCCGGTTCCGTTCCCGATGATCATGGGCGCTGCCATGGGCGCGCCGAATACCCTGCCGAAAATGCTCGGCGTGACGGTAACTGCAAACGAATAGAACCAAAAAGCCCCGGTCATGCCGGGGCTTTTCTTTTGCACTTAGTGCAGCGGCGCGACAGCGCCATCCTGTTTATCGTGCAGGGCGAAGCGGTCGATCATGTGGGCGCTCGCCTCATTGACGCCGATCACCTCAACCCGCCTGCCGGCCTTGCGGAATTTCAGGACCACCTTGTCCAGAGCGCCAACCGCGGAAATATCCCACAGATGCGCCTGGGTGACATCGATTGTCACCGCCTCAACATCCTCGGCAAAATCGAAGGCGGTAATGAAGCTTTCCGTCGAGGCAAAGAAAATCTGGCCATCCACGCGATAGACCCGCTCCCGGCCATCGGCTGAAAGCTCCGGCCGGACATGGAAAAGTTTCGACACCTTGCCCGCGAAAAACACGCCGGAGAGAAGGACGCCGGCCAACACGCCCTTTGCAAGATCATGAGTCGCAAGCACCGTGCCGACCGTCACCAGCATGACGATGCTTGACGATGGCGGGTTGCGGCGCAGATCAAGGATGGAGCGCCACGAGAAGGTGCCGATGGAGACCATGATCATCACCGCCACCAGCGCGGCCATGGGAATGATGCGTACAAGATCATCCAGCACCAATATGAGGAACAGCAGAAACGCGCCCGCGACGAAGGTGGACAAGCGGCCCCGACCGCCGGAGCTGACATTGATGACGGACTGGCCGATCATGGCGCAGCCGCCCATGCCGCCGATGAGGGCAGACGCAATATTGCTCGTCCCCTGCCCGATGCATTCCTGGCTCTTGTTGCTGCCCGTATCCGTCATGTCGTCGACGATCTGCGCCGTCAGCAGCGATTCCAGAAGACCGACGGCGGCGAGCGCGACGGAATAGGGAAAGATAATCTGCAGCGTCTCGAAGGTCAGCGGCACCTGCGGCAGGGCGAATATCGGCAGCGTCGAGGGCAACTCACCGAGATCGCCGACCGTGCGGATATCCATGCCGGAGAAGACGGCGACACAGGTGAGAACGATGATGGCGACCAGCGGCGACGGCACTATTTTGGTGACCAGCGGGAAGAGATAGATGATCGCAAGACCGGCCATGATCATGACGTAGGTTTCGACCGGCACGCCGATCAGCTCGGGTAATTGCGCCATGAAAATCAGGATCGCCAGCGCATTGACGAAGCCGGTCATGACCGAACGCGAGACGAAGCGCATCACCCTGCCGAGTTTTACAAGGCCCGCCAGAATTTGCAGCACGCCCATGAGGATGGTGGCGGCGAAGAGATATTGCAGCCCGTGTTCCTTGACGAGCGTAACCATCAGGACGGCGGTGGCGGCGGTTGCCGCCGAGATCATGCCCGGTCTGCCGCCGGTAAAGGCGGAAACGCAGGCAATCGCAAAGGAGGCGAACAATCCCACCTTCGGATCGACCCCGGCGATGACGGAAAAGCCGATGGCTTCGGGAATGAGGGCGAGTGCCACGACGATGCCGGAAAGGAGATCGCCGCGAATATTGGAAAACCACTCACGTCTGTAAGTCTGAAATCTGTTCATTTGATTTTTTCGCAAAGAATGACGCACCGGCCGGAGCCATGTCCGGTAGATTGAAAAGGAATGTCGGTGCTTTGCGTTGTCTGGCGGATCGGCGGCCAGAAGAGCCACCCGGGGTTTCACCGGGTCCGTGGTGAGTAACCCATCTATAAACAGCAAAAAAGCGGGCGGCAAGTTGCGCACCCGCTTTTCGATGGCTGGACCTATATCAGGCCGCTTCGCGCTGGCTCATCCTCTGCATCTGCATGTCCGTCTCGCTCAGCTGAAATTGATAGACCAGTTCCTTCAGCCGCGCCGTCTCGCCGGCCAGCATGGCGCTGGCGGCATTGTTTTCCTCGACCATGGCGGCGTTCTGCTGCGTGCCCTGATCCAGATGGTTGACGGTGGCGTTGATTTCGGAAAGGCCGAGCGACTGCTCCTTCGTGGCGACGGCGATCGCCTCGATATGATCGTTGATTGTCTTGACCGAGCCGCCGATACGCGACAGGGCGGCACCTGTTTCGCGCACGAAACGCGCACCGTCCTTCACCTCCGTACCGGAGTTGCGAATGAGCACCTTGATCTCGGCGGCCGCCTTTGCGGAGCGTTGCGCCAGTTCACGCACTTCCTGGGCAACGACGGCGAAACCGCGTCCCGCCTCGCCCGCACGTGCCGCCTCGACACCGGCATTGAGTGCAAGAAGATTGGTCTGAAAGGCAATCTCATCAATGACGCTGATGATGCTGCCAATCTTGCCCGATGACTGTTCGATCTTTTCCATCGCCATGATCGTATCGACAACGAGATCGGCCGTGCGGCTGGCGTCCTCGTCTGCCGAATGGGCGACCGCGCGGGCTTCCACCGCACGCTCCGCCGAAATGCGGATATTCGTCGTCAATTCATCCAGCGCGGCGGCGGTTTCCTCCAGCGAGGCGGCCTGCTGCTCGGTGCGGCGGGCGAGATCGGCAGCGCTCTGGCTGATCTCCTGGCTGCCGCCATCAATCGCCACGCTCGACTGCACGACACCGGACATGGCGGCATCGAGCTGGCGGATCGTCCGGTTGAGATCGTGGCGCAGGGCTTCGAAATCCGGGGCGAAAGGCTCGTGGAGTTCGAAGGAGAGGTCACCGGCGGCAAGGCGATGCAGCGCCGCCGCAAGTCCCGTCGTCGCCTGCATCAGCCGCGTCTTCGCCTCGGCCTCCGCCTCGCGCTGGAACCGCGCTTTTTCCTCTTCGGCCTGCCGGCGGGCGACAAGGGCTTCGGTCTCCAGCTCTATCTTGGCGATGGCCGCCTGCCGAAAAACCTCAAGCGCCTGCGCCATGGCGCCAAACTCGTCCCTGCGGCGAAGGCCGGGGACGTCGAGCTCCGTCTCACCTCCCGCCAGACGACGCATCGCGCCGGTAATGGCGGTGGCTGGACGGGTTATCGAACGGCCAATGAGATAAACTCCGGCAAAAAGGCTGATAACGGCGAGCGCGATAAGCGCGACAACGATGGAAACGGTTGTTTCCGCCGCAGTCTGATTTTTCAGCGCGCTGGCTTCCCGCTCCTGCTGATAGGCCGTGGAAATATCCGCGACAACGGGCAGCAGCGCATTATACGCAGTGGCGACCGTTTCGCGCGCCTTCTGCTCCTCCAGCACGGCCTGCGCATAAAAGCGGAAGGAGGCAGTGTAAATTTCCAGAGCATCCATGATGCGCTGGCGCTCCGCGCCCGGCCGGTATTCCTGCTTCACCAGCGCCTTGAAGGTTTCCACCTCGGCGGCATGTTTGCCCGTGTAGGCTTCATCGCGCCGCAAAATGAAATCCTTTTCATGCCGGCGCATCATCAGCATGCTGGCACGGATTTCGGCATTGGCGACGGCATCGATGAGCTTTTCGATGGAATGCACACCATTGCGCATGGCGCCCTCAAGGCCCTCTGTCGGCGTGAGGCCCAGTTCCGCATTCTTGGCGACCAGCGCCTTCATGCGGTCGGAATAGGCAGCAGCACCCTGCGCGAGCGCTTCGAGCCGCGTCCGGGTCTGCGGTGTCGCCTCGTCTGCGAGATGGTTCAAAGATTGCCGGACCTGATCCATGGTCTGGTCAAACCGCGCAACGGATTTCATATCGCGGGTCAGCAGAAAATCTCTCTGGTGAAGACGGCTTTCATGCAAACCGTCCTCCAGCGCCGCCAGCACCCCGTCCCGCTCGATCAGCGTCTCTTCGGCGACGCGATAACGCGCCTCCATCTGTCTTTGCCAGAGCAGCATGCCCGCGATGACGGCGATCCCGCACAGCGCAGCCAGTGCGAGCATGGATACGCGATGCGCAATTTTAAACGTCGAGATCAGCGAAAACATTCAACCCTCGTTTGCAGATTTCACGATGGGATGAATGATTGAGAAGGCTTAAGAACTCCTCTACCGGATTTGTCAGTTTAATTAAGGTTTTATGACAAGACCGCTAGAGCTTCAGCCGCTCGCGAAAGAAGATGAGGGCTACGGCCACACCGGTCGCCACACCCACGATCACATCGACAAAACGGACAAAACCGGCAGCCTGCGGCCCCATCAAGAGCACCAGCATGGCCGAAGCGCCAGCCTGTATCGGCACGACCGGCGGCAGGCCGAACATGGAGGCGAGGATCATGGCGATGAAGGTCGCCGAGGCCAGCCTGATTTCAGCGACATCATGCGGGACGAGGAGCGCAATCTCCCCGACGAGAATACCAATGGTGACACCAACCATCTGGCCAAGGCCCTGACGAACATGGCTTGGAATTCCCGGAGCAAGGCAGATAAGCGCGCTGATTGCGGCAAAGACGGGTTGCGGATGGCCCAGCCACCGATGCGCGACCCAGAACGCAAAAGCGGCCGCAAGTGCGGCCGCCAATGCACGGGTGAAGGCTGCACGAACGCGGTCGAGCAGCGTCTTCACCATATCAGTCCTTCTTGGACGGAACGACGCGCAGCGCCAGCTCACGAAGCTGGGTCGGCGTTGCCGGCGACGGCGCGTTCATCAGGAGGTCCTGTGCCTGCTGGTTCATCGGGAACAGCGTGATTTCGCGCAGGTTCTTCGCGCCAACCAGCAGCATGACGACACGGTCGATGCCGAATGCGCAACCGCCATGCGGAGGCGCGCCGTACTGGAAGGCACGGTAGAGACCGCCGAAGCGCTCTTCCACATCGCTCTGCGACAGGCCCACCTTTTCGAAGGCCTTGACCATCAGCTCGGGCGACTGGTTACGGATCGAGCCGGAGGCGATTTCGAAGCCGTTGCAGACCGCGTCATACTGGAACGCCTTGATGGAGAGCGGATCCTGTCCTTCCAGCGCTTCCAGACCGCCCTGCGGCATGGAGAAGGGGTTATGGGCGAAGTCGATCTTCTTTTCTTCCTCGTTATATTCGAAGAAGGGGAAATCGACGATCCAGCACATTTCGAAACGGTCGCGGTCGATCAGGTTCAGCTCGTCGGCAGCGCGGGTGCGCGCCTCGCCGGCGAACTTGTAGAACTTGGCGGGATCGCCGGCGACGAAGAAGCAGGCATCGCCTGCCTCAAGGCCGAGCTGCTGGCGCAGCGCCTCGGTGCGTTCTTCGCCGATATTCTTGGCGAGCGGACCGGAACCGCCGACCTTGCCGTCCTCTTCCTTCCAGAAGATATAGCCGAGGCCAGGCTGGCCCTGAGACTGCGCCCATGCGTTCATGCGGTCGCAGAAAGCGCGCGAACCACCGGTCTTGGCCGGGATGGCCCAGACCTGAACCTTGGGGTTGGAAGCGATCATGTTGGCGAAGACCTTGAAGCCCGAACCATCGAAATGTTCGGTCACGGCTTCCATGACGATCGGGTTGCGCAGGTCCGGCTTGTCGGAGCCATATTTGCGGATCGCCTCGTCATAGGGAATGCGCGGCCACTGTTTCGTAACCGGCTTGCCTTCGGCGAATTTCTCGAACACGGCCGTCATCATCGGCTCCATCGTGGTCCAGACATCTTCCTGGGTCACGAAGCTCATTTCGACGTCGAGCTGGTAGAACTCGCCCGGCAGGCGGTCGGCGCGCGGGTCTTCATCGCGGAAGCATGGCGCGATCTGGAAATAACGGTCGAAACCGGCCACCATCAGAAGCTGCTTGTACTGCTGCGGCGCCTGCGGCAGGGCGAAGAACTTGCCTTCATGGATGCGCGAGGGCACGAGGAAGTCGCGCGCGCCTTCCGGCGAGGAAGCGGTGAGGATCGGCGTCGTATATTCGGCGAAACCGGCATCGGCCATGCCGGTGCGCATCGCGGAGATGATCTGCGTGCGCTTGACGATGTTCTTGTGCAGCGTTTCGCGACGAAGATCGAGGAAGCGGTATTTCAGGCGAACGTCTTCAGGATAGTCAGGCTCGCCGAAGACCGGCAGCGGCAGTTCCTTGGCAACGCCGAGAACCTCGATTTCCTGCGCATAAAGCTCGATCTCGCCGGTCGCCATGCCCTTGTTGACGGTGTCTTCCGAGCGCGCCTTGACGAGGCCATCGATGCGGATGACCCATTCACCGCGAACCGTCTCGGCAACCTTGAAGGCCGGGCTGTCAGGATCGGCTACCACCTGGGTGATGCCGTAATGGTCGCGAAGGTCTATGAAGAGAACGCCGCCATGATCTCGCACGCGATGAACCCAACCGGAAAGGCGAACGGTTTCGCCGACGTCGGACTTGCGGAGAGCGGCACAGGTGTGGCTGCGGTAACGATGCATTTTTTTATCCTGGAACGTGTCGTGGGCCTGATGGAGGCCAGATGGGCGGCACTGTCGAAATTTGCCGGAAAAGCGCATGGCCAGCCTGATTTGTCAAGGCAAAGCACAACAATGTCGCCTTCTGGCTGTCCTTTCCCCCTCCTTGGCTTTAGATAGTCCTAATCAGCCCGCCAAACCGAGTCGGCCCGCAATGAGCCAGATCAGACCTCTTATCCCGCTTCTCGTCACCGCCGGCATTCTGATCGGCGGTAACGGCCTGCAGGGAACCTATATAGCCTTGCGTGGCCTCTCCGAAGGATTTTCGGCCAGCACCATCGGCCTCATCAGCGCCGCCTACAGCATCGGATTTGCGCTTGGCTGCATTTCGGTGACGCGGCTTCTGCGCAAGATCGGCCATATCCGCACCTTCGCCACCATGGCGGCCGTCGCGTCGGCCGCGTCGATCGCCATGCCGCTGGTCATTCATCCGCTGTTCTGGATGCTGATGCGTTTCGTCATCGGCATTGCTGTCGCCTGTCTTTTCGCGGCGATAGAAAGCTGGATCAACGCGCAGGTGACGAATTCCAACAGGGCGCGCACGCTCTCCATCTATCGCTTCGTCGATCTCGGCTCCGTGACGCTCGCACAATATATGATTCCCGTCGCCGGCATCGACGGACCGGTGGTATTTTCGCTGATCGCCATGGCGCTCACGCTGTCGCTGGTGCCGATCTCGCTTGCCGACAAATCCAACCCCGCGCCGCCGAAACAGATTCCCTTCAATCTCTTCGCGGTCTGGCGCATCTCGCCGCTTGCCGTGGTCGGCTGCGTGGCCGTCGGTCTCAGCATGGCGGCGTTTCGCAATATCGGCCCGATCTATGCCGAACAGATCGGGCTTTCCGTCACCGCCATCGCCACCTTCATGAGCGCCGGCATCATCGGCGGCGTGGTGCTGCAATATCCGCTCGGCGTCTATTCCGACCGCTACGACCGGCGCATCATCATTCTCGCCACCACGGCCGGGTCGGTGATCGTCGGCCTGTTTCTCGCCTTCTTTGCCGGCACGGATGAGTGGAGCAACATCATCGGTGTCTTCATCTTTGGCGCCTTCGCCCTGCCGCTCTATTCGTTGAGTTCCGCTCACGGCAACGACCATGCCAAGGAGGGCGAACATGCGATGGTTTCCGCCGGGCTGCTGTTCTTCTGGTCGGTGGGCGCAACCGTCGGGCCGCTGCTTGCCTCCGTGCTGATCGACCAGTTCGGTCCGAAAGCGCTGTTCAGCTATACGGCCGCGATCCAGATCGTTTTCATCGCCTACACCATATACCGGCTGCGGGTGCGCGAGGGCGTTCCCGTGGAGGAGAGGAACTGGCGGTTCCGCTCGCTTTTGCGCACATCCGCCTATTTCCAGAAGCTCGCAGCGCCCCCGCCGCCCAAAAAGGACGGGCAGGAGCCAAATCCGCCCGAGAAAAACGATCCTTAAGCCTTCAAAAGCGGGCTTTGTATTGACATGCGCCCGGCAAAGGGAAAGTAAGACGGATAATTTTCACGAGTGGCCATTTGCAATGATTGAAACGACTGCCGCCCTCGCCGAAGCCTGCACGGAACTGGCGAAATCGGAATTCATCACCATCGACACCGAATTTCTGCGGGAAACGACCTTCTGGCCGGAACTCTGCCTTGTGCAGATGGCGAGCCCGACGCTCGAGGTGCTGGTCGATCCGCTCGCCAAGGGTCTCGACCTGACCCCGCTTTTCGAGCTCATGGCCAATCCTGCCGTCGTGAAGGTTTTCCACGCCGCGCGCCAGGATATCGAAATCATCTACCATCTCGGCGGGCTTATTCCGCATCCGATCTTCGACACCCAGGTCGCCGCCATGGTCTGCGGTTTCGGCGATTCGATCTCCTACGATCAGCTAGTGCAGAAGATCAAGAATGTGCAGATCGACAAATCCTCGCGTTTCACCGACTGGAGCCGCCGCCCGCTGACCGACAAGCAGCTGGATTACGCGCTGGCCGACGTGACCCATCTGCGCGATGTCTATCTGGCGCTGAAGGCGCAGCTGGAGCGCGAAGGCCGCTCGCTGTGGTTGACAGAAGAGATGGATATTCTGGAATCGCGCGATACCTACGACATGCATCCCGACGATGCGTGGCTGCGGCTGAAATCGCGTCTGCGCAAGCCGACGGAACTTGCGATCCTCAAATTCGTCGCCGCCTGGCGCGAGCGTGAGGCGCGGTCGCGCAACGTGCCGCGTTCACGCGTGCTGAAGGACGATGCGATCTTCGAAATCGCCCAGCAGCAGCCGAAAGACGCCGAGGCCCTGTCGCGGCTTCGCACCATCCCGAAGGGCTGGGAGCGTTCCGCTTCCGGCACGGCCATCATCGAAACCGTGAATGCGGCGCTGGCGCTTCCCAAGGAAGACATGCCGAAGGCACCGCGTCACAGCCATGCGCCGGAAGGCTCGGGTGCTGCCGTGGAACTGCTGAAGGTCCTCCTGAAGCTGACCGCCGACAAGCATGGCGTCGCCGCCAAGGTCATCGCCAATAGCGAGGATCTGGACAAGATCGCCTCGGAGGGCGAGAAGGCGAGCGTGGCCGCATTGACCGGCTGGCGGCGGGAACTCTTCGGTGATGTGGCGCTGAAACTCATCAACGGCGAAGTGGCGCTGCGTTTCGCCGGCAAGAAGGTCGAGGCGGTTGAGGTGGCAGCGAGCGAGCCGTAATCGCCCGCACGCCGGACCGTAATTTCGCCCGCATCGCATTCCATCTCTGTGCCGATAGTTGCGCTTTGAGGGTATTGCCATGAAACCTGCCAGCACGCTTCTGGTGGCCGCCTCCGTGGCGGTCGCAGGCATCCTCCCTGCCCCCGCAAGCACCCACGCCGACGATGGCAAGGTCGATCTTCAGGGAGAATGGACGACCGACTGTCTGAAGATCGGCAAGAATGACCGGCACGGCATCGTTACGCGCATCACGATACGCGGCGAAAGCATGCATGCCGTCTCGCAGATTTACGCCCGCAACAGCTGCCAGCAGCCCACTGTACAGGTGCGTTACGAAGGCGCGCTGGATGGCGGGCTGAAAGACCATGACAGCCTGCTGTTTGCCCATACCGTCACCTCGATCACCTTGACGCCGAACGACCCCGCTGTCGTCGACCATTATAATGGCGACCCGAAAGGCACCGGTTGTGGCCTGAGCGGCTGGAAAGAGAATATTCCTTTCGATGTCGACGGCAAAACCTGCGCGGCAATCACTTTCGCCGGCAGAGGAGAAACCCTGTTCGACCGGGCATGGATAGAGGGCAACCGGCTGCGCTTTGCCGCCTTTCCGGTCAAATGGTCGAACCACTCGCCGGACGACCGACCGCAATCCCCGCTTGAAACAGTCTATTACAGAACATCCTATTAGACGTAGCGCGATATCAGCACCCGTTTTGCGGCAACAGGGCAACAACCTTTCCAATCCTTCATGTGACCTTACCGAAAGGTCACTTTTTGCAGCGCATTTTCCGCATTAATGTCGCATATGACCTGAACAGAAGCTTCGCCCGGCGGGAACGGCGGGCTTCCCTTCCCGAGATCAAGAACCGATATGAGAAAATTGCTGCCCATTCTGGATTACGTGGTGCTCTTCGTTGCCGTGGCCGGCAGCGGCGTGGCCTATGCGCTTCTGGAATATGGCGGCGGCGCGCTGATCGGTGCTACCTATGCGCTGTTCGCCTGCACGCCCATCCTTGCTTTCGAGCGCGGTTACATCATGCCCGGCCTGTCGCGGCAGGTCAGTGCTTTGCCGACACCGGCCTATATCGCCGTTGGCCTCATCATCTATGCCATTCTCGTCTTTTGCGGTTTCGGGCTCGGCGGCACGATCCTGTGGCTGAGCGGGATATTTCCCGGCACCTGGAAGCGGGCGGTGCACGCCGAGGTGCAGACCCTCGTCTTTACCCTCATCGTCTGCGGCATCATCGTTTTCATCATGCGGGTGCGCGAGCTTCTGGGCCGCGATATCTTCATCGACCTCATTCTCGGGCGCTACAGACGCCCGGTGAGCGAAGACCGGGTCTTCATCTTCATCGATCTCGTCGGCTCCACCTCCTTCGCCGAAACCCATGGCGACCTGAAGGCGCAGGAGTTTCTCGGTGAAATCTTCGCAAGCTATGCCGCGCCAGTCAGAAAACACGGCGGCGTCATCGACGACTATATCGGCGACGCCGCCATCATCACCTGGCCCTATCACATGGCGATAAGGCGAGCGGCCTGCGTGCGCTGCGTTTTCGACGTCCAGGCGACCATAGAAAGCAATCGCGACATGTGGCTTGCCCGCTTCGGCGAAGTGCCGCGCCTGCGCTTCGCCATCCATGGCGGACCGGTCATCACCGCCGAAATCGGCGTTGACCATCACAAGATCACCTATTTCGGCGATACGGTGAACACGACCTCGCGACTCGAATCGCTGAGCAAGATGCTGGGACACCCCGTGCTGATTTCCGCCGATCTTGCGCATCAGCTGGTGCTTCCCAAGGGCGTGCGCAGCGAATATCTCGGCGAACACGCGGTCAAGGGCCGCGGCCAGACGCTCGGCGTGTGTACGCTCAGCCAGTATCAGGCCCCTGCTGCTTAAGCCAAGACGCGGGGCGATACTGGCTTTTTAGGGCATCGTCATCAAAATTCATCAAAGCTTCAAACGACAATCACCTGCCTGTCATGCGACGACCATATCGCCTCAATCCTGTCTTCAACAGGAAATGAGGGGTCTCCATCATGAAGCACGTTCTTTTCGCATCCTGCGCTCTTCTTGCGCTCGCCACCGCTTCGCATGCGGCTGAGAAGGAGTTTCCGGCAAAGCTGGTCTCCCACGCCATTCTGCCGGCCAATACCATCATCGCAGCACCCGCCGATGCGCCGGAGCACCTCAAGACCTCCGCCAAGTTCACGACGGCCGACCGCAAGCGCGCCGAAGGTCTCGGCACCGTGCCTGGCAAGGACGGTGTGCGCCTCACCGGCCTTTCCATGCCGTTCAACGGCCAGCCGATGCAGGGCTTTTCCGGCATCAAGGCCATGGCCGATGGCAGCTTCTGGAGCCTTTCCGACAATGGTTTCGGTTCCAAGCTCAATTCCAGCGACGCCATGCTGATGCTTCACCATCTGAAATTCGACTGGGACGCCGGCAAGGTCAATGCGCTTGAAACCGTTTTCCTCTCCGACCCTGATATGAAGGCGCCCTTCCCGATCGTTCTGGAAGGCTCGAGCAAGCGTTACCTGACGGGTGCGGATTTCGACGTCGAATCCATTCAGCCGGTTGCCGATGGTTTCTGGGTGGGCGAGGAATTCGGGCCTTACATCCTGAAATTCACCCGCGACGGCAAGTTGACCGACGTCATCACCACCAAGGCCGGCGACATCGAGGTGAAGTCCCCGGATCATCCGACCCTGGCACTGCCCGGCAACCCGACACAGAAAATGCCGGCCTTCAACCTGAAGCGTTCAGGCGGTTATGAAGGCATGGCGCTCTCCAAGGATGGCTCCAGGCTCTATGGCCTTCTCGAAGGCCCGCTCTACACCGCCGACGGCCAGGTGGAGAAAACCGAAGACGGTTCGACCGCACTGCGCATCATCGAACTCGACACCGCCAAGAAGGAATGGACCGGCCGCACCTGGCTTTACCCGCTGGCCCAAGGCGGCGAAGCCATCGGCGACTTCAACATGCTGGACGACAGCACGGCGCTGGTGATCGAGCGTGACAATGGCGCCGGCACCGCCGACAAGGCCTGCGCCGACCCGAAGAAGCCGGAAGCAAACTGCTTTGCCGTGCCCTCCAAGGTCAAGCGCATCTACAAGATCGAGTTCAATGACGCCAATGTCGGCAAGGCCGCGCGCAAGATCGGCTATATCGATCTGCTGAAAATCTCCGATCCTGATAACAAGAAGCGTCAGGGCGGCAGCAACGGTTTCTACGACATGCCTTTCGTCACCATCGAGAATGTCGATCGCGTTGACGCCACGCATATCATCGTCGGCAACGACAACAACCTGCCCTTCTCCGCCGGCCGTGCGCTGGACAAGGCCGATGACAACGAGTTCGTCCTGCTTGAGGTCAAGGACCTGCTCGACGCGAAGTAAAAAAGGCGCCGGAATCCATTCCGGCACCGTCCGCACCTGGTGCGAATTCAACGGTCGGAGCGTCCCACAGCCTTCCCAGGCTGCGCGGCGCTCCGTTTCTCCTCTGACCATGCCTGACCCGGAACCAGGTTCCGAAACAGGGAAGATTTACATGCAGGACCATGCCGAACGACTTTATTATGCCCTAAGGAAAAGCTGGTCGGGCGAGACCAGCAGCCTCTGGTCGCGCGAAAACCCCGCCAGGGGACAGGGCGGCGTCACAGCGCTGGTGGTTCAGGATATTTTCGGTGGCGAACTCGCCAAAACCGCCGTCAGCGGCGCGGACCATTTTTACAATATCATCGAGGACATTCGCTGGGATTTCACCTTTGCCCAGTTCGATGTCCCCGTCGGTTATCAGGACAGGCCAGCCACCCGCACCGAGGCGATGGCGAGGATCACGCCGCTTCAATATGCCTATCTCAGCGCCTGCATCAGGAAGGCGCTGGGACACGGCTGACGCTCACACATCGATGCCGGTCGCCTACAGTTTGTTGCGGTTTGAACGCCTTATTAGAGGCTTTCCCCGCAAAGCGGACACAATCCATGCGATAGTATCAGCTCGCAAAACGAGACGCAGCGAGGAGATATGTCCGATGAATGATAGCTGTCCTGTCCTGACGCCCGCCGAGCGGCAGGCACAGAATATATTGGAACGGACAGAAGAGGCTATGGTGGCTGCAATTGACGCAGCACTTGAGCGCGCCAGCAAACAGGCCGCCGAGGAACTCCAGAGCATTGGCTCAGAAATACAGCCGCCCGCCTATGAGTATTTTGCCGCCGTCGCACATCAGCAGCTTTTCCTGTTGTTATGCGGCGCCAACAGGGAAACATTCCAGGGCGGGGACCCCGAAGTTGCAGCCCACCTCATCAGGAACGCTCAAAACATATCCGACCACTACTGGAAAAAGAAAGACGCTGCTGCGGATGTTTCAGGCGGCTGAACGCGCTGCCCTTCTGCCTGAAAGCATAGTTTCGGGCGAGACGCAGTAGCTCGGCAAGGTCGGGCTTATCTGGCAGTCTCACGTCACAGAGCCTTCATCATCCCCGGCTAAGCAGGCGCAAATCCGGAGGCTGGAATGGATTCGACCGCAAAAATCAACCGTCCAAAAATCGCACAAACCGTCATCCATCCCACCGCGAGCATCAGAGATGCAACTATCGGAAGATGTTGCGAAATTCTGGCGGATACCTCCCTGCACAATGTGGAACTCGGAGATTACTCCTATCTTGGCCCCCGCTGCATGGTTGGAGATGCGACCATTGGAAAATTCTGCGCCATCGCTGCGGACGTGAGGATAGGAGCGCCAAACCATCCGATGGACAGACCGTCCATGCATCGTTTCAGCTACTGCCCGGAATATTACGCAACAGATGCTGTCCGCGACGACGCCTTTTTCGATCAGCGCAAACAGGACCGCGCCATCATCGGTCACGATGTGTGGATTGGTCACGGGGTCATTGTGTTGCCGGGCGTGAAAATTGGGAACGGCGCCGTGCTGGCAGCCGGCGCTGTCGTCACCAAGGACGTGCCGGCCTACACGATCGTCGGTGGCGTTCCCGCAAAAATCATTCGCGAGCGATTTTCACGGCGCATCGCGGAGACGCTCACTTCAATCGCCTGGTGGGACTGGCCGTTCGAGACGATCATCGCGCGGCTTACCGACTTTCAATCAAGCGATATTGAAGCCTTTTGCGAGCGCTGGGCCTGACACACACTTCGAGACGCATCTAACGATAACTTCGAAGGTAGATATTAAATGAACAGCTTCAAAAGCTGAGCAGGCGAGCTCAGGAAATCGCCAACAATGAGGCCAACCAATCGAAGCACCCGCAGCGATTATCGACATCATCCATAGGATATTGGTGAGTAACACCGTGCGCCATACGACTACGGGATTTTCTTCCGGTTAGATATTGGTGAAACATTTGCCCAAGAGCCTCCGGTCTTCAAATTTTCTACGGTGCCAATCGGCGTCGTAAGACGCGGAATTAACCCCCAAAATTGGGGCTGAACGACCAGCCGTCGGCCATAAACTCAAGCGTTTCGTCGCGAAAATAATAGAGGAAGTGGCGAGAGTTAGTGGTGTCTGCCCGTATTGTTTCCCAAGGTACGGCATCACGGATCGGGTCGTGGCCAACCAACTCATAGAACTTACCCCAATGCGGTGCTATGCCACTATAGCGACCACGACCGTCTACCTTATACCATTCATGATCGTTGGTGTCGTCCCTGCGCCATCGGCTGCAATCAATGAAGCTTAAAGTGCCATGTGTCTCATCAAACTTCGGATCTGCTTTTGAAAATAGATTCAAAACCCTCAAAAACCCCGAGGTTTTCTTGTCTTGCACGAGCCTATACGAGCGGAAACAGACATTCACCGAGGAGCCCGCAACTGAAACCTGAGGCTCTGGCGCATTTGGATCAGCGACCCAATCTTCACCGAGTCGAAGTTCTATGAACTTGAGCATGAACTACGAATACTCAAATTTGATGACGTTTTCCACCCAGCGTGGTCCTCAAGCATTTTTTGGATTCACGGCGCAGCCTATTTAGAAACCTATACCACCGAATAAAATACTAAAAAGACGCACATCCGTTCGCTACTCAAATACGAACGCCAGCCGCTTGCCCGTCAGCTTCGCCAATTGCTGCAGGCGGCCATCCAGTCGCTCGCCGGCGAAATCGCAATAATCATGCGGCACGACGAATTCCAGATCCACATCCGGATTGGTGGATTTGCGGAATTTCAGGTGGTCGACGACGCCAGGCATCGAGGCCGAGAAGAGGTAGACAACGCGCAGCAGGCCGCCGAGAAGTTTCCCCAGCTCCAGCAGGCGATCGCCAGCCATGGCTGCGAGCGGTTGGGTGGTGCCGTTGTCGTTCAGCCCCTCGAAACGGTAATAATTGGCAAGCGCGATATAGGCGCGGCCCGGATGGGTGATCGCCACGAAGGAGGAATGGGCGATGATGTTCAATGCCTGCAGGCCACGATAGTCTGGATGGGCGCGCCAGCTGATATCGGCCAGAAGGCAGGCCGCCTGCCGGTAACGGCTTTCCTCTTCCGTCTCTTCGATACCGAAGACCGGGAAAGTGCGGCCGCTCCAGTCCGCCAGTTCACGTGCATGTTCAGGCGAACGGGCGCGCAGAATGGCAAGTTCGTCGGCGGTGACCAGCAGCGGATCGGAATCCCGCTCGGTCTCCGTCAGGAGCGAATAGAGATAACCTTCGCGCACGCCCTGCGCCGAGAAGGCGATCTTTGCCGGTTTCATGACCTTCAGAACTTCACGCATGGCGATGGCGCCGAAGGGCAGCAGCGAACGGCGGTTCTTGGATACCGCCTGCCAGGCCGGGTCCTTGCTGTCCCTGGAGACGATAACCTCTTCCAGAAAATTCAGCATTTCTTCCAGCGGCAATTCGTAACCCTGCATCATGTGCAGCGGATAGCCGGTGATTTCCATGTGCAGCTTGGCGATATTTCGCCATGTGCCGCCCACGGCATAAAAGGTACGCCCCTCGCCCGCGGACAGAAGTTTTGCGAAGGATTTGACGTGTTTTCTGGCAATGGTCGCGGCTTTTTCCAGCGAGCCGTCCGATTGCTCCGACAGTCGCAGGCCGCCGAGCGGCAGGGTGATGCCCTCGCCGCAGCTTTTGCCCTTGATGTCGATGAGTTCAAGCGAACCACCGCCCAGGTCGCCGGCAATGCCATCCGGCTCGTGGAAACCGCTGATAACGCCATAGGCGGAATAAAGCGCTTCCTTCTCGCCTGACAGCACCTCGATCTCGCAACCGAGGATCGCTTCGGCTTCGCGGATGAAATCCGGCCCGTTTTCCGCTTCACGCGCTGCCGCCGTTGCCAGCACGTAGAGCTGCTGCGCCTGCGCCTGTTCGGAAAGCGCATGGAAGCGCCGTAGGGCCATCAATGCCCGGCCAACACCTTCCTCATGCATGCGGCCCGTCAGCGCCAGCCCCTTGCCGAGACCGCAAAGGACCTTTTCGTTGAACAGCACGGCGGGCGCGCGGGAGAGGCCTTCATATACGACGAGACGAACGGAGTTCGAACCAATATCTATGACGGAAACGGGGGCAAGGCCGGTCAGCCGCCCCTGTGCTTCTGATCGAGTCATTCAGCCTGTTTCTTGCGGGACGAAATCAACCCGGCAATCAATTTGGGCGCACTGGATTTCAAGGCTTCACCACGTCCGGAAAGGCTGGGATTGGTCATGAAATAGTGCTGCGCGTTGAACGGTTCTTCGCCTTTACGCACCTCGATGCGCCTCGACGTTCCGTCCGCAAGTATCTCGTAGCTCTGCTGGTTGTCAATGAGATTGCCCAGCATAATCTGTGAAAGAACCTGCTCGTGCACGGTGGGGTTGGTGAGCGGCACCAGCGTTTCCACACGGCGATCGAGGTTGCGCGGCATCATGTCGGCGGAGCCGATATAGACCAGCGCCTTGTCGGAAGGCAGGCCGAAACCATTACCGAAGCAGAAGATGCGGCTGTGCTCCAGGAAGCGGCCGACGATCGATTTAACGCGGATATTGTCCGACAGGCCCGGCACCTGCGGACGCAGGCAGCAGATGCCGCGCACCACAAGATCGATTTCCACACCGGCTGCACTGGCACGGTAAAGGGAATCGATGATTTCAGGATCGACCAGCGAATTCATCTTCATCCAGATCGCCGCAGGCGCGCCGCGCTTGGCGTGTTCGATCTCTTCATTGATGTGCTTCACGATGCGCGAGCGCAGCGTATAGGGCGAAATCGCGAGCTTCATGCCTTCTTCCGGTTCGCCATAACCGGTGATGAAGTTGAAGATATTCGCCATGTCATGGGCGATCTTCGGGTTGCAGGTGAAGAAGGAAAGGTCGGTATAAATCTTGGCCGTGATCGGGTGATAGTTGCCGGTGCCGAGGTGGCAATAGGTCCGGAGCTTGCCGTCTTCGCGGCGCACCACCATCGACATCTTGGCATGGGTCTTCAGTTCGATGAAGCCGAACACCACCTGCACGCCGGCTCGCTCCAGGTCGCGCGCCCAGCGGATATTGGCTTCTTCATCGAAACGTGCCTTCAGCTCCACCAGCGCGGTGACGGACTTACCCGCTTCGGCCGCGTCGATCAGCGCGCGAACGATCGGGCTGTCATTGGAGGTGCGATAAAGCGTCTGCTTGATGGCAAGCACGTCGGGGTCGCGTGCGGCCTGCAGCAGGAACTGCACAACCACGTCGAAGCTTTCATAGGGGTGGTGAACCACCATGTCCTTTTCGCGGATGGCGGCGAGGCAATCGCCGGCATGTTCGCGCACGCGCTCGGGGAAACGGGCGTTGTAGGGTTCGAATTTCAGGTCGTCGCGCGGCGCCCGCACGATTTCCGAAATGGTGTTGAGTGCGAGAAGGCCGGGCAGAACGGCGACGCGATTATCCGGCACGCCAAGTTCGTGCACCACGAACTGGCGCAGCGACTGCGGCATTTCGCTGTCAGTCTCGATGCGGATAACGGAGCCGCGGCGACGGCGCTTCAGGGCGCTTTCAAAGAAACGGACCAGATCTTCCGCCTCTTCCTCCACTTCGATATCGCTGTCGCGGATGATGCGGAAGGTGCCGAAACCACGCACCGTATAGCCGGGATAAAGCCGGTGAATGAACAGGCCCACCACATCTTCAAGCGTGATGTAGCGGATGGCGTTCCTGTCATCCGGCAGACGCACGAAACGGTCGAGCGCCGGCGGCAGGCGCAGAAGCGCGGTCATCGGCTCGCGGCCATTGACGCTGTCGAGCTGCAGGCCCATGGAGAAGCCGAGGTTCGGAATGAACGGGAACGGGTGCGCAGGGTCGATGGACAGCGGCGTCAGCACCGGGAAAATGCGTTCCTCGAATTCCGTGCCCAGCCAGGTCCGATCCGCATCGGAAAGTGCCGCAGGGCGCACGACGAAGATGTCTTCCTTGGCGAGATATTGCTGCAGAACGGCAAGCGAGGCCTGCTGCTCCATCTGCAGATTGTCGATTTCCTTCAGAATGTCTTCCAGCTGCTCGGCCGGCGTCTTGCCATCGGGCGTCTTGACCGTGATCTTCTGGCGCACCTGCCCTTCAAGGCCGGCGACACGAACCATGAAGAACTCGTCAAGATTGGCGGCGGAGATGGAGAGAAAACGCAGCCGCTCCAGAAGCGGGTGATCCGTATTCAGCGTTTCTTCCAGAACACGGCGGTTGAACTGCAGCCAGGAGAATTCGCGGTTGATGAAACGGGCGGGGCTGTCCCAGAGGTTCTCGCCCTCGATCACCGGCTGAACCTTGTCCAAATTGTCCTGCGCTACTGCGTCCATGCCCTGTTCCATCCCCTGACCTAATTCCGTCCCGTGATCCTGCTGCATCGCGTGATCGTCCTTCTTGCCCGTATAACAGTTTGACGACGGAACTGTGACAGTCAATCGCCGTCCAGCCCCTCGCCCACCGCTGCACTCTCCATCGCGTTGAGAACTTCCGCCGCCAGCGGACGGGTAATCCTTGTCCCACGCGAGAGCGCCAGCCTGTCGATCCGGTCCACGATCGTCTGCGCCGTATCGAGCGAACGCTCCATTCTATTGACGATGTAACCTATGAGTTTGTCATCCATGTAAAGCTGACGGTCGGCAAAGAGTTTCATCAGCACCTGCGCCAGAAGTCCCTCATCCGGCTCGCCGGTCTCCACCACGGTTACGGCTTTGAGACGCGAGCGCAGATCCGGCAGCGTCACCGGCCATGCGGCCGGCCATTGCCGGCTGGTCATCAGAAGCGTCTTGCCGTGCTGGCGCACGCTGTTGATGACGTGGAAGAGTTCGGTGTCGTCGAAACCGCGGCGATCGGCATCTTCGAAAAGCACCGGTGCGCTCTCGGCCGCTCGCGCGGCATCCGCACCGGCCTGCGGGTGGATTTCCACGGCGCCGCTGATGTTTTTCCAGATATTGGCGAGATGCGACTTCCCCGAACCCGGCGGCCCGGCGAGCACAACCACGGGCGATGGCCAATTCGGCCATTCATCAACGAGGCTGACCGCAGCCTCGAGCGAAGCGGATACGAGAAGGTCTTCCCTGCCGGAGGCGGCCTGGTGCGAGAATACGAGCGGCAGCTGCTCGGCCTTCGACCGGGCGTTGTCGGTTTTGATCTGGTCAGTCATCGTCAGCCCTGACCGTCCGCCTTGGTGGAGGACGTTTCCCTTTCTTCCAAGGCAGGGTTGGCCTCCCACGGAAGGTTGGCGGCGTGTCCGTGGTAAAGATCGCTTTCAAGATACCGCGACAAGGCGAAGCGGACAAGCACGCCGACGGCCGCCGCGGCCGGCACCGCAACCAGAAGGCCGACAAAGCCGAAAAGCGCGCCGAAAGCGAACAGGGCAAACATCAGCCACACCGGATGCAGGCCGACGCTTTTGCCAACGAGCTTCGGCTGGAGGATGTTGCCCTCGATGAACTGGCCGGAGAAGAACACGGCAAGCGTCAGAAAGACATAAATATAGTCCGGCCAGAACTGCACGATGGCGACGCCGACGGCGAGGATGAGGCCGACCATCGAACCAATATAGGGGATAAAGCTGATGAGGCCGGAGAAAAGGCCGATCAGCAGGCCGAAATTGAGGCCCACCAGCGACAGGCCGACAGCATAATAAACGCCGAGGATAAGGCAGAGCGACCCCTGCCCGCGCACGAAACCGGCAATCGTATTGTCCATGTCGCGGGCGATCTGGCGGACGGTATGCACGTAGTCGCGCGGTATCCAGCTGTCGACCTTGTCGATCATCCTGTCCCAGTCGAGCAGCAGATAGAAAGCGACGACGGGCGTGACGACCAGCAGCGACACGACGTCGACCAGCGATTTGCCGGAATTCCATATCTGCGTCAGCAGGGTGCCGATAAAGCCGGCGCCCTCCGTCAGGAGCTTTGAAAAATTCTCCTTCACCGAGTTGATCTGGCTGCTCACCCAATCAGGCAGGAGGTTGGTATCCGCACCCGCGATCAGCTGCTGCAGGGACGATATATATTGCGGGATGCGGGTGATGAATTCCGACGCCTGGGCGGCAATCACCGGAATGATGATGATGAGCGACAGCGCGAAGATCAGCACGAAGGAAACGAGGATGACGACGGTTGCCATCAACCGGCTAAGGCCGCGCCGTTCCAGCCAGTCGGCGACCGGATCGAGAAAATAGGCAAGCGCCATGCCCGCCACGAAAGGCAGGAGAATGGAGCTGAAGACCATCAGGAAAAGGATAAAGACGGCAAGCACGCCGATCCAGAAAAACACCTGTCGGCGCAGGTTCGTACCACTCACATGGGGTTGCATCCGTTCATCCTCTTGTCGCCGTCCCTTAACCGCCCATGATGGAGATAGGATGCGCATGTGCACATGGTCAAGACCGGCAATCCGGCAGCGTCTGGCAGGCAGGCGCCGGACAGGTGCATCGAGGGCCCGTTTTCAAGCCTGCACGGACCATTCCCGGTCCAGAAACCCGAGGCAGGTAAAATGTCAAACCTTCGCAAAGCCGTTAAAAACCGGAGCTTTTGCCACGCAAACCCTTGCATCAGGCCCCGTGCCGTGCGAATGGCGACGCCAAAGGAACCAGCGGAGACGAGAGCCATGAGCCAGTCGGGCAAGAACGGTCTTACCTATAGTGACGCAGGTGTGGATATCGACGCCGGCAACCTGATGGTCGAAAAGATCAAACCGGCGGTGCGTTCAACGCGGCGTCCCGGTGCGGATGGCGAAATCGGCGGCTTCGGCGGCCTGTTCGATTTGAAAGCCGCGGGCTTCACCGATCCGGTTCTGGTGGCCGCCAATGACGGCGTCGGCACCAAGCTGAAGATCGCCATCGATGCTGACTATCATGACACCGTCGGCATCGATCTCGTCGCCATGTGCGTCAACGATCTCGTCGTCCAGGGCGCGGAGCCGCTGTTCTTCCTCGATTATTTCGCCACCGGCAAGCTCGACCCCGACCAGGGTGCGGCGATCGTTTCCGGCATTGCCGCCGGCTGCCGCGAATCCGGCTGTGCGCTGATCGGCGGCGAAACCGCTGAAATGCCCGGCATGTATTCCGACGGCGACTACGATCTCGCAGGCTTTGCCGTGGGTGCTGCCGAACGCGGCCAGCTTCTGCCGGCCGGTGATATTTCCGAAGGCGACGTCATTCTCGGGCTTTCATCCTCCGGCGTGCACTCGAACGGTTTCTCGCTGGTGCGCAAGATCGTATCCATCTCCGGCCTCGCCTGGGACGCCCCTGCCCCCTTCGCCGACGGCAAGAAGCTCGGCGAAGCGCTGCTGACGCCGACCCGCATCTATGTGAAGCCGCTTTTGAAGGCGATCCGCGAGACCGGCGCGCTGAAGGCACTGGCGCATATTACCGGCGGCGGTTTCCCGGAGAATATTCCGCGCGTTCTGCCCAAGCATCTCGCAGCTGAAATCGATCTCGACGCGATCAAGGTTCCGGCCGTCTTTTCGTGGCTGGCAAAAACCGGCGGCGTCGAAGCCAAGGAAATGCTGCGAACCTTCAATTGCGGCGTCGGCATGATCGTGGTCGTTTCGGCTGAAAATGCCGAGAAGGTCACGAACGCCCTAACAGCGGAAGGCGAGACCGTTTTCCCGCTCGGCCGCATGGTGGCCCGCGAAGAGGGCGCGCACGGCACGATCTACAAGGGCGCTCTCAGCCTATGATGAGTGCCGCGCTCCCGTCCAGCCGCGCACGTGTCGTCGTTTTCATCTCCGGCGGCGGCTCCAACATGGTGTCGCTGGCCAAGGCCTGTCAGGCGGTGGATTTCCCGGCGGAAATCGTCTGCGTGATATCGGACAAGGCCTCGGCGGGCGGATTGGAAAAGGCACGGGAGCTGGGCATTCCCACGCTGGTCTTCGAGCGCAAGACCTATGCCAGCAAGGCCGAGCATGAGGGCGCCATCCTGGCTGCGCTTGGCGAGATTGCACCTGACATCATCTGTCTTGCCGGTTACATGCGGCTGATCTCGGGAGACTTCATCGCTCCCTATGAAGGTCGTATCATCAATATCCACCCTTCCCTGCTGCCGCTTTTCCCCGGCCTGCACACCCACCAGCGCGCCATCGACAGTGGCATGAAGATTTCCGGCTGCACCGTGCATTTCGTCACCGAAGGCATGGATGAAGGCCCGACGATTGCACAGGGCGCGGTGCCGGTCATGTCCGGCGATACGGCAGACACACTCGCGGCTCGGATCCTGACCGTCGAGCACCAGCTTTATCCGCTGGCCCTGAAGCGGCTTGCGGAAGGCAAGGTGCGGATGGAGGGCGGCAGAGCCGTCATTACGGATGGCGCAAGTAAATCTGAATATACCAATCTGATTTCTGCGTCTTGATAGAGGTATTTCTAAAGTACAAAAATGCCTGAAATGGTATTTTCGGCAAAATAAACCAATCATTTACCATAATCACCTTTAATGCCCGCAACGGCCCATATTTCAGGCCCTCCGGTCATTCAGGAGCGATTATGCTGTTTTTGAGATTTCCCCTGCCGCTTTCGGCCCTCTTGCTGATGGGCACAAGCCTGCCGCTTGCCGCTGAACAGGGTGGCATCACTGCTTCGCTCGATGCCGGTGTTCTCAATCTCAAAGCGACGGAAACCGTCCATATCGGCGGTAGCAAGCTAAGCGAACTCGAATGGGAAACCAAAAACGCCATGGCGCTGCGAGGCTCGCTCGGGCTTGAGCTTGCGCCCGGCTGGCGTGTGAAGGCTGAAGGCCGCGTCGGGTTCGAAGGCGACGGCTATATGACCGACTATGACTGGGTTTGGCCTTTTTCCAGAGATAGCTCCAAGGACAATTGGAGCCACCGTTCCCAGCATGACGATACGCGGCTCGACCATTATTTTTCGGGAAGCCTCGAACTCAATCGCATGTTGCTGGACGATCCGCAGCAATATCTCAGCGCCGGTGTCGGTTTTCGCTATACGGATGTGCAATGGTCGGCCTATGGCGGCAGCGCCGTTTACAGTCTTTTCTCGCGAAGGGATTTGAGCATCAAATTCAACGACGGTGAGAAAGGGATCACATACCGCCAGCAAATCCCGGTTTTCTACGGCAACCTGACGGGCGGCCAAAGGTTCGGCAACTGGTCGCTCAATGCCGGTGTGGAGGGTGGCGCAATGGTCTATGCCAAGGCCACGGACGACCACTGGATGCGCGACATGCGCTTCACCGACAAATTCGACGTTGCCGGCATGTTCGGGGTAAAGGCGGGCGTTGCCTATGACCTGACGGAGAACGCCTCGATCTATCTCGACGGCGCGTATGACTACACCAGCCTCGGTCGCGGAGACACTCACTATAGCGGCGCAGGCGCTGGAAACCTGTCATCGGAGAAAAATGCCGGCGGCGGTGACTTGCAGTCGATTTTCGTGGGGGCTGGCATCAAGGGAAGGTTTTGAGCCGACAGCGACACCCGCCCCCATAAGCTTACTTGACCAAGCCTGCTCCTCGCCTATCGTCGAGAAATACAAACGAGGTTGTGGTGCAGCTTGTAAAGGCAAATGATCTCCAAGCCCGGCGAGTTCTCATCGCCGCAATAAGGGCAGAACGGGCGCAACGAAAACAAGCGGCCCTGGATCGGATCAATGCCTGGAAAAACAAGGGTCGCAAGTAGCCGATTTCGTCGCGAGTGCTGCGACCCTCACGCATATCAAACCGAAGTCAAAGCCGGGTGCGATTCAACATCGCCCATTGCAGCAAAATAATCGTCTTGGAATCGGTGATTTCACCCGATGCGATCATCGCAAAGGCTTCGTCCAGCCCGTAGGTCAGAACTTCCAGATCCTCGCCTTCGGTTTCCAGACCACCGCCCTCGCCGGCCTGTACGTCGAGATCGATGCGGGCGACGAAGAGGCTGACCTTTTCCGTCAGCGTTCCGGGGCTTGCATACATGTCGAAGAGGTAGTCGACTTTCTCGACCGCATAGCCGGATTCTTCCATCGCCTCGCGGCGAATGGCGTCGGCGGCGTTGTCGTCGTCGAGAAGTCCCGCCGGCACTTCAATCATGAAGCTCTGATCGCCATTCACGAAGGCGGCGGGGCGGAACTGGCGCACCATCACCACACTGTCGCGTTTTTGATCGTAAAGCAGGATGGCGGCGGCACTGCCGTGGTCGTGAACTTCACGCACGATGCGGATCGTTTTGCCATCCGGCATGCGCTGGTCGAAAACGAGCTTCTGCATATGCACGAAGCCCTTCCAGACGGTTTCTTTTTCCACCAGCCGAATTCTGCCCGCATCCGTATCGGCCGGAATGTTCTTCGCTTGCGTCTGTGTCACCGGATATGTCCCTGCCTGTCGTGCAATTATCTGAACCTGCCCCTGTTGCGGCGCAATATCAAGTCTCGCTGGTCTGATCTTCCCGGCGCAGCCACACCTTGTTGTCGTGGAAAGCCGCGCCGCCATAGGGGGCAACGGCATCGGCGCCGGTCAGCACGTTGATGCCCTCCCCGTCCAGATGCGCCTTGTTGGGCCACAGCCCTTCAGCGACCAGAACGCCGGATCTGGCGCCCTCCACGATTTTTGCATGGAGGCGTACTTCACCGCGGCCATTGCCGATGCGCACGACGTCACCGTCGGCAATATCGTTGCGGCTGGCGTCCTCGGGACAGATCATCAGTTCCGGACGGCCTTCCTTCTGCACGGAGGTTTTCGTTTCCGCGAAAGTGGAGTTCAGGAAGTTGCGCGCTGGCGATGTCGCCAGCCGGAAAGGATGATCCTGATCGGCCGTTTCGATGACGTCCACCTGATCCGGGAATTTTGGGAATTGCGAAACGGGGCCCATCACGCCGATATTTTTCGGCGGCCGGTTGGGAGACGGCCCTGTCGCCCATTCGGGGCTGAAGCGGAATTTTCCGTCGCCATAACCGAAACCCTCGAGATAATGCGCCACCTCGAAAGAGGGCTGCGCATCGATCCATTTTTCTTCCGCCAGCGTGTCGAAATCGCCCCAGCCGCTGACTTTCAACATGCGGTCGACATGGTCGCGGGCCGAAAGGCCGAAGCCCGGCATATGGTCGATGCCGAGACGTTTCGCCAGTTCTTCGATAACGAAGAGATTGGTGCGCACCGTTTCGGGCGGCTCCACCAGTTTGGGGCCGAGCAGAATGTGGTTCTGGCCGCCGGCGCGGTAGATATCGTCATGTTCGAGGAACATGGTGGCGGGCAGCACGATATCGGCAACTTCAGCCGTCTCCGTCATGAACTGCTCATGCACGGCAACGAAAAGATCGTCGCGCAGGAAACCCTGCTTCACCAGCCGCTGCTCGGGTGCGACATTGACGGGATTGGTATTCTGGATGAGCAGCGCCGTCACCGGGCCGCCATGACGCAGCGCTTGCGCATCACCCGTCAGCACGCGGCCGATCTGCGACTGGTCGAGCTGGCGCACGCCAGGGTCGGCATAGGCCGTGCCCATCAGCTCCGCCTTGTTGAGCCGGAAGATATCACCATTGTTATGAAAGGCGCCGCCGCCCTCATATTGCCAGGAGCCGAGAACCGTCGCGATAGACAGCGCAGCATGCATGGCGACGGCACCGTTACGCTGGCGGGCAAAACCGTAACCCAGACGGAAGAAGGTCTTTTTTGTCGTGCCGACGAGCCTTGCGAAATCCTCGATCTCCTCGACGGAGAGACCGGTGATTTCAGACGCCCATTGCGGCGTCTTTGTCTTCAGATGCGCCTCCAACCCGGCCGGATCGTCCGCAAACCACGCCATGTAGTCGCGGTCGGCATAACCGTCGCGGAAGGCGATGTGCATGATGGCGCAGGCGAGCGCGGCATCCGTGCCCGGACGCACGACGATGCGCATATCCGCCTGTTTCATGGTCGGATTGTCGTAGATATCGACGACGACGATCTTCGCGCCGCGTTCCTTGCGGGCCTTGACCGCATGGGTCATGACATTGACCTGGGTGGCGACCGCGTTGGTGCCCCAGATGACGACGACATCGGCTTTGGCGATCTCGCGCGGATCGGGACCGCGCAGCGCGCCCGTGCCCATGACATAACCGGTCCAGGCCATGTTGGTGCAGATCGACCCGAAAAAGCCGGAATATTTCTTGGCATGGCGCAGGCGCTCGATGGAATCGCGCTGCACCTGCCCCATGGTTCCGGCGTAGAAATAGGGCCAGATGGCCTCCGCGCCGTGCCGGGCTTCAGCCTTGACGAAGGCATCGGCGATCTCGTCCAGCGCCGCTTCCCAGGAAACCTCCTGCCAGTCGCCCGCCCCCTTTGCGCCCTTGCGGCGCTTCGGGGTCAGCAGACGGCCGGGATGATAGATACGTTCGGAGTAACGCGCCACCTTGGCGCAGATGACGCCGGCGGTGTACGTATTGGCATTGGCGCCGCGCACACGGCCGATGCGGCCTTCGGCATTGATATCGACTTCCAGCGCGCAGGCGCTCGGACAGTCGTGCGGGCAGACCGTGTGGCCGATGCGGGTTTCGGCCTTCGGAGTGGCGTTTTTAGCGGAAATCGGGGTCGCAACGTTCATCTCTTTTCTATATTGCATCAGCGATGCGGCAAAAAGGCCGAAGTGACGTCCATCAAGAATATTCATCATCACCATCGGCAAGCGAGACAGATCCATGAACTACCGCCACATCTACCACGCCGGCAATTTCGCGGATGTTCTCAAGCACGCTATTCTCGCGCGCCTCGTTCGCTACCTGCAGAACAAGGACAAGGCGTTTCGCGTGCTGGATACCCATGCCGGCATCGGCCTTTACGACCTGTCCTCGGAAGAGGCGCAAAAGACGGGCGAATGGCAGACCGGTATCGGCAAGCTGATGGAGGCCGATCTGCCCGCTCCCATCGCCGAATTGCTGGAACCCTATCTTTCCGCCGTCAGGGAGCTCAATCCGGATGGCGGCGTGCAGTTCTACCCGGGTTCGCCGAAACTCGCGCGCATGCTGTTTCGCCCGCAGGACCGGCTTTCGGCCATGGAACTGCATCCGGACGATGCACGCGCCCTGTCCCGCCTGTTCGAGGGCGATTATCAGGTGCGCGTCACCGAACTGGATGGATGGCTGTCGCTCGGCGCGCATCTGCCGCCGAAGGAGAAGCGCGGCCTTATCCTCGTCGATCCGCCGTTCGAGCTGGAGAACGAATATCAGCGGCTCGCGGATGGCCTGAACAAGGCCTATCGGCGTTTTTCCACCGGCACCTATTGCCTGTGGTATCCGCTAAAAAAGGGTGCGCCGATCAAGGATTTTCACGAGCGGCTGCAATCCTTCGAGATTCCGAAGATGCTGTGCGCCGAGCTTTCCGTGAAAAGCGACCGGCTGGATGGCTTAAGCGGTTCCGGCCTCATCATCGTCAACCCGCCCTATACGCTGAAGGACGAGCTGCACACGCTGCTGCCATTCCTGAAAACGGTGATGGCGCAGGACCGGTACGCTTCGCACCGCGCCTTCTGGCTGCGCGGCGAAGAAAAACCTGAGGAGGATTGAGACTACCTCAGCCCTTCCCGTTTCTGCGCCTGCGCAAGCTGTGATCGCTCGAAGAACAGGATCACGAACAGGGCCATGATGAAGGGAATGATGAGGTAGAACAGCCGGAATACCAGCAGCGCCGCAATCACGTCCGCCGGGTTCATATCCGGCAGGCCGGTGACGAAGACCAGCTCCAGCACGCCGAGCCCACCCGGCGCGTGCGAAATCAGCGCCGCCGAGAATGAAATCAGGAATATGCCGAGGATGATCATGAAACCCGGATTTCCCGCCTCCGGCAGGGCGAAATAGATGATGCCTGCCGCGCCGATCAGCTCGATCGGACCGATGACCAGCTGTTGCGCCACCAGTCTGGGCGCGGGATAGGGCAGGAAAAACGAGCGGATTTTCAGCGGTTTCAGCTTCAGGAGACTGCCGAGCACATAAAGACCGACAACGACAAGCAGCAGGATACCGGTTGTCGTCGATGCCTCCACGGGCAGGATACCGGTAAAGCGCTCGGTAATGTCAGGCTCATAGACCAGCACCATGCCGATAAGCATGATCGTGCCGATGGTGAAGGTGAAAGAGCAAAGGGCGACGAGCACGCCAACTTCCCCGACGCTCAGCCCCTTGGACGTATAGGCGCGATATCGCACCACGGCACCGGAAAAGACTGAGGCACCGACATTGTGGGAAAGCGCATAGGTGGTGAAAGAGGTGAGCGTGATGAAGAACCAGTTCACCTTGCGGCCGAGATGCTGGAGCGCAATACGGTCGTAACCGGCAAGAGCGGCATAGGCCACCAGCGTCGAGAGGCCGGAACACACCCAGTCCCGCGCGCGAATTGCCATCAGGCTTTCCCACAGGTCATCAAGCGAGAGGCCGCGCAGCTCATGATAGAGCAGCCAGGCTGAAAAACCGATTGTCGCCAGACCAACGACGGGCCAGATGTATTTCTTCAATGTCATGCGGCCATGCCCGCCTATTTCCCCCAGCTTCACCCCAGCCCAACTTCCGTCTTTCGCGGAAGATTCGTCTGACTTTATTCGTTATGCGGCGAAGCTTTCAACCTTTTCATGGAAGATTGCCCGTTTGCCCCGTTCACAAATTTATGTAAGACCGATTTGTCGCCGACGGTGATATGAGGTCGTCCATTTTCCGGGGGAACGTGCGCGGAATGAAGCGTTATGCGGGTTTCATCGCCTTGGGTCTTCTGTCGCTTGCAGCGTTTTGGTTTGCGCAGGAAAAACCCGCCCCGAGCAATTCATCAAATGGCTGGACCATCTATCCGCCGTCGCAACCGGCCGGGCGCTCCCAGCCGGATAATACCCGGAACGACGCTGGCGGCAAATCTGCAGCCCGAGGAACCGGCTTCGATTTTTACGTTCTCTCCCTATCCTGGTCGCCGGCATTCTGCGCCAGTTCCGAAGGCTCCGGTAACCGCCAGCAATGCGGCAGCGACCGGCGTTACGGTTTCGTCGTGCACGGGCTTTGGCCGCAAAACGAGACTGGCTATCCCGAATTCTGCAAAAGCAGCGAGCCGGACCGTGTGCCTGACGCGATCGGCCGTACCATGTTCGACATCATGCCTTCCATGGGCCTGATCGGCCACCAGTGGCGCAAACACGGCTCGTGCTCCGGCCTTTCGCAAAAGGATTATTTCTCGGCAACCCGGGCCGCCTTCGAGACGGTCAGGCTGCCGGAGAGGATTGCCTCGGGTGCCGGAGCGGCCAGCCTCTCTGCGGACGCAATAGAAACAGCCTTTACCGATGCCAATCCCGGCATGTCGAAACGCGGCGTCTCGATCAGCTGCGATGGAAAGCGCCTCGAGGAAGTCCGCATCTGTCTCAACAGGGATATGACATTCCGCGAGTGCCCGGAGCTGGACCGCAAGGGCTGCCGCGCCAGTGCGACAGAAATCATTCCCATTCGCTAAGGCGGACCGGATGCGCCCTATTTCTTTATTTTACATATTTTCCAGACATAAAACCGCTACGTAGTTTGTTGGACATACTCTCGTTACCCGACGTCAACCCATAGGACCGACCATGGAACTGCTCTATTCGCCCGCATCCCCCTACTCCGCCAAGGTGCGCATGGCCGCCCGCCACCTCGGCATCGACATCACCTCCGTGCGCGTCGACACCAATGCCGAGCCGGCAACGCTGATGGACAATAACCCGCTCGGCAAGATTCCGGTCCTGCTGCTGGATGATGGCGGCTCGGTCTATGACAGCGTGGCGATCATGCACTATCTGGACCGCCTTTCGGGAGGCAAGCTCTACCCGAAGAAGAATGGCAAGCGCACGGAAGTCGAAATTCTGGAGGCGCTTTGCGACGGCATCATGGATTGCCTGCTAGCCATCGTTTACGAGCGCCGTTTTCGCCCCGAAGACAAGATTCATCAGCCATGGATCGACAAGCAGTGGAAAAAGGTGGTGAAGGGCCTCGACCATCTGAATGCAAACCTGCCGAAAACCGGCAAGAAACTGCATGGCGGCCATTTCGCGCTTGCGGCGATGATCGGTTATCTCGATCTGCGTTTCGCCGGTGAATGGGCAGAAGGGCGAGATGCGCTGGCGCAGTGGCCCGAGACATTCGGCAAGCGTTTCGAAGCCTACGCCGAAATGAAAGCCGCCGCCTGACGCAGAAGCAAGACAGATGCCCGGCCTGATCGCCGGGCATTTATTCGGGGCACATGTCGCAGAAACAAAAAAAGCCGGGGCGTAAACCCCGGCTTTTCCTTTACCGATCCGAGAAGGATCAGAACTTGACGCCGATACCGGCCTTGACGGAGTGATCGTCGAAACCACGCGAGAACGCGCCGGAGTCGAGACCGTAGTCCTTCTTCTGGTAGTCGCTGTAGCGATATTCCAGACGGGCGGTGATGTTGTCCGTAACCATGGCTTCAACACCGGCACCAACGGTGTAACCGAGGGCGGTGGCGCTGTCCTTGGAGGTCGCGTCACGAACCTTGTTGTCGGAGACAGCAAGACCGGCCGTACCATAGAGCAGGAACGGGTTCATGTCGTAACCAACGCGGCCACGCAGCGAGCCGTTGACGCCCTGCTTGCCTTCGACGGCGTTACCGGCAACCGTACCGGCGGAGCCCTTCTCGTCGCCCAGGTTCACGTCTGCTTCAGCACCGTAAACGATCTGGCCGCTCTGCATGTTGTAACCACCGTAGAGGCCGCCACCGAAGCCCTTGGCGTCACGGCCGTCATTGCTGGAGCTGAAACGGCCCCAGTCATAGTTGACCGTACCACCGAGGTAAGCGCCGGACCAATCCTTGACCGGTGCGGGCTGGTCGTAGGACACCGGTGCCTGGGGCACTTCGTTTACGGCGTCAGCGGCGTGAGCAGCCGAGAAGCCGGCAGCTGCCATGGTCGAAGCCATAAGGGTTGCTACGAAAATACGCATGCTATTCTCCTTTCAGGACCGCTCTGCACTCAAAACATTGTTTTCAGACGCGGTGTAAAAATCGTCGGGTTAATCGCCCCTCTGGAAACTGAACTTGATGGGAGAATGCGGAGATCAAAGAGCCAAAATGTGAATTGTTTGGGGCAGAGACGTGACTAGAATTAGACGTTGCCTAATTGCCACAAGGGTTTTATTAACCCTAACAGAAGCCTAATCAGCAATAGATCGGCTTTAAACTTAGTTATATTCAAATTAAACCGAAATTGCATTGTGAATAAAAAATCGCCCAATTCTTTTGGGGCCGACGGACAGCTTGCGATTTGCATTTATATCCAGCAAATAGGGCTGAGATGAGCAAATGCAGGTCCGCCGTGAAAGAAAATATACCGAAGACAGTCTTGATAACCGGAGCCGCCCGAAGGCTTGGGCGGGCGATCGCCACGGATTTGGCCGCCCACGGCTTTGCAATCGCCGTCCATGCCAATGCCTCGATGGCTGAAGCCGAGGAATTCGCTAACGAAATAAGGCAAAACGGTGGCAAAGCCGTCGCCGTCCAGGCGGATCTGACACAATCTGCGCCGACAATGGCGCTTGTCGAACAGGCATCTTCCGCGCTCGGCCCCATCGGCGTCGTCGTCAACAATGCGTCCGTTTTCCTCAACGATTCGGCTGAGGCTCCCGATCCGGCGGTCTTCGATGCGCATTTTGCCGTGCATGTCAGGGCTCCTTCCCTCATCGCGGCCGCCTTCATCGAACAATTGCCACAGGATAAATCCGGGCTGATCGTCAATATCATCGACCAGCGCGTGCTTGCGCTCACGCCGCGTTTTTATTCCTACACGCTTTCGAAATCCGCCCTTTGGACCGCGACGCGGACGATGGCACAGAGCTTTGCACCACGCGTCCGGGTCAATGCCATCGGACCTGGTCCCACCTTCAAAAGCGAAAGACAGGCGCCGGAGGACTTTCAGGCGCAGATCGACGGCCTTATATTAAAGCGTGGTCCTGCCGCAGATGAATTCGGGCGGACGATTCGCTTTCTTTTCGACACGCCGTCGGTCACCGGACAAATGATCGCGCTCGACGGCGGCCAGCACCTTGGCTGGGAAACCCCTGATGTGGCGGAGATTAATGAATGAACGGAAAGAAGCTGCCTGATGGCGGTATTCTCTTCGATGAAACCGACGACGAAGACGACGATGCAAGCCTTGCCGCGACAGAAGCGGCCGAGGCTCCGCGCGACGTTGCCGGCATGGACTGGAATGCGGGCTGGAAGAATGAATCCGGCCTGAAGGGCATGGACCTCATCGGCGAATTCGTCAAACACCTGCCGAATTCGCCGGGTGTCTACCGCATGTTCAACGAGGCGGGCGACGTGCTTTATGTCGGCAAGGCGCGCTCGCTGAAGAAGCGCGTCGGTAACTATGCGCAGGGCCGTGTCCATTCCAACCGCATCGCCCAGATGGTGCGTTTCACCACCCATATGGAGTTCGTCACAACCCGCACGGAGACCGAGGCGCTTCTGCTTGAAGCCAACCTCATCAAGCGCTTGCGGCCGCGCTTTAACGTGCTTCTGCGTGACGACAAATCGTTTCCCTATATTCTCATCACCGCCGACAACCGTGCGCCGGCGATCTTCAAGCATCGCGGTGCGCGGGCGCGCAAGGGCGATTATTTCGGACCCTTCGCATCGGCCGGCGCCGTCGGCCGAACGATCAATTCGCTGCAGCGGGCCTTCCTGATCCGCACCTGTACCGACAGTGTTTTCGAGACCCGCACGCGTCCCTGTCTTCTTTACCAGATCAAGCGCTGTTCCGGCCCCTGTACGCATGAGATCAGCGATCAGGGGTATGCGGAACTCGTCAAGGAAGCCAAGGATTTCCTGTCCGGCAAAAGCCAGAGCGTCAAGACCGCCATTGCGCGGCAGATGAACGAGGCGGCCGAGGATCTCGATTTCGAGCGCGCCGCCGTCTATCGCGACCGGCTGGCCGCACTTTCCCATGTCCAGAGCCATCAGGGCATCAATCCGGCCGGTATCGAGGAAGCGGATGTTTTCGCCATTCATCACGAAGGCGGCATTTCCTGCATTCAGGTGTTCTTTTTCCGCACCGGCCAGAACTGGGGCAATCGTGCCTATTTCCCGAAGGCGGACCCGTCCCTGCCCGGCTCGGAAATTCTCAACGCATTCCTTGCGCAGTTTTACGATGACAAGCCGGTGCCGAAGCAGATCCTGCTGTCCGAAACCGTCGAGGAACAGGAATTGCTGGCCGCAGCACTCGGCGAAAAAGCCGGCCACAAGGTCACGATCAGCGTGCCGCAGCGCGGCGAGAAGAAGGACATTACCGACCATGTTCTTGCCAATGCCCGCGAGGCGCATGGCCGCAAGCTGGCGGAGACCTCTTCGCAGGCACGGTTGCTGAACGGTTTTGCAGAAACCTTTAGCCTGCCCTATGTGCCGCGCCGCATCGAGATTTACGATAACTCGCATATCATGGGCACCAATGCCGTGGGCGGCATGGTGGTGGCGGGGCCGGAAGGTTTCGTGAAGAACCAGTATCGCAAGTTCAACATCAAATCGACCGACATCACGCCGGGCGACGACTTCGGCATGATGCGCGAGGTGATGACCCGTCGCTTCTCGCGCCTGTTGAAGGAAGAGGGCAAGCCCGACCGCAGGCAGACGCAGACGCCAACGCCGGAGGAAGCCGCCGACATGCCCTTCCCCACCTGGCCGGATGTGATCCTGATCGACGGCGGCCAGGGCCAGATGACGGCGGTGCGCGCCATCCTTGATGAACTCGACATACGCGACAGCGTGATCGCCATCGGTGTCGCCAAGGGTGTGGACCGCGATGCGGGCCGCGAACGTTTCTTCGCGGATGGGCGCAGCGATTTTTCCCTGCCGCCACGGGATCCCGTGCTCTATTTCATTCAACGCATGCGCGATGAAGCGCACCGTTTCGCCATCGGCTCGCACCGGGCGCGGCGCAAGAAGGAAATGGTGCGCAATCCGCTGGATGAAATCTCGGGGATCGGCCCCGGACGCAAGCGCTCGCTGCTGCAGCATTTCGGCACGGCGAAGGCTGTTTCCCGTGCCGGTCTCAACGATCTGATGGCGGTTACCGGCATTTCCGAAGCGGTGGCGCGGCAAATCTACAATCACTTCCACGAGAGTAGTGGCGATTGAGCCCGCGCTGGCGCA
The DNA here is from genome assembly GCA_025560025.1 of Agrobacterium tumefaciens. Lineage (NCBI taxonomy): Bacteria > Pseudomonadati > Pseudomonadota > Alphaproteobacteria > Hyphomicrobiales > Rhizobiaceae > Agrobacterium > Agrobacterium tumefaciens. The sequence goes on along the minus strand of CP048485.1, from coordinate 793,754 downwards.
ACGAACTGCTAAAAAAACATAATCACATGTTGACGCTATCCGTCAGGGGCGGCATCAAGGCAGCTTATCCAGACTGACAGGTTTCCCATGGCTTCGCGCGCATACAGCATCCCCAATCTCCTCACCTACGGCCGCATCCTCGCGGTTCCTGTCATCGTTCTGTGCTTTTTCATCGAAGGAAAGCTGGAAAGCTCGGATTTCGCGCGCTGGACGGCGCTCTGGCTGTTCATCGTCGCCTCGCTGACCGATTTCCTCGATGGTTATCTTGCGCGCATCTGGAACCAGACATCCAATATCGGCCGCATGCTGGACCCGATCGCCGACAAGCTGCTGGTGGCCTCCGTCCTGCTGCTGATGGCTGCGGACGGCACCATTGCCGGCTGGTCGCTCTGGGCGGCCATCACCATCCTCTGCCGCGAGATTCTGGTCTCGGGCCTGCGGGAATATCTGGCGGCGCTGAAGGTCAGCGTTCCCGTCACCCGCATCGCCAAATGGAAGACCACCATCCAGATGGTGGCCATCGCCTTTCTTCTCGCCGGTCCTGCAGGCGACAAGGTTCTGCCCTACACGACCGAAATGGGAATTACGCTTCTCTGGCTGGCCGCGGCACTCACCATGTATACCGGCTATGATTACTTCAAGGCGGGCCTCAAGCACATCGTGGACGAAGACTGATGACACGGATCGTTTATTTCGCCTGGGTGCGCGAAAAGATCGGCACGGACGAAGAGGAACTGGACATCCCCTCCTCCGTCACCACGGCCGGTGAACTGATCACCTGGCTTACAAGCCGTGGCGAAAATTACGAAGCCGCCTTCGAGTTTCCAGATGTGATCCGCGTTGCGGTCAATCAGGAACATGTCGAACATGACGAGAGCATTGCCGGCGCGCGCGAAATCGGCATTTTCCCGCCCATGACCGGGGGATGAGTGGATGCAGCCAGCCGTCAAGCCGACGATCCGCGTGCAACGCGAAGACTTCGATGCTGGGGAAGAAACCCGCAGGCTGACGGAAGGCGACGGGAGCATCGGCGCGGTGGTGGCCTTTACCGGGCTTTGCCGTGACGATGGCGGCACGCTGGCAGCGCTGGAGCTTGAACATTATCCCGGCATGGCGGAAGCGGAAATGACCCGCATCGCCGATCTCGCCATCGAGCGTTTCGCCCTTCTCGGTCTCACTGCCATCCATCGCCACGGTAAGATTGCTGCCGGCGAAAATATCGTCCTTGTCATTGCCGCAGCCCGGCATCGGCAGGCCGCCTTCGACGGCGCCAATTTCGTGATGGATTACCTCAAAACATCCGCCCCGTTCTGGAAAAAGGAACATGGCAAGGATGGAACGACGGGCGATTGGATCGCGGCGAAGGCGACGGATGACACGGCCAAGGACAAGTGGCGGTGACGCTTCGTCTTTACGGACGGAAAACCCCACTTCTCCTCGAAATGCGCTAAGGCGCTTCCACCCTGCTGCGCATGACGATGAGCCAGCCGACCAGAAGCGCAAGGACCGCCGCGTCCCGCCAGACGACCGGGCCGTAACCGACCCACAGGGTTTCCGCAAAACCGACGGCGGCTGCCCCCAGCGCGCAGACGAGTGGGCTAGCATAACCGCCCGCTGCCGAAATGAGCACGACCTTCAGCCCGAAAACCAGCCCGGCGCCGAAATCCATGGTGCCGTAATAAAACGTCGCCAATACGCCGGCGATTGCGGCGATAAGGCCCGCCGCGCAGTAGGAGAGCAGGAATATCCTTCCCGCATTCACCCCGCAGAGCGAGGCGGCGAAAGCATCGTCCGAGACCGCCTTCCAGCAGCGGCCGAAACCGGAACGCCGCAGATAAACGGCGCCTGCAAGAATGAGCAGGCAGAAAACGGCCGTGTTCAGCATCTGCATCGGCGTCAGGGTAACGGCAAAATCGCCCTCAGCCCAGAAATGCACTGGTTCGGACAAAAGCGGCGGCAGCCATAATTGCCGGGTGCCGGCGGCGAGTCTGGCGCTTTCGGTGAGCGCGATCAGGACGCCGATGGAGGCGACCGTCACCGCATTGGGAGAGGCTTTCGCCAGCGGCCGCATCACCGCCCTACCGATGAAGGCCGCCGCCCAAAGCCCACCGAACAGGCCCATCCCCGCCCCAAGGGTAAGCGTTGCGGGCAGGATCAGCCACAAACGGTTCCAGCCGAAATCGGCAAAGAGCAGGCAGGTCTGGCCGGCGAAGGCGAAAATCGCGCCATAGGTGACATCCGCCCGTCGGGTGATCGAAAAGGCGATCGCATAACCGAAGGCCAGAACCGCATAAAGCGAGGCGACCGGCACGGCATTCAGCAATTGTTGCAGGAAATAGGCCAAGCGCGTCCTCCCATCATTATTATAACTTTTAAAATACGTTTTGATAGTTATAATATGCGCCATGACCTTTCGCTGGACAGCTCATCGTTTCGCAGGCGGCGCATTGGCACTCGATGTCGCCAACAGCATCATCTTGCGTTCTGACACGGCAAAATCGATCGACCGTTTTGCCGCGCCGGAGCAGATCGTTGCCTTTGCCGAAGCCGCGACTCGTCTCAGCGCAGAGCGAGGCAGATTTCCCGCGCTCATCGCCCCCGAAGCGGAAAAGCGGCCGGTTTTTCTCGGTCTGCGGGAAGCTATTGACGGCTATTTCCGTTCTTCGATCGCCACTGGCGATAATGATGACGGCAGGCTGGCGGAGCTTCTTTTCGCCTGCGGCGCGGCGTTGCGGTCGTTTCCGTCCGCCACGAGCCTCGGCAATGCGACCGCCCATTCCGCCCTGTCGCTGCTGGCAGTAGAGACGCAGGAGCGGCTGAAGATTTGCGGCAATTGCGGCTGGCTCTTCATCGACCGCAGCAAGAACAGAAGCCGGATCTGGTGCGACATGGCGGTGTGCGGCAACCGCCAGAAGGCCAGCCGGCACTATCATCGGAAGAAGGAGGCAGAGGAATGAAAGGAATTGCCGTTTCATTGCTGGCGATTGCGGCGACGCTTGCCGTCTCCGGCTGCCAGCGGGATGAGCCGCGCGATGTCGCGAAGGTTTCGGGCCGTATGTTCGTCTTCAACTATCGGGTGGCGATTGCGACCTATCTGGTAACCCTGCAACGCGTTGCGCCCATCCGCGACGGCAGTACGGTGGAGGCGACCTTCGAAAACCCCCGAGGCGGTGCTGAACTGACGACCCGGGAGAAAATTTTCCCGATGGACGAAAAGATTGCCATTCAAAGCCCGCCGGTCGAATGCGTGAAACAGGACCGGCCCTACAAGGTCACCATCCGCATCAAGGGGCCGGAAGGCGATATTCTGCAGACGATAGAGACCACGATCCGCTCCGACACGGACCAGTCGCTTCTTCCGGCCAAGCCGCTGGTGGTCGGGCCGCTCTATACGCCCAATCCGGAAGTGTTCAAACCTGATGGCACGATGGATATGCGGCCGGTCGAGGGGTGTCCCGCCTCCTGAACAAATAAAAAAACGGAGCCTTTCGGCTCCGTTTCATCGAGTCTTTTCAGCGGCTTCACATAATCACCTGAGAGGGCGATTCAAGCCGTTGATATTTTGAATCAGCCGACGATTTCGGTTTCAGCGAACCAGTAGGCGATTTCCTGTGCGGCGGTTTCCGGAGCGTCGGAACCGTGAACGGAGTTTTCGCCGATGGAGAGCGCAAACGTCTTGCGGATGGTGCCTTCCGCAGCCTGGGCCGGGTTGGTGGCGCCCATGATTTCGCGGTTCTTGAGGATAGCGTTTTCGCCTTCCAGAACCTGTACGATGGTCGGGCCGGAGGTCATGCCTTCAACGAGTTCGCCGAAGAAGGGACGCTCCTTGTGAACGGCGTAGAAGCCTTCGGCTTCGCGCTTGCTCATCCAGACGCGCTTGGAGGCGACGACGCGCAGGCCGTTGTCTTCAAATACCTTGGTGATCGCGCCCGTCAGGTTACGCTTGGTTGCGTCCGGCTTGATCATCGAAAATGTGCGTTCAATCGCCATGTGTCCGTTTCCTTTTCCTTCAGAGAAAGTGGGCGGTCTTTACCCGCCCAAACTCCCGAAAACAAGGGGGTTCACCCATATTGCAGCGATGAGAACAGACATTTCACGCCGCTGTCACACTGCGGCCTCTCGCATCGTAGAGATCGAGGCAACCTTCGAACCAGTCGCGGACCGGATCGTTTTCGGAAAACAAATCCGCCCCGGTGGTGATCCTTGCCCATTGCAGCGCGCCGAAAACGATGTAATCCGCAAATAGCGGCGATGTGCCGCCAATGAAGGGCTGGAAGCTCAGCATGCGGCGGATCGGCGCCAGCAGGAGCGGAAAGGCAGCGATTTCCGCCTCGCGGTTCGCCACCACATCCTCCAGCGGCCGTCCCAGCGCCTTCGTCCGGCTGTCGCGGAAATAACGGCGATCCGGCTCGTCCAGCATATCGTGGATATCGAGCACGGCAATGCGGACGATGGCCGGGTGAAGCTGGGTCTGCGACCAGCTTTCAACAAAACGCGCCATTGCCTTGCCGCCCTCCCCGTTGAAAAGCGACGGGCGCTCCGGATAGGCATCATCGAGATAAAGGGCGATTTCAAAGCTGTCGCTCACCAGCTGGTCGCCGTCACGAAGGATCGGCACCGTCTTCGAAAAACCATCCTCCACGGTGGGGATCACCGTGAATGGCAAAGGGCGTTCCTCGAAATCCAGTCCCTTATGCGCCAGCGAAAGCACTGTTTTCCAGCAATGGGGAGAAAACGGCCGGGAGCTGTCGCTTCCGCAAAGCGAATACAAGGTTCTGGAGGTCGTCATAGGCTGCACCCTCTTCTGTACTATCGGAGAGGCGATATAAGAACGGCCGTCGCCTGAAATCAAATCAGGATTTGTCATGTTATCGATCAAAAGCCGTTTGCGACGGACGACCTTCGCCACGCTGCAGTTTATGCTTGAAGAAGGCGAAAATCTCCCGCGAGTTTAGGCTATTTTAAACCGTCGCGTGTATAAGTAACCCCACTCGGAAACCGACTATTTCGGCGAATTCATAAATACGATCTCTTTGGGGCTGACCGTGACGACATCTGCTGGCGATAAAAAACGCGAACAGTCCAGAAACGGTCTTGTCGTTACCAGAATCACGCAATTCATCGCCAAGATGAACATTGCGCCGCTGCCCCGCAATTATGAACTGATCTATGAAATATTGTCCGGGCATAATCCGGCGATGGGGCGCGATATTCTGGCACTTGGCAACGCGCCGCAACAGCATGAAATCGACATTGTCGGCCAGAGACACAATCTGCCCGGTTTCTCCCGGATCGAGGCGGAACAGATGGCGACAGAGGCATTCGAAACCCTGAAACAGATTTCCGCGCGGCTGGAGGCCGGCCTGCAGCGGACTGAAACATTCGTCACCAGCCTTTCCGATGAAGACCGGCATGAGCCACCGTCACTGGAGCGGCTTGCGCAATTGATGGGCGACATTCACGAGGAACAGACCAGCCTCAAACATTTCGTCTCGATGGGTGTGATGAAAATCCGCGAGGTCGAAAAACGCCGGGCCGAGCTTCAGGCGAATTCCCTGCGTGACGCCCTGACGGCGCTTCCCAACAGGGCGGCATTCTTTGAAAAACTCGCGGACCTCTATGCGGGCGATCAGGCGGCGTCCGCCACCTCGCTGGTGTTACTCAACATCGATCGCTTCCGCGAAATTAACAGCAAATACGGCCCCACCGCTGGTAACAAGGCGCTTCGACGGCTCGCCGCGCTCTTCCGCAGGACGATCAAGAAGGACGATTTCGTGGCCCGCATCGGCGGCAATGAATTCGCGTTCCTGTTTGCCGGCGTCTCGCAAAATACGGCCGAAGCGATTGCCGAGCGGTTGCGGCAAAACGTGGAGGCCCTGCGCTTCGTAACCAGCGAGGGCGAAGGCGAACATCTGACGGTATCGATCGGGGTTGCGGCAGTGGACGGCACGACAACGCCCGCCGAGTTTTTCAGCCATGCCGAACTCGCCCTGCTCTCCGCCCGCTGCGGCACGCGCAATTGCGTCACCGGCTACTCCCGGGACGTGGCGCAGCACAGCCGCAGCAGCTATCTGGCGCAGCTGGGCTGTTGACGCTGCATTCTGATGTGGTGTGGCGCGGGCGCTCTTGCCTTGGCCACGCAGTTCAGCCAAAACGGCGCCATGATTACGATTACCGATCTTTCCGCCCGCATCGCCGGGCGTCTGCTTCTTGACCATGCCAGCGTGACGCTTCCCGCGGGCGTGAAGGCGGGCCTCGTTGGCCGCAACGGCGCCGGCAAATCCACCCTGTTCCGGGTCATCACCGGCGATTTTTCTGCGGAAAGCGGTTCGGTAACGATCCCGAAACAGGCGCGCATCGGCCAGGTGGCACAGGAAGCGCCGGGAACGGAAGAATCGCTGATTTCCATCGTGCTTTCCGCCGACAAGGAACGCAGCGCGCTGCTGGCCGAGGCGGAAACCGCAACCGATCCGCACCGGATCGCCGAAATCCAGATGCGGCTCGTCGATATCGACGCCCATTCGGCGGAGGCCCGTGCGTCGAGCATTCTTGCCGGCCTCGGCTTCGATCACGAAGCACAGCTTCGTCCCGCCTCCTCCTTTTCCGGCGGCTGGCGCATGCGCGTGGCGCTTGCCTCGGTGCTGTTTGCCGAACCGGACCTTCTGCTGCTTGACGAGCCGACCAACTATCTCGACCTCGAAGGCACGCTCTGGCTGGAAGACTATATCCGCCGTTATCCGCATACCGTCATCATCATCAGCCACGACCGCGATCTCCTGAACAACGCCGTCAACTCCATCGTGCATCTGGACCAGAAGAAGCTGACCTTCTATCGCGGCGGTTACGACCAGTTCGAGCGGCAGAAGGCCGAGGCCGACGAATTGCAGATGAAGGCCAAGGTCAAGAACGACGCCGCGCGCAAACATCTGCAAAGCTTCATCGACCGTTTTCGCGCCAAGGCCACCAAGGCGCGCCAGGCGCAAAGCCGCATCAAGGCGCTGGAGCGCATGGGCACCGTCGCTGCCGTGATCGAAGATCATGTCCAGCCGATCACATTTCCCGAACCGGAAAAGCAGCCGGCATCGCCCATCGTCGCCATCAATGGCGGCGCCGTGGGTTACGAGCCGGGCAAATCGATCCTGAAACAGCTCAATCTGCGGATCGACAATGACGACCGCATCGCGCTGCTGGGCTCAAACGGCAACGGCAAATCGACCTTTGCAAAATTCATCTCTGGCCGGCTTGCCCCGCAGGCGGGTGATCTCCGAGTCGCGCCCGGTCTGAAGATCGGCTTCTTCGCGCAGCACCAGCTGGATGATCTCGTGCCGGATGAAACGCCGGTCGAACATGTTCGCAAGCTGATGCCGCTGGCGCCGGAGGCCCAGGTGCGGTCGCGGGTAGCGCAGATGGGCCTTGCGACAGAGAAGATGGCGACTGCGGCAAAGGACCTGTCAGGCGGCGAAAAGGCCCGGTTGCTGATGGGGCTTGCGGCCTTTCACGCGCCCAACCTGCTCATCCTCGACGAACCGACCAACCATCTCGACATTGACAGCCGCCGGGCGCTGATCGAGGCGCTGAACGATTATAACGGCGCCGTCATCCTGATCTCGCACGACCGGCATCTTATCGAGGCGACGGTGGATCGCCTGTGGCTTGTGGCCGACGGCACGGTCAAAACCTTCGAAGGTGATATGGAGGAATATCGCGATCTCGTCGTTTCCTCCGGCAAGAAGAAGGAAGACAAGGTCGAGGCAGCTGCCGATCAGGCATCGAAAGCCGACCAGCGCAAGGCCAATGCGGAAAAGCGCGCCCAGCTCGCCCCGCTCAAGAAAAAGATCAATGAAATCGAATCCCTGACGGCGAAGCTTGAGAAAATGATTCAGGCGCTCGACACGGAACTGGCGGACCCTGCCCTGTATGAAAAAGCGCCCGCCAAGGCCGCGCAGAAGGTGAAAGAGCGCGGCGAAGCCGCCGCCAAACTTTCCGATGCGGAAGAGCAATGGCTGCTGCTTTCCGGCGAATATGAGGAAGCAATGGCGGGCTGATGCGCGACGGCGCGGCGCTGGCGTGCAGAACGGCGGCTTCCTGCGAAGCCGCCGGATCCATATTGACAATGCTTATTTCGCGCCGATGGCGGTGAGGCCTTCGCGGGCGCATTCGGCATCGATGGCGCCCGACGGTGCGCCGCCGACGCCGATACCGCCGACCAGGGCTTCACCGATCTTGATCGGCAGGCCGCCAGCCTGAATGACCAGACGCTCGTCCATGGTCCGCAGACCTTCATTGGCGGGCTTGGAAGCGATGAAGTCGGCAATCTCGCCAATGTCGCGGCCGAGCGATGCGGCCGCAAAGGCCTTGCCGGTTGCGCTGGAGACCGTATGCGGGCCGGAACCGTCGGCCTTCAGCATCACCTTGGTGGCACCGTCACGGGCGACAATGGTGACGGTGACGGCGCTGCCCTTTGCGGTGCAAGCCTGAAGCGCTGCCTTGGCTGCCTTCTCCGCCATTTCGAGCGGCAGATAGGGCGCGGTCGGCAAGGACTGTGCGAAGGCTGCCGAAGGGGCAATCAGAAGCGAAGCGATAAAAAGGTTACGGAGCATGGAAAGGTCCTCTTGCGTGGTGAGGACTGCACCCTAGTCACAAGGCGCTCGGCCGCGAATCCGTAAGACTGGCCGGCCAGTCGGTAGTTCTACCGATCCGCGTCTAGCGATCCCCGCCGCCCTCCAGCCACAGCCTTGTCATTTCCGCCTGTGATGTGGTTCCGAGCTTGAGGCCGATGGCGGCGCGATGGCTGTCGACCGTGCGCGGCGACAGGCCAAGCCCATCGGCAATCTGGCGGCTGGTAAATCCGAGCGCGATCCGTTCGAGTATCTCCCGCTCACGGGCTGTCAGCAGCGACAACAGCGCCACGGTCTCGGCCTGCTGCGCCTTTGCATCCAGCGTCCGGGCAAGCGTCTGATGCGCCTTCTGGATCGCGTCGATCAGATCCTGCTCATCCACGGGCTTGGAGAGGAAATCCACCGCGCCGTTGCGAAAGGCACGGCGGCAGGCATCGATATTGCCATGGCCGGAAATGATGATGACGGGCCAGTCGACACCTTCCTGCAACAGCTTTTCCTGCAGCTTCAAGCCGGTGATCGCCGGCATGCGGATGTCGAGGATGAGGCAGCCCGGCTCGAGGCTCGGTAATTGCCCGAGAAAAACCATGGGATCGGCAAAGCCCCTCGCCTTGATGCCAACGGTGGACAACAGGAGGATCAGCGCCTTGCGCACCGCCGCATCGTCATCAACAAGATAGACGGGCAACGTCATGGCCTTTGCGCCTCCGCCATGGGCAGGACAACCCGGAAAACGGCACCCTTTTCACCGCCGACATAAAGGATTTCACCGTTGGCGCGCTCCACCAGCCTTTGGCTGAGCGCAAGTCCCAGTCCCATGCCGTTGTTTTTTGTGGTTGCAAAAGGCGTAAACAGCCGGTCGCGCAGTTCCGGCGCGACACCGGGGCCATTGTCAGTGACTTCCAGCACCGCAAAATCGCCCTGCCGGCTTAGAGTGGCAGTGACTACGCCTCTCACCTCCGAGCTACCGAGAGAATCGAGGGCGTTGCGCAGGAGATTGAACATCACCTGCTCGATTTCCACCGGGTCGACTCTAACGGCAAGCGGCACGTCCGTCACGGCGATATCGATAACCACATGCTGGCGCGCCGCCTCACCGGCCAGCAGCGCATCGACATTGCGTAGCGCCACGCGCAGGTCATGCGCCACCGCCGGCTGGCGGTGCGGCAGAGACCAGTTGCGGAAGCGGTCGAGCATGTTGGAAGCGCATCGCGCCTGTTCGACCATGTCATCCAGAGCCCCGGAAAGTGTTGCCAGGTCATGACGGGCAAGAAGCCGGCGGCCTGCCTGCGCCTGCGCCAATATCGCCGTCAGGGGCTGGGTCAGTTCATGTGCCAGGCCACTGGCCATCTCGCCCAGCGCATTGACGCGCGACGCATGGGTGAGCCTTGCTTCCATGCCGCTCAGTTCGGCCCGCCTTTCGGCGACCCGCATGCGCGTCCTCTGTCTTGCCATCACGATGCCGAAGAGAAAAATGACACTGGCGCCCGTCACCCCCGCCAGCAGAGCCCGGCCGGGTAAAAGGTCCCGCCAGGTGATGGACAGGGCAACTTCCAGAAGCAGCGGCTGGCTGGCGCTGCTCAGCTGCCGGACATATTGCGGTTTTTCAGTCGGTTCCTGCTGACCGAACAGCACTGTACCATCCGGCATTTTCAGCCGGATCACGGCCTGTTTCGACGACCAGAATGGCGCATCGGAGGCCAAAAGTCCCGCACTGTCCACGGCAAGCACCAGCACTTTCGACGCCGTCTCGCTGTTGGGGCTGCGTTTGACGATCATATAGTGCCCGGGCCTGAACGCGCTCGCCAGCAATGCGGGCCGGCCGGTAAAGACCGATGCCGCCTTGCGGATCGCCGTCGCCAGTTCATCTTCCAGCGGCCGGGTACCGATGGCAGGACTTTCGCCGTTGAGGGAAACCAGCTGGACTTCGTCGATACGCGGGTAAAACTGCAGGATCGGCGCCGCCACTTCGAGCAGCAGGCTGTGGTTGGCACCCTGCTCCGCCTGCACCACCGCCGAAAGCGCGGTCACATGGGCGTCGTGCTGGTCCGCGCGGCGCGAGGCCTCAGCCTGCAGGGCATCGCTCTGCCGCTCCAGTTCGCCAAGCAGGCTCACATATTGATAAGCCGCCAGGGCGGAAATAACCGCCACCATAAAAAGCGCCCAGACCAGCAGCGTCCTGAGCAAGGACCGTGCGGCAGGCAGGCGCGGGTCGCCCGGCATGCCCTGGCGACCGGACGCAGCATCAGCGACAATGCGCAGGGATGGGCTGGCACCCGTTGCCCGCGCGGCCGCTGTCTCTGGCAAAGGTTTGCCGGGTCTGTCGTTCCCAGCGTCGTTGTTTTCAAACATGCGTTCGCTCGCGTGACCGGAAAACACGGTCGGACCATGGGTTCGTTGAAGAACTTCCTCAGCACAGACCAGGGCAACATTCAATCCGCAGGACGCCGAATTTCACTTGACAGGACTAGGCGCATTCCCTGCGCGGCTGCAATCGCTCAAGCGGCACGGCAGGTGAATAGAGGTAACCCTGGCCGAAACGGATGCCCATCTGCATGAGAAGCCTGCTCTGCTCCTCCGTTTCGATGCCTTCCGTCACCAGCTTGGCGCCGTAACGTTCGGCGCTTTCGAAAGCGAGCGCGATGGCCTCCCTGAACCTTGACTGGTCGAGCCGGGAGGTCATCCAGTGATCGATCTTGACCTCCTCGAAGGGGAACCTCGCCAGCAGGGTGAGTGCGGCGTAACCCGTGCCGAAATCATCCAGCGACAGCCGTACGCCGGCAGCGCTCAGCCTGTCGAAATTCTGCTGCACGATGTCCGTGGTGGGTATCCTGCTCATCTCCGTCACCTCGATCGACAGGCGATGCGCCGGCACCGCCATTCTGTCCAGAAGCGCCACGACCCGGTCTGCGAAACGTGGCGAGGCAAAGGACGAGGCGGAAATATTCACCGCCAGGTGAAAATCCGGATCGAGGCTATGCAGGTCGGCGAGATCGCGGACAACGGCTTCGATCGTCGACCACTCGAACTCCACCAGCAGCCGGTGGCGCTCGGCAATCTCCAGCACATAATAGGGCGAGAGCGGCTGTCCGCGCACGTCCACCGCCCGTAAAAGGGCCTCCGCGCCAATCATGCGGCGATTATGCATTTCAAATTTCGGCTGATAATAGATCGGCGGCTCGCCGGATTTGATCCAGCTGACCAGCATCTGCCGCACCCCCTCGTCCCTTGTCGCTTTCTCGGCGAAAGAAAAGGGGAAAATCTGCACCGGGTTTTCGCCTCCCTTCAGCGCCAGACTGAGATGCCGGAGGAAGGAGGCGACATTCTGCCGGGAAAGCATATCGAGGTTGGCGGCACCGATTTTCAGATACGGAGCCGGTCCTGCCCCCGTCGATCTGGAAAATGCGCTCAGCCCATCGTGGAGACGCATCATCAATCTCGTCCCTTCCGACTTTTCGAGCGCAATTCCCCGCAGGACGACAGCAAGCGTCGTATCGCCGAACATGAAGCTGCGTGGCGCATTTGATTTCGACAGCAGGCCGTTGTCATCGTCGCAGATTTCCTGCGCCAGCCTAGGCCAGAAAAGATCGCCCCAATCTTCGCCCTCACAGGCGGCGACATCGGCGATATTGACGATTTCGATCAGCACGAGAGCGTGCGGAACGGCTGGGTCGAGCCGCGTCGCCGTCTCGATATGATCCTTGAGGGCGCGCCTGTTGGGCAGGCCTGTCAATGAATCCGTACGGGCTGCGGTTTCGCGGTTTTTCACCTCTTCACGCGCCCGCGCTTCGCTGCGGAGCAAAATGAAGAGGCAGGCGATCATCGGCAGGCCTACGGCGACCGCACCGATAGTGCGGCGGCCGATCGCGGTCAGAAACAGCGACTGGTCGATCAGGCCCAGACCGAATGACAGGGAAATGGCAAGTAGTACGGCAACGAACCGGACCGCGAAAACACCGAGAATATCCAGAAGCCCGAGATCGTTGAGGCGGCGTTTGCTCATCCAGCCATACATCAGGATCCCGCAAGCCGATATGACCACCATATCCTGGAAGGCGGCGAAAAACAGAACGGGGCCGCCGAAAACGAAGCGCCCGGCGGCGACAAGTACAAGACTGATCAATCCGCCCTGCCAGGATCCCAGCACCCCCGCCATGAACAGGAGGTCCGAGCGGATATAGGGTTTGGAGGGCAGCTTGATGAATTCGGAGACCAGCAGCGTCAGCAAAAAACCGGCAACGCCGAATATGATGCCGTAATAGACTTTGTAACGTGGGTCATCGAGGGCTATGTCTCGCCGCAAAAGGATCAGCACCGACACCATGCCGACGACGGCGGCGGCCTGGAGCAGCAGAAATGGAAGCTCGGCGGCGGATGCCGCCGCCTGGGTGGCGATCAATTCCATCATCTGCATATCCCCCGGTCTTTATCGTTATGGCGCCGGCGTTCCGGCACTTGGCCTTCACAAATCCCGCGTTCGGCGGGACCATATTCAAATACACCGCAGACCGATCCGTCCGGCCTATGTTACCGGGGCGGATTCGGCACCGGCGAACTCTGTCGGGCCCGCAATCGCCCCGCTATGCCCGGTGGCCAGAACCAGCCGGTCACGGCCCTGACGCTTCGCCTCGTAAAGCGCAACATCTGCCCGGTTCAACATTTCCGATGTTATTTCCCTGCCATCGATCGAAACTGCTATTCCCAGACTGACGGTGACGATGGCGAGCCCGTCGGGACGGCTCGGATGCCTTATGGCCCCGTCGGACACGGCCAGTCTCAGCCTTTCCCCGACGGCAAGCGCTGCGGGCGCGGCGCAATTGTCGAGCAAAACCACGAATTCCTCGCCGCCATAACGCGCGACGAAACTTCTGTCGTCATCATCCTTGCGGAGCGCTCCGCGCAGTCTGCCGGCAATCATTCGCAAACAATCATCACCCGCCACATGCCCCTCTGAATCATTGTAATTCTTGAAATAGTCGACATCGAGAAGGATGAGCGCCCGTGGCCTCCCGCCATTGCCGGAAGCGTTGTCCGCCGCCTCATCAAAACTGCGACGGTTGCGAATTCCGGTCAGCTGATCGGTATGCGAAAGCTGCTTAAGCTCATGATTGGCACTTTGAATACGTTGCAACAGCGTCTTTTCACGTAGTGACGCCAGATAATCCCGCCGATCAACTTCTTCGATGCGATAGGCCGCGAATAATGAAACAATGCTGATGCCGACCGAACACATGATCGCCGGCATTTTGGCCACCTCGCTCGTCACCGTCACATATTGCATGCCGATGATGAAAACGGCCATGCATCCGACCGTTCCCATAGCGGCAAACTGAAACGGTCCACGATGGATCGTATTCATGTAAAGAACGACCGTGACGATGCCCATGTAATATTCGCTCGCCGCCGCGGTCTGCGCATTAGCATATATGAACATCAGCGATCCGACGACGATAACACAACCCAGCGCGTGAAGCGCTTCATGGGTGATCGCATCGGGTCGTAACCGTACCGCATAATAGCGCGCGGGAAAATAAAGGAACAGGAGCGGCGTGATAATGAACAACCGGACGACGAGATCCAGCCAGATGATCTCGGGCACCAGCGTCATGTCGACGAATATGTACAGATTATAGAGGATGATGCCGAAAACCAATCCATATGTATTGAATTGACGATTGCTTTCGTTGACTTTCTGAACGAAGCCGGACGAACGGTCATCCTCAAGTAAAAATAACATACATTTGCTCTTTTGAATCTATTAAAGAGAAATCTAAAATTAATAAAGACATCATCGAATATTTACTGAATATACATTAAACCATATCTGTTAAAAACAAAAAATCAAAACTTCATATTTCGATATAATATTTAAAAAATTTGGATATCATACAATATAAATGCGCAATAACTGCGATTTGTGCTGCAAGTGTAACGAATTGAAAAAACACTGATCCTGCGAGGCCGATCACCTTGCTCCTTTGATTGTTTCTGCTAAAAACTTGTAAAGTCACACTTTATCCCATGACGTACTCAAACAGGTTCCAGTCCATGTCAGCCACCAAGCTTGCCATTGTCGGCGTCGGCAAAATCGTTCGCGACCAGCATCTTCCAGCCATTGCAGGCAATCCGGATTTCGAATTGATCGCCACGGCGAGCCGCCACGGCACGGTGGATGGCGTGGCTTCCTACGGCACCATCGAGGCGATGCTGGAAGCTGTTCCGCAGATCGAGGCAGTATCGCTGTGCATGCCACCGCAATATCGTTACGAGGCCGCCTATGCCGCACTGAATGCGGGCAAGCATGTCTTTCTTGAAAAGCCGCCGGGTGCGACCCTTTCGGAGGTTCAGGACCTTGTCCGCCTTGCGGATTCCAAAGGCCTCTCGCTGTTTGCAAGCTGGCACTCGCGTTATGCGCCAGCGGTGGAAGCCGCAAAGGCGTTTCTCGCCTCGACGACAATCGACAATGTGCATGTGATCTGGAAAGAGGATGTGCGCCACTGGCACCCGAACCAGGCATGGATCTGGCAGGCGGGCGGTCTTGGCGTGTTCGACCCCGGCATCAATGCGCTGTCGATCATCACCCACATCCTGCCGCGCGCGCTGTTCCTGACCAAGGCCACCCTTGAGTTCCCGGAGAACCGTGACGCGCCCATCGCCGCCGACCTGCATTTTTCGGACGTGACGAAAATGCCGGTGCACGCCGAATTCGACTGGCGCCAGACCGGCAAGCAGAGCTGGGATATCGTTGCCGAAACCGCAGCCGGACGGATGGTTCTGTCGGAAGGCGGCGCGAAGCTTTCGATCAACGGCGAAGAGAAACTGTCGCAGCCGGAACGGGAATATCCGGCGCTTTACGAGCGCTTCGCGGAGATCATCAAGGCCGGGCGCTCGGACGTCGACCTTGCACCGCTAACCCATGTGGCTGACGCCTTCCTGCTCGGCCGCCACAAATTCGTGGATTCCTTCTACGACTGAGAAGGCCGAGGGGTTGCCGGAAGGCAGATATATCAAAGGGCGCGGCTGACGAAGCGGTCGCGCCCTGATTTTTTGGCCTGATACAGCGCCTCGTCGACACTGCGCAAAAGCGTGGCACGGTCCGAACCCGCCTGCGGAGCGATTGCGCCGCCGATGCTGAGACGGGCGCCGACCGCCTGCCCGTCGACATCGAAGGGTTCGCGGAAAGCGGCCAGAAGCCTGTCGGCCAGCCCGTTCATCACCTCAGATGTGCTGGGACGGGGGATGAAAATGGCGAATTCGTCGCCGCCCATGCGCACCACCGTATCCTCGGCGCGGATTGCATTGCGAATGCGTGCGGCAGCGGCGGTCAGCACCCGGTCACCCGCCGGGTGGCCGAATGTGTCGTTGATCGTCTTGAAGCCATCGAGATCGAGATAAAGTACACCGAAGGCCTCGTTCTCCCGCAGGGCCGCGCCGAGCTGGCTGTCGACAATCGCCTCCAGCGCCTTGCGATTGTAAAAGCCGGTCAGCGGATCGGTCATCGCCGCGTCCCGCAATTCGCGCTCCGCCAGGCTCATCGTGAAATTGGCTTTCTGAAGACGCAGGAGTGCAGCCGCCAGCAATGCGAAATGCTTCAGATTGTCGATTTCGCCGTGGGAGAATTTTCTCGGCACCGTATCGACAAGGCAAAAGGCACCGACGACCAGCCCGGGTTCCAGCTCGATCGGAGCGCCGGCATAGGAACGCAATTCCGGACCGCCTTTTACATAGGACATGAAGCGGAAATCCGGGTGCTGGGTCAGATCGGAAATGACCACGACATCCTGCCTGGCGATGACGCGATTGCAGATAGACAGATCGCGCGGGCATTCCGAAAGCTGCATCCCCGCCTGTTCGGCAATATGGAGCCAATCTTCGTCGACGATATGCACGGCTGCGCGCGGTACGTCAAAAACCCCCTGCCCCAGTTGCGACAGCACTTCCAGCTCCGGCATTTCCGCATTCTTGAAGGACATGATTGATCGAACCGCGACCAAACGCTCGGTTTCTCTCTCCGGTCGCGATATCGCCTGTCCCATGCTCATGTCCTTCTGCTGTTTCGCCCGTGGCGGCCGCCTCTGATCCGGGCAGACGGATCAACCGCAACGCCTCGATCAAATCGGGCGCCCGTTTAAGGTGCGCTCCCTTTTGGCGCATAATGCAAAAACCGGCAGTTGACGCCACATGCGAATTTTCGCCGGTCTGTTTGCATATGGAACCAATTGCGCGGAAGCCCGATGCCACGCGATCAGGCCTTCTTCTGCCAGCGCCCTTCCGGCGATTGCTGCCAATAGGTCAAAGCATGACCTTCGGTCTTCAGCCTTTTCCAGTGATTTCTCGCCATTTCGAGTTGATAGGCATCATATCCGTCGAACATGAAAACGATGCGCTCATAGGTCTCCACCGCCGGCGGTTCGGCGCCATCGACCAGAAAACGCACGCTCGCCCCGTTGGCGTTGCCGACAGACGCCGTCAAAAGAATCGGCTGGCTTTGTGGTGCGGATGAGCTGTCCGTCGCGTGCGGCAGAAAACTGTCGTCACGGAAGGTCCAGAGATGGGTGTCGAGGAAATCGCGCCGCTCCTCGTCCACCGTCTGGATCGCGACCTTCCAGCCGCGTTCCAGCGATTTCTCGAGCAAAGGCGGCAGCGCATCCTCCAGCTTCGATTCCGTCAGATGGTAGAACAGAATTTCAGTCATCCGCAGACGTGCCGCTCCGCTCGCTTCAATCTTCGTAATGGGCGCGAACGAGCTCGTTCAGCAGACGCACGCCATAACCCGATCCCCAGGACTGGTTGATCTCCGTCAGCGGCGATCCCATGGCGGTGCCGGCGATGTCGAGATGCGCCCATGGCGTTTCGCCCACGAAGCGCTTGAGGAACTGCGCGGCGGTAACGGAACCTGCCAGACGACCCGAGCTGTTCTTCATGTCGGCGAACTTGGAATCAATGATCTTGTCGTAATCCTTGCCGAGCGGCATGCGCCACAGTTTTTCCGCCGTGACCTCGCCCGCCTGCGCAAGACGCGTTGCAAGCTCGTCGTCATTGGAGAAAAGGCCGGCCTGAAGATTGCCGAGCGCAACCGTGATCGCGCCTGTCAAGGTGGCGAGGTTGATCATGAATTTCGGCTTGAACTGCTCCTTGGTGTACCAGAGCGCATCGGCCAGCACCAAACGGCCTTCGGCATCGGTGTTGATGATCTCAATGGTCTGGCCGGACATGGAGGTGACAATGTCGCCGGGCCGTTGGGCGTTACCATCAGGCATGTTTTCGACGAGACCGATCACACCGATCACATTCGCCTTCGCCTTGCGGGCCGCCAGCGCATGCATGAGGCCGGTGACAGCGGCAGCGCCACCCATATCGCCCTTCATATCTTCCATGTTGAGACCGGGTTTCAGCGAAATGCCGCCGGTATCGAAAACGACGCCCTTGCCGACAAAGGCGATGGGCTCGTCCTTCTTGGAGCCGCCGTTCCACTGCATGACCGCAAGCCGGGGCGGACGCGCAGAGCCCTGCGCCACGCCGAGAAGCGCGTTCATGCCGAGCTTCTTCAATTCCTTCTCGCCGAGAATTTCGACTTCGACACCAAGCTTGCGCAGTTCTTCCGCCTTTTCGGCAAACTCAACCGGGCCAAGAACGTTCGGCGGCAGGTTGACGAGGTCGCGCGCCAGAATCACGCCGCCAGCAACGGCTTCGGACACGGCAAAGGCCTTTTCCGCTTCCTGATGGGCGGCCGTGACGATGACGACCTCGACTTTCTTCGGGGTCTTTTCGTCGTCGGATTTCTTCTTGGTCTTGTAGGCATCGAAGCTGTAGGCGCGCAAAAGAATGCCAAGCGCGAAATCCGCAGCCGCCTGCGCGCCAACCTCGACGCCCGGAGCATCGAGGTAGATCGCAACCTTGTCGGCCTTTTTGAAGTTGGCGGCGGCGGTGCCGCCTGCGCGCAGCCAGTCATGCGCGACCAGTTTCGCGGGCTTGCCGAGACCGATGACGAGAAGCCGGTCGGCGCTCGAGCCGTGCGGCGCGATCACATCGAGTGTTGCCATCGATTTTGCGGAAAAGCCCGAAATCTTTGCCGCCCGGGCAATCACGCCGCCTGGATCGGCTTCGGATGCGCCGGCAGCAGCCTGTGCGTCACCCGACGCCTGCAGCGTAACGGCAAGGGCGTTTTCAAGCGAGGCGGAATTGGCGAAAGAAATATCGAATTTAGCGGACATGTTTTCCTGCTCTTCGTGGACGACTTGCGTGGTGTGCCTGATCATGGCCTTTTCGGCCCGTGGCGCAACCCCGCATTTTTAAAGGCCTGGCTTCTTTAAAGGTCCATATTCTTTAAAGGAAAGGTATTTTTGTGGAATGCACGGTCACGTCATGAAACCGACAGCTTGTTCCACAAAAAGACACAGGCTGCGGAAAAATCGTCGCGCAAAACATATTTGTGAGCATGCCGGAATAGCCAATTGCAAATGATGCGATTAGATAAGCGGAAATCCGGCGGGCGATCGCACGGGAAAACAATGTCGAACAGGGCCGTATGAAGCTTCTCGAGAACTATATCCTGCGGCGGACAACGCAGATGTTTCTGGTCGCGCTGCTGCCAGTGCTCGCGATTATATGGACCATTCAGGTTCTCCAGAGAATCAATCTCGTCACCGATACCGGCCAGTCGATGGGCTCCTTCATGGCGCTCGCGACGATGATTCTCCCGACGCTGATCCCCGTTGTCCTGCCTTTCGCCCTCGTCATCGGCATCACCCAGATATTCACGGCGATGAACAATGATTCCGAGCTCGCCATCATCGATGCGGCAGGCGCGCCGCGTTCGATCATGTTTCGCCCGGTTCTCATTCTGGCCGCCGTTCTCAGCGCGCTTTCCTTTACCATCACCAATTTCATCGAGCCGCCTGCACGAAGCTCCGCACGGCAGATGGTGGCCGCGGCCTATGCCGACCTCCTGTCCTCGGTGATCGAGGAAAAGACCTTCCGCACCATTCAGGACGGCCTTTACGTGCAGATCGCCCAGCGCCAGGGCCGTATCCTCAAAGGCCTGTTCGTCGCCGACCGTCGCGATCCGAATTTCGACCTCATCTATTATGCGAAAGAAGGCATGATCGATGAAAGCGGCACGTCGCTAACCATGCGCGACGGCGAAGTGCAGCAGAAGACGCCGGACGGCAAGGTCTCGATCGTCAAGTTCCTGTCCTATGCTTTCGATCTTTCGACGATGTCGGAAAAGCAGGATTCGGAACCCTCGCTTTCTCCCGGCGATGCCAGCCTCGGCTTCCTTCTCTCGCCCGACGAAAACAATGCGAGTTACAAGCGCTCACCGGAGAACTTCCGCAGTGAATTGCACAAGCGGCTGTCGGACTGGATGTTCGCATTCGCTTTCGCACTGATCTCGCTGGTCATCGCCGCAGATGCCCGTTCGCATCGCGAGGCGCGTATGCATCCGATGGTCGCTGCGCTGGTGACGGCATTCATGCTTCGCTGGCTGGGCTTTTATGTTACCAATCAGGTCAAGCAGAGCGCGGCCTTCATTCCGCTGGTCTATGCCGTGCCGGGTCTCAGCGGCGCCGCTGCCGCCTTCATTCTCATTACGGGCCGCAAGCCGAAAATGCCGAAGGTCATCGCCGATGCGGCCGGTCGTCTGCGCCGTCTTTTCTCCAGCCGGCTGGCACGAAGCTCGGGGAGCGGTAACGCATGATTTTCAACACGCTGGCCCGCTATTTCCTGAAACGATATCTGATGACGGCCGTCTGGTTCGTGCTCGGTGTATCGTCGATCATCTATCTTGCCGATTTCAGCGAAACGGCTAGGCGCATGTCCGGCCTGCCCGGCTATACCGTTCCGGCAGCACTTGGCCTGACCGCGCTTCGCCTGCCGCTGATCCTGCAGCAGACCGTTCCCTTCATTGCGCTCTTCGTCGGCATGACGACGCTGATTTCGCTCAACCGGCGTTACGAGTTGGTTGTCACGCGCGCAGCCGGCATTTCCGCCTGGCAATTCATCCTTCCCTTCGTTCTCGGATCTGTCCTGATCGGCATTCTGTCCGTCGTCGTCCTCAATCCCATTGCCGCCTGGGGCCAGAACCGGTCGCTGGCGATGGAGGCGGGCCTGCGCAACGAAGCCAATGGCGGACGCCAGCAGGAGATCGTTCCGTGGATGCGCCAGGCAAGCGGCGGCCAGGACACGATCATCGGCGCCAAGAGCTTCGAGGACAACGGAACCCTGCTTCTCGACGTGGTTCTCATCCACCTCGACAAGGACGGAAACATCGTCTCGCGGCAGGATGCTAAGTCGGCAAAGTTGGAAGATGGTTACTGGCTTCTTAACGGCGTTACGGAAACGCGCGCCGGCCATGTGCCAGTTCGGCAAGAGAGTGTGCGGATCAGTACCAATCTGAGACGGGAATTCGTCCAGGAACGGATGACCCAGACGGAAACCGTTGCTTTCTTTGACCTTTCTCACAAGATCGAAGTTGCAAAGTCTTTTGGACTATCTTCAAAGGCGCTTGAGACGCAGTATCATTTCCTGCTATCGACGCCCCTGCTTCTGGTTGCGATGACCTTGATCGCCGCGACCGTTTCATTAAAGTTCAGCCGCTTCGCCCAGTCGCGCTCCGTGATTCTGGGTGGAATCGTTTCCGGCTTCGTGCTTTATGTAGTAACCGTGCTCGTAAGGGCATTCGGGAGTGGTGGTGTTGTCCCTCCCACCGTCGCGGTCTGGGTTCCAGTTATCGTGGCGTTGGCTTTGGGGGCAACCATTCTGCTTCATCAGGAGGACGGCTAGTGGCGGTATATGACCGCGGGAATATCAGGCGGCTTTGGACGGCCCTTCTGACAGGTGCCGCTGTGTGCGCGTATTTGGCATCCAGCCCGGTCGCTTTCGGCCAGGATGGATTGCTCGCGTCGGCAAGCCAAGACGATTCGAAACTCCTGCTTACAGCAAATGAACTGACCTATAATCGCGATTCCCAGCGCGTGATCGCGAAGGGCGTGGTTCGCATGAAGTATTCGGGCTACCGCATGGTGGCCCAGCAAGTGGAATATAATCAGCAGACCGGCCGCGTGATCGCCCATGGCAACATCGAATTGATCGAGCCGGGCGGCAACAAGATTTATGCCGACGAGATGGACGTCACTGACGATTTCGGTCAGGGCTTCGTCAATGCGTTGCGTGTCGAGACCCCGGACAATACCCGTATCGCGGGCGAAAGCGCCGAGCGCCTCGAAGGCGATCTGATGGTCCTCAACAACGGCGTTTATACGGCCTGTCTGCCTTGCGCCGCCAAGCCTGAAAAAGCGCCGCTGTGGCAGGTCAAGGCCGAGCGCGTCGTCCAGGATGGCAAGACCCATACGATCCGGCTCGAAAAGGCGCGCCTGCAGCTTTTCGGCCATTCGATCGCCTATGTGCCGTTCCTGACGGTTCCCGATAATACGGTGAAGCGGAAGTCCGGCTTCCTGTTCCCGCAGATGAGCATCACCGACAATCTCGGTTTCGGCATCGGCGTGCCCTATTTCCAGGTCCTTTCCGACACATCGGATGTCACTGTCACGCCGACATATTACACGACGCAGGGTCTGCTTCTGCAGGCGGAATTGCGCCAGCGTTTCGAAACCGGCATGCACACGCTCACGATTGCCGGCATCAGCCAGCAGAAGTCCGATACTTTCACAGCCGGAACCAGCGACGCCCTCAATGATAATCGCGGCATGATCGCCAGCAAGGGTGACTTCACCATCAATCCCCGCTGGGCATTCGGCTGGGATGCGATGGTGCAGACCGACAATAACTTTTCGCGCACTTACGGGCTGAAGGGTTACAAGAACGACGTTCAGACCAATCAGATTTATTTGACGGGCACGGGTGAGCGGAACAGCTTCGACGCACGCGGCTACTATTTCAATGTTCAGGATACGGACAATACCGAATCCCTGGAGCGCAAGCAGGCGATCGTTCACCCGGTCGTCGACTACCGTTATTTCGTGCCGGATCCGGTCTATGGCGGTGAGCTTTCGCTGACAACCAACCTGACCAGCATCACCCGTCTCAAACAGGATGCCTACGCGCTCGGAGGCTATTCACGCTTCAACGGGCTTGAAGGTGATTACACGCGTCTTTCCACCGAAGCCGAGTGGAAACGCACCTTCACGATGGATAGCGGCCTGCAGATCACGCCAATTCTGGCCGCACGCGGTGATGCGATGTGGACAGACATGTCGCCGGCAAGCTTCACTTCCGGTGGCACATCCTATGCCTATCAGGGCATGATGCATGACGACGCAGCGTTTCGCGGCATGGTCACCGGTGGTCTGGAAGTGCGTTATCCCTGGCTCTTCACGGCGCTCAACAGCAGCCACGTGATCGAACCGATCGCGCAGATCTTCGTGCGTCCGAATGAGCAATATGCCGGCCGGCTTCCCAACGAGGATGCGCAGGCCTTCGTGTTTGACGCGACCAACCTGTTCGAGCGCGACAAGTTCTCCGGTTTCGACCGGATCGAAGGCGGCACGCGCGCCAATATCGGCTTCCGCTATAACGGCACCTTCGACAATGGCTACGGCGTTCGCGCCATTGCCGGCCAGTCCTTCCATCTGGCAGGCGACAATTCCTTCGCCTCCTACGATCTCGTCAATGCAGGCGCCGATTCCGGCCTCGAATCCGACCGTTCGGACTACGTCGCCATGGCGGCGTTCGATGCGCCGATCGGCCTTTCGCTGTCGTCGAGCCTGCGTCTTGACAAGGACGATCTCGACATCAACCGGTCGGAGACGGGCATCAGCTATTCGGACCGCCGCCTCACCGGCAAGCTCAGCTATACGCAGGTCAAGGCGCAGCCGAAATATGGCTATAACGAAGACCGCGATATCATCCAGGCGTCAGGCACATTGCGCATGGACGACAACTGGTCGCTGTTCGGCTCGATCAATTACGATCTGAACGGAAAGTTTGCCGCCGAACGCCGCATCGGCATTGCCTATCAGGATGAGTGCACGATCCTGACGGTCAGCTATTCCGACGAGGGCAATATCAATTCCAGCCGGCAGGCCGCCAATGACTGGTCGATCAATGCCCGCCTGGCTTTCCGTACGCTTGGCGATGTCAGCATCGGCTCTGCAAACGAAGACTGGGCCGATATGGATATCGGCTGGAAGCCGAACAATTACTGAGTTTAAAGGCAGATCGCACAGCATTGCGGTCTGCCTTTTTGCCATTCAGCCAGTAAAAGTCACGGTTTTGCCGCAACAACACGCCAGTGTCGGCTTGGCATAAGACCATATCGGGTTTTCTTTCAACAACCGACACATTGCCGTTTTGCGGATCACGATGGTATATACGTGGCAAATTCGCGGTGCGGATGCACAGGTGCAGGTCTGAAAGGCCGGGGTGCAGAATTACCCCATCGTCAGACAGAACAGATTGGCGGGACGGGAAACAGGACCCTGACCGACGAAAGGGAGAAGGACATGATGAATTTCGGAAAGACGGCTTTGCGTGGCGCTGCTTTTGCCTTTGCGATATTCGCCGTTCCCATGGCCGCTGTGCCCTATGCCGGCCAGGCCTTCGCCGATAACACCGTCAAGATCGTCGTCAACAAGACCCCGATTACCAATGACGATATTGCCAAGCGCGTCGCCTTCCTGAAGCTGCAGCGCCAGTCCGGCAATCTCAATGAAAAAGCCCGTGAGCAGCTCGTCGACGAGGCGCTGAAACGCGAGGAAATCGGCCGCGTGAAAATGTCGGTCAGCACCGAAGACGTCGATGCCGCTTTTGCGCGTTTTGCCGGCAACAACAAGATGACCCCGCAGCAATTGACCAAGGTGCTGTCGCAGGCTGGCGTCGGCGCCGACCATTTCAAATCCTTCATTGCCGTCCAGATGAGCTGGCCGCGCCTCGTCAATGCCCGCTACGGTGCACGTGGCAAGATGTCGACGCAGGATCTCGTCACCCGCCTGAAGGAACGTGGCGACAAGCCGGTCACAACGGAATATTTCCTGCAGCAGGTGATCTTCGTCATCCCGGAATCAAAGCGCAACTCCATCACCGGCAAGCGCAAGTCCGAAGCCGAAGCCTCGCGCAAGCGTTATCCCGGCTGCGACCAGGCCATGACCTTCGCTGCGACCATGCGGGACGTGGCGATCAAGGATCTTGGACGTATTCTTGCCCCCGAACTGCCGGAAGACTGGAAGGCGTTGGTGGAAAAAACCAAGGAAGGTGGCACCACCGGCACGCGCGTAACCGAAAAGGGCGTCGAATATCTGGCGATCTGCAAGCAGCGTCAGGTTTCCGACGACTATGCTGCGGAAATGGTGTTCAAGTCCGAAGACCTGATGAAGGCCAAGGAAGGCGAGAACCCGAACGAAAAGAAATATATGGATGAGCTGCGCAAGAAGGCGCAGATCGTCAACACCTGATACGAGAGCCGGTCTTTCCGTGACACATGCATCCCTGCCGCTTGCCCTGACACAGGGAGACCCAGCCGGTATCGGCCCTGATATCGCCATCACCGCCTGGGCCAGGCGCCGGGAAAACGGCGTAGCGCCCTTCGTCTTCATCGGCGATCCGGATGTGGTGGCGAGCCGCGCGGCGCTGATCGGCATCCCGGTCAACATCGAGACCTGCGATGCGGCGAATGCCGTCAGCCTGTTCGATGACGCTTTTCCCGTGCTTCCTCTTCCCGTCGGCTTCGAGGTTCAGGCAGGCCAGCCGCATGTCGGTGCGGCCCATGCAACGATCAAGGCCATCGAGACCGCCGTTTCCCTGACGGTCGAGGGCAAGGCTTCAGCCGTGGTTACCAATCCGATTGCCAAGTCCGTGCTTTACGAGGCGGGTTTCGGTTTCCCCGGCCATACGGAATTTCTTGCCGATCTTGCCTTGCGTCTTACCGGCAAGCAGGTGACACCGGTCATGATGATCGCCGGACCCAAAGTCCGTGTCGTGCCGGTGACGATCCATATTCCGGTCAAAGACGTGCCGGTGGCGCTGACCGAAGAGCTTATCGTCACGACCTGCCGAATCATCGATGCGGACCTCCGGCAGAAATTCGGCATCGAGGCGCCGCGTCTGGCGGTTGCCGGGCTCAACCCGCATGCGGGCGAGGACGGTGCGCTCGGCACCGAGGATCGCGACGTGGTTCATCCCGCGACCATTCGGTTGCGGAAGGACGGGATCGATGCTTTCGGCCCCCTGCCCGCCGATACGATGTTCCACGATGCCGCCCGCCGGCGCTATGATGTCGCCGTGTGCATGTATCATGATCAGGCGCTCATTCCGGCCAAGGCGCTCGGCTTTGACGATTCCGTCAATGTCACGCTCGGCCTGCCCTTCATCCGCACCTCGCCCGACCATGGCACAGCCTTCGGCATCGCCGGTCAGGGTATTGCCAATGAGGCGAGTCTGGTCGCGGCACTGAAGATGGCGGCGGAGATTTCCGCCCGCAGCCAGGTCAGCGCATAATGGCGGCCATAGACGGACTGCCGCCGCTGCGCGATGTCATTCAGCGGCATGGACTGGATGCGAAGAAATCGCTTGGGCAGAATTTCCTGTTCGATCTCAACCTCACCCAGAAGATCGCCCGAACGGCAGGGCCGCTTGAGGGCGTGACGGTCATCGAGGTCGGCCCCGGACCGGGCGGCCTTACCCGCGCCATTCTTTCGCTCGGCGCCAAGAAGGTCATTGCCGTCGAACGTGACAGCCGCTGCCTGCCGGCGCTCGCCGAAATCGAAGCGCATTATCCCGGACGTCTCGAAGTCATTGAGGGCGATGCTCTCAAGACCGATTTCGAGACGATGGTTCCTGCCGGCGAACCCGTGCGGATCATCGCCAATCTGCCTTACAATGTCGGCACGCAATTGCTCGTCAACTGGCTTCTGCCGAAAGAATGGCCGCCCTTCTGGCTTTCCATGACGCTGATGTTCCAGAAGGAAGTCGGCCAGCGCATCGTGGCGGAAGAAGGCGACAACCATTATGGCCGCCTCGGCGTTCTCGCCGGCTGGCGCACGGTATCGGAAATGGCCTTCGACGTTCCGCCGCAGGCCTTCAGCCCGCCGCCAAAGGTCACCTCCACCGTTGTGCACCTGCTGCCGAAGGAAAAGCCGCTTCCCTGCGATGTCGCAAAGCTCGAAAAGGTAACCGAGGCCGCCTTCGGCCAGCGTCGCAAGATGCTGCGCCAGAGCGTAAAAAGTCTTGGTGGCGAGGCGCTGCTGGAAAAGGCGGGCATTGATCCGACACGCCGGGCGGAAACGCTGTCGGTCGAGGAATTCGTGATATTGGCGAATAGCCTGTAAGTTCCAATGCCATGCGAAGCGTTGGCGACGCGCGGTAGGGAAGTCGAATAGAGGGACGAGCGCATGGAGAATGCCGGCTTTCGCTACAAGCTCGACCCTCCTGCCAACGATCCTGATTGCGCGGTCGTGTTACTGCATGGGTCTGGCCGGACGGAAGATGATCTTGTTTCGTTTGGCCGCTCTGTCTTTCCCAATGGAATTCTCTTTGCACCGAGAGGCGCGATCCCCTGGGAAGACGGGTTCGCATTTTTCCGCAGGACGCCCGACAGGCGGCTGGATCTCGACGATCTGAAACATCAGGCCGAGAGCCTTTGTCGGTTCGTCGACGTCGTGTTTCAGAAGACGGGAGAGCGTCCCTTCCTCGTTGGATATTCGAACGGGGCGATCATCGCGGCTGAAACGCTTTATCAAAATCACCGTCTGTCGAGAGGCGCCATTCTGCTTCGGCCGCTATCGCCGCGGCATGGCCAGCATTTTCCGGCCCTGACCGGATATCCCACGCTTCTGCTGGCGGGCACCCATGACGAGCGGCGGCACCCTTCGGATGCACCGTATCTGGCAGATCAGCTTGAAAAAGCAGGGGCCACCGTTGTGCTGGAGACGATCACAACGGGTCATGGCTGGGCGCCAGATGCGGCAGACGAACGCCTGTCCCGTCAATGGCTATATGATCATCAAACAGGCTAGGTATTGCGGCCTGAGCGCAGCGATCAGAGCTGCGGCTCTTCCTCCAGCAATGCGCGCACGAAATCGAACATGCCGTGGCGGCGGTCGCGGCGGACGCGTTCAGCCTTGACGATCGCCTCGATCGCCTCGAAGGCGGCCTGCAGGTCATCATTGAGGATGACATAGTCATAATCGCGCCAGTGCTCTATTTCGGAGCGAGAATTGAGGAGCCGGGTCTTTATCACTTCTTCAGTGTCTTCGGCGCGGCGGTGCAGGCGCGATTGCAGCTCTGTCATGGTCGGCGGCAGGATGAAAATGGACACGACATCCGCCTTCATCTTGTCCTGCAGCTGTTCGGCACCCTGCCAGTCGATGTCGAACAGCATGTCGCGTCCGGCAGCCATCGCCACTTCCACCGGCTCGCGCGGCGTACCGTAAAAATTGCCGTGAACCTCCGCCCATTCCAGCAGTTCTTCGTTATCGCGCATGCGCTCAAAATCGCGCTTGGAGATGAAGTGGTAGTGGATGCCTTCTATCTCGCTATGACGGCGCGCGCGCGTGGTGACGCTGACGGACAGGCTGATATTCTTGTCCTTTTCGAGCAGGTTGCGGGCGATCGTGGATTTGCCCGCGCCCGATGGCGACGAAATCACCAGCATCAGCCCTCGACGGGCAATCGTGACGGGGGAATCGTTCATCGGGACCATGGGTCTACTCCAGATTTTGGACCTGCTCGCGGAACTGGTCGATAACCACTTTCAGCTCTATGCCTGCTGCGGTTACCGCACTGGCGTTCGATTTGGAACAGATTGTATTCGACTCGCGGTTAAATTCCTGTGCAAGAAAATCGAGCTTGCGGCCGACAGGCCCGCCATTTTTCAAAAGCTCGCGTGATGCCTGTACATGGGAATGCAGCCGGTCGATCTCTTCACGCAGATCGGCCTTGGTGGCGATCAGCGCCGCCTCCGCGTGAAGACGGTCACGATCAAGCCCGTGCATGCCCTCGCCGATCAGGGCGATCTGCTGGGCAAGCCGTGCGGCGATCTGTTCGGGCTGGCGGGAAGGATCGTTTTCAATGATGGCGGCAAGCTGTTCGATCCTGTCGATATGGCCGGAGAGGATGGCAAACAGGGAAGCACCTTCCCGCTCGCGCATGTCCTTCAGCTTTTCGACGGCGGCGGCAAAACCGGCAAGTACATCACTGTTGCGCGCCGCCTGCGCCTCGGCGTCATCTTCCGCCTCGCGAAAATCGACCAGACCGCGCAGCGACAGCAACGTATCGAAGCTCAATGGCTTGTCGTCAACGACATCACCAAGCTCTTTCTTCAGGGCGAGAACCGCCGCAAGGGCATCGCGGTTTATCACCGCTTCCAGCCGGTTTTCCGCAATAGACAGCGTCAATCCCGCCTGGATATTGCCGCGGGACAGATGCGCACCGGCGATCTCCCGCAGGCTCGTTTCCAGCGCTTCCAGACCGGTCGGCAGACGCAGGCGCACATCCAGACCCTTGCCATTGACCGAACGCAGCTCCCACGCCCAGCGGTAACGGCCGGATGTTCCCTCGCTGCGCGCGAAACCGGTCATCGATTGCAATGTCATCGTTGGAAAGCCCCCATCATGCCTTTAAAAAACCGGGCCTTGCGATCACAGGGCCCGGTCAGGATTATCAGTTGTTAGCGGGTTTTTCCGCCTCTGCGCCGCCGGGCTGACCATCCACGGCAACATCGGGATTGGCGCCGGCGGCCGCCTTTTCCGCTTCGATCTTACGCCAGCGGCGCACATTGGCGTTGTGCTCGTCCAGCGTCTTGGCAAAGACGTGACCGCCCGTGCCATCAGCCACGAAATAGAGGTCGTCGGTACGCCATGGATTGGCGACAGCCTCAAGTGCGGCACGTCCCGGATTGGCGATAGGAGACGGTGGCAAGCCCTTGATAACATAGGTATTGAACGGCGTCTGCTTCTGCAGGTCCGACTGGTAGATCGGCCTGTCGGACGGCTTGCCGTCACCGCCGAACAGACCATAGATGATCGTCGGGTCGGATTGCAGGCGCATGCCCTTCTTCAGACGGTTGTAGAAGACGGAAGCCACATGGGCGCGCTCGTCATCCTTGCCGGTTTCCTTTTCCACGATAGAGGCGAGCGTCACGAATTCCTCGACCGTCTTGATCGGCAAATCGGGGTCGCGCCGCTCCCAGATCATGTCGATCAGCTTGTCCTGCGCGGCACTCATCTGGTTGATGATTTCCTCGCGCTTGGTGCCGCGGGTGAAGCGGTAGGTATCGGGGCGCAGGCTGCCTTCCGGCGGCAGGGCCGAGGGCAATTCGCCGTCCAGCACTTCATCTGCTCCAAGACGCGCGAACATCTGCTTGACGGTGAGGCCTTCGGGAAGGGAGACGGAGTAAAGAATCGACTTGCCGGATTCCAGCAGCATCATGATGTCTTTCATCGATGCGCCGGCCTTGATCTCGTATTCACCCGCCTTAAGGGTCTGGTCCTTTTGCAGGTAGCTGCCGGTCATCAGGCGGAAGACACGGGCGTTTGATACGACATCGTTACGCTCGAGATTATTGGCGATCTCGATGAGACCGGCGCCGTTGCGCACCGTGAAATGCGTGTTCGTCTGCAGCGGGCCTGGCTCCTGGAACGCATTGATCATGTAATAGAAAGCTGCAATGGCCAGAACGCAGACGGCAACCGCAAGCGTCATCAGGAAATTCAGGAAGATCACCAGCTGGCCATGGGCCTTGCGGGAGCGCTTCGGCGGCGCCGGCACCTTTTCCGGCCGCAGCGCTTCCGTCGGGGATTTCGGAATGATCGGGCCGCGATTGCCTTCGCCCGCACCGTTTTGTCCCTGGCTGTTCTGGTTCGTGTCGCTCACCGTCGGTCCTTTTCAGTTCGGCGTTGTCAGCGCTTTTTGCGCAGGTAATGCGGCAAAAACAGGTTCGGAATGTCTTCCTGCACCACATAGAGATATCGTGAAGTCGTCTTTGTCTTGCTTCACGAATCGTCGTTTCGGGCAAAGCCGGTCAAGGGAAGCTGTTTGCAGCGGCAGATCACCCTGAAACGGCAACCAACTTTCCATAAACGACTACAATATCGGCGCGAAAATCGAAATGGCTTTCGCAGGCCGCAATGCGTTCTTCAAATGAAAGAGCGCGCCTCATGCGCCCGGCGGGAGGGAGCCGCACCCGCTTGAAACGGTCTGCGGCACCGGGTCGCAACCGCGACGGCAAGGGCCGCCGCGATTTAATCTTCTGGTCCCCGCATGTCCTTATCCCAAAACCGCTGCGCATTTTTGGGAGACATGGTCTAGGCTTCGTAACGACGCAGTACGAGGGAGGCGTTGGTGCCGCCGAAACCGAAGGAATTCGAGAGCGCCACATTGACCTGACGCTTGCGCGCCTTGTGCGGCACCAGATCGATCTTCGTTTCCACATCGGGATTATCGAGGTTCAATGTCGGCGGTACGATGTTGTCGCGGATCGCAAGCGTCGCGAAAATGGCTTCGATCGCACCCGCCGCACCGAGAAGATGGCCGGTGGCCGACTTGGTCGACGACATCGAGATCTTCGGGGCCGAATCGCCCACGAGCCGCTCGACGGCACCAAGCTCGATCGTGTCGGCCATGGTGGAGGTGCCGTGGGCGTTGATATAGTCGATATCGTCAGGCGTGAGACCTGCGCGCTTCAGCGCCATCGCCATGCAGCGATAGGCACCCTCGCCGTCCTCGGACGGAGCCGTGATGTGGTAGGCGTCACCGGAAAGGCCATAACCGACGACTTCGGCATAAATCTTCGCGCCGCGCGCCTTGGCATGTTCCAGCTCTTCCAGAACGACGATGCCCGCACCTTCACCCATGACGAAACCATCGCGGTCACGGTCATAGGGGCGCGAGGCCTTTTCCGGATTGTCATTGTGCTGGGTGGAGAGCGCCTTGCAGGCGGCGAAACCGGCAAGCGCAATGCGGCAGACCGGCGATTCGGCGCCACCCGCGACCATGACGTCGGCATCGCCGAAAGCGATCAGCCGGGCGGCATCGCCAATGGCGTGCGCGCCGGTCGAGCAGGCCGTCACAACGGCATGGTTCGGTCCGCGCAGCTTGTGGCGGATGGAGACCTGGCCGGAAACGAGGTTGATCAGACGGCCGGGAATGAAGAATGGAGAAATGCGGCGCGGACCCTTGTCGCGCAGCGTATAACCCGCCTCGACAATGCCTTCCAGACCACCAATGCCGGAACCGATCAGAACGCCTGTCGCGATCTGGTCCTCGTCCGTTTCGGGATGCCAACCGGCATCGGCAAGCGCCATGTCGGCGGCGGCCACGCCATAAAGGATGAACGGATCGATCTTGCGCTGTTCTTTGACTTCCATCCAGTCGTCGGCATTGAAGGTGCCGTTGGAGCCATCGCCGACGGGAATGCGGCAGGCGATCTTGGCTGGCAAGTCTTCGACTTCGAATTCAGTCACGAGACGGGCGCCATTCTGGCCGGCCAGCAGCCGCTCCCAGGTCACTTCCGTTCCGCATCCAAGAGGAGATACCATGCCGGTACCGGTGATAACGACACGCCTCATCGCCAACGCTCCGCCCTTATCCAAATCATCGGTCTTTTGCAGCGCCCGGCGCCATGGAACGCGGCGCAAGCGACGATGCAATATTTTTCAGTTTTCGCATGACACCCGCCGCAGACCGGTTGCGGTCGAAAGGTCGGATATCAGCCAGTACGCGCACCATTGTCGGCGCGTGCCGTCTCACGATAAAATATTGGCCCGGACAAGCCGGGCCAAGACGGGAGGGTATTTCACCTCCCCACGAAGGTCGATCAGGCCTGTGCCTTCTCGATGAACTTGACGGCGTCGCCGACAGTCAGGATCGAGTCAGCTGCGTCGTCGGGAATTTCGACGCCGAATTCTTCTTCGAAAGCCATGACCAGTTCAACGGTATCGAGCGAATCAGCGCCCAGATCGTCAATGAAGCTGGCGCCTTCAACAACCTTGTCGGCGTCAACGCCAAGATGATCAATTACAATTTTCTTTACGCGTTCTGCGATATCGCTCATGTCGGTTTCCTCGACCTTTATTTTGAAGGGAATGCCTCGCGGCACCCTGCCCTGTTAGAGCCCTCATGCGCCGTTCAAATCCGGCACTGCGGGCAAACCCGTTCAACCCGGTCCAAGCTAGACATCGTCACGCAAAATCGCAACGGCTTCCTGTCTCTCCGGGACGACTGTTCACAGTCTTGGCCCGCTTAACACGGTTTCAACCGGTCGAAAAGCCTGAAAACGCGCTAAGCACAGCGTATGACAGGCAATTTCGCCGGAAACCGGCCCGCGAGGCCTTGCGGCGCCAGCTACCCAAGAAGGTGCTTAAACAGCGCCGCAATCCTTTTAACGACGGCCTTGAGCGCCGTCAGATCATCGCCATGCCGCCGTTGACGTGCAGGGTCTGGCCGGTCATGTAGGCGGCTTCATTGGAAGCCAGATAAAGAACGGCCGAAGCGACTTCGGCACCGGTTCCCATGCGCTTCATGGGAATGGCGCCCATGATGGCGTCTTTCTGCTTGTCATTCAGCTTGCCGGTCATGGCGCTTTCGATAAAGCCCGGCGCCACGCAGTTGACGGTGACGTTGCGGGTGGCGATTTCCTGCGCCAGCGACTTCGAAAAACCGATCATGCCGGCCTTGGAGGCGCAATAGTTGGCCTGGCCGGGATTGCCGGTGACGCCGACGATGGAGGTGATGTTGATGATGCGGCCGAAACGGCGGCGCATCATCGGATGTGTCAGCTCACGCGTCAGGCGGAACATCGCCGTCAGGTTCACTTCGATGACATTGTCCCAGTCCTCGTCGCTCATGCGTACGAAGAGGCCGTCCTTGGTGATGCCGGCATTGTTGACGAGGATATCGACGCCTTCCAGCTCGGCTTCGGCCTTTTCGCCGAGCGCCTTGACCTCGGCGCGGTCGGCAAGGTTAGCCGGGAAAATCTTGACGCGCTCGCCAAGTTCCGCCGCCAGCGCTTCGAGCTTTTCAACGCGCGTGCCGTGCAGGCCGACGGTTGCGCCCTGGCTGTGCAGAAGGCGGGCGATTTCTTCGCCGATACCGCCGGTCGCGCCGGTTACGAGAGCCTTGCGGCCTGTCAGATCAAACATGGTCCGTTCCTTCTTTAGAGCAATTCCGCAAAAAGCCTTTTAGCGGTTTTGCATCGGGAATTATCGTAAAACAGAAAGCCGTTACGGGCGTAAGCCTGTTCTCAGCCGATGAGAGTGGCAAGCAGCTGATCGATATCGGCAGCGCCGTTGACGGCCACGCCGTTCACCGTCTTGTCGATGCGGCGGGCAAGGCCCGTCAGCACCTTGCCGGAGCCGATCTCATAAAGCTGCGTCACATTGTTGGCGGCGAACCATTCAACAGTTTCGCGCCAGCGCACCTGGCCCGTCACCTGCTCAACCAGCAAGGCGGCGATCTCATTGGCGTCGGAAACGGGAGCGGCGCGCACATTGGCGATAACCGGCACGACCGGGTTTTTCTTTTCGACGGTCGCCAGCGCCTCACGCATCGCTTCTGCGGCAGGCGCCATCAGCGCCGAGTGGAAGGGCGCGGAAACCGGCAGCATGATGGCGCGTTTGGCGCCCTTTTCGGAAGCGATGGCCGCAGCCTTTTCAACCGCAGCCTTGGATCCGGAAATGACCAGCTGGCCGCCGCCATTGTCATTGGCGATCTGGCAGATGCCAAGAATGGCGGCCTCCCCGCAGATCGCCGAAACCGCATCGTGCTCCAGCCCGATGATCGCCGCCATGGCGCCCTCGCCAACCGGCACGGCGGCCTGCATGGCATTGCCGCGGATGCGAAGAAGACGGGCGGTGTCGGCAATCGAGAAGGTGCCGGCGGCACAGAGCGCCGAATATTCACCGAGCGAATGGCCCGCAACATAAGAAACGGAGTCGGAGAGCTTCAGGCCGCGTGCTTCCAGAACCCGCATGACCGCCATGGACACCGCCATGAGCGCCGGCTGGGCATTCGCCGTCAGCGTCAGCGTTTCCTCCGGGCCATTCCACATGATGTCGGAAAGCTTCTGGCCAAGCGCCTCATCGACTTCCTCGAAGACGGCGCGCGCCTCTACATAAGTGTCGGCGAGTTCCTTGCCCATGCCGACGGCCTGGCTTCCCTGACCGGGAAATGTGAATGCAATACCCATGGGATGTGGTCCTTCTTGTCTGGCCTTGCCTTTATTCTTTCGGACTTCCATTCACATTCCCGCCCGCGAAGTCAAGGCTTGAAGCCCTCGGACAGCCCCACTCGCGGGGTTTTGCCGACCTATTTTCCGCATTCTTTTCATCATATTTTTTCTTGCACTGCGGCAATTCCCCATTACTTTCATGCCACTTTTCAAAACATCTCGCCAGGTACCGGGACATTTCCATGAAACAGAGACTATTGGGCCGCACGGGTATTTCCGTGTCCGAAATTTGCCTTGGCACGATGACGTGGGGCACGCAGAACACCGAAGCCGACGCGCATGCGCAGATGGATTATGCCGTTGAGAACGGTGTCAATTTCTTCGATACGGCCGAACTTTACCCCACCACGCCGGTTTCCGCCGAAACCCAGGGGCGCACAGAAGACTATATCGGCACATGGTTTGAAAAGACCGGCAAGCGCGACCAGGTCGTGCTCGCCACCAAGGTTGCCGGCTCCGGTCGCGACTATATTCGCGGCGGCCGCGACATCGACGCCGCAGCCATTCGCGAGGCGGTGGATACAAGCCTCAAGCGCCTGAAGACTGACTATATCGACCTCTACCAGATCCACTGGCCGAACCGCGGCACCTATCATTTCCGCGGCGCCTGGAGCTTCGACGCCTCGGGTCAGGAAAAGCAGCGCACGCTCGCCGAAATCACCGAGAAGCTCGAGACGCTCGGCGAACTGGTGAAAGCCGGCAAGATCCGCGCCATCGGCCTTTCCAACGAGAGCGCCTGGGGCACCCAGAAATATATCGACATCGCCGAGGCCCACGGCCTGCCGCGCGTCGCCACCATCCAGAACGAATATAACCTTCTCTATCGCAGCTTCGATCTCGACATGGCGGAAGTCGCCCATCACGAGGATGTCGGCCTGCTCGCCTATTCGCCGCTGGCGGCGGGGCTGCTTACCGGCAAGTACCAGAACGGCGCACGCCCGGCGGGTTCGCGCGCCACCATCAACAAGGACCTCGGCGGTCGGCTGCAGCCGTTTCAGGAAGCACCGGTCAAGGCCTATCTGGAGCTTGCGGCCCAGCATGGCATCGATCCGGCAAAGCTCGCCATCGCCTTCTGCCTCACGCGCCCCTTCATGGCCTCGGCCATCATCGGCGCCACCACGATCGAGCAGCTGAAGGTGGATATTGCGGCGGCCGACGTGACGCTGTCGGACGAGGTGCTGAAGGGGATCGCGGCGATCCACCGGCAATATCCGATGCCAATCTGACAGGATAATGGCGCGCTTTTTCGCCCCTTGCCCTTGCATTCCGGGCAAAATTGCGTATAAGCGCGCTGTTCACAACACCCGGTCCAATTGGCTGGTGGCTGAACGGAGGGCTGGTTTCGGTAACGAAACAGCAGGAACCATAAGGTTTTTCCGGCCTCCCGTGTCTCCGCTCTCGACCGTCTCGAACAACGCTTTTCTTGCTTTAAGGCTTTACCGCCTACCCAAGAGCAGTCGTTGAGGCTTCGCGCCGTTGCCGGGTGAAGGACGAAACGCAAGAAAGGCAAAGCTTAAATGGCTCTTTACGAACACATCTTCCTTGCCCGGCAGGATATTTCTGCCCAGCAGGTCGACGCACTTGTCGAGCAGTACAAGGGCGTTATCGAATCGTTCGGCGGTAAAGTCGGACGCGTCGAGAACTGGGGTCTGAAGTCCCTCACCTACCGCATCAAGAAGAACCGCAAGGCTCACTACGCTCTCATGGACATCGACGCTCCGGCGGCTGCAGTTCATGAAGTCGAGCGCCAGATGCGCATCAACGAAGACGTTCTTCGCTACATGACCATCGCCGTCGAAGCCCACGAAGAAGGCCCGTCCGCGATGATGCAGAAGCGCGATCGCGACGACCGTCCGCGCCGTGACGGCGACCGTCCGGACCGTGGCCCGCGTGAAGATCGTGGTCCGCGCGCACCGCGCGAAGGTGGCTTCGGCGACCGCGAAGACCGTCCGCGCCGTCCGCGCGAAGACCGTGCATAAGAAGGAGTTTTGACCAATGGCTGACGCATCCTCTTCCCAGGCACGCCGCCCGTTCCACCGTCGTCGCAAGACGTGCCCCTTCTCCGGCGCAAACGCTCCGAAGATCGACTACAAGGACGTTCGTCTCCTGCAGCGCTACATTTCCGAGCGCGGCAAGATCGTTCCTTCCCGCATCACGGCCGTTTCCCAGAAGAAGCAGCGCGAACTCGCCCAGGCGATCAAGCGCGCCCGTTTCCTCGGCCTGCTGCCTTACGTCGTAGCGTAATGAATTGAAGCGAGGCTGCGTTTCGGCGCGGCCTCGCTTTCTCCTTTGAAGCTACTGCCTTCTAAGCAGTAGGTTGAAGGCTTCCAAATCCTTCCGCGTTGGGCGCGGATCGATACCAAAAAACCCATGTTGGGGATGAGGCTCTCAGGAGCGATCCTCTAACTGCTTTAGTTTCAGCAGGACAGCGAAGTGCAAAAGTTGAACCAGACAGTGCTGATCACCGGCGTTCTCGCCGGCATATGCGCCGCGTTTCTAACGCTTGGCGCAACGGCACAGTCGTCCTTTTCCTTCCTGCTCTATGCCGGTTCGGCCATGCCCATCTTCATCGCCGGCATGGGCTGGGGCAACCGCGCCGCTGTCGTTGCGATCATCACCACGGCCATCATCGGCGCGCTTGTCATGTCGCCGCTGTTTGCGCTGACCATCGCGATCTTCACGCTGATCCCGGCGGGCTGGCTTTCGCATCTCGCCAATCTGGCACGCCCGGCCTCCGAACTTGGCGGTCCGGATGATCTGCTTGCCTGGTATCCGCTCTCCGGCATCGTCCTGCATCTTTGCCTCCTGGTTGCGGTTGCCGTCGTCATTCTTGGCTGGATGATCGGTTACGGCCCTGATCTCGTCGCCCGCATGGTCGATATCATGATGACCTCGGTGCAGAACCGCGAGCCGCTGTTCGAACCCAATGCCGAGGCGCTCGCCCAGACAAAATCGCTGCTGGTGCTGATGCTGCCGATCGTTCAGGGCGGCCTGTGGGTCATCCTTCTGTTCGCGGCCTATTATTTCGCAACCCGGCTGGTTGGTTCCTTCGGCAAGGGCCTTCGCCCGCGTGAGGACATTGCTTCCGCGCTGCGCATGCACCGCAACGCGATCTTCATTTTTCTGGCCGGCATCGTGGCCATGTTCTTCGGCGGCGTCGCCGCCATGGTTGGCGCCGTCATCTGCGGCACCTTCGGCGCAGGCTTCCTGATGGCAGGTTATGCCTCGCTGCATAAAAAAGCGCGCGGAAAGGACTGGCGTCTGCCGGTTCTTATCCTCGCTTATCTCTCGGCGGTCTTTGTCTTTCCGCTGTTCATCATTCTCGTGCTCGGCTTGAGCGACGTGCGCAGCACGATCTCGCTGACGCCTGCACGGAAAACCGACAATACGAACGAAACCAACAACTAGAAAGGATCAAGAAGATGGACGTTATTCTTCTCGAACGCATCAACAAGCTCGGCCAGATGGGCGAAACCGTCAAGGTTCGCGACGGTTACGCCCGTAACTTCCTGCTGCCGCAGGGCAAGGCGCTGCGCGCCAACGCCGCCAACAAGACCCGTTTCGAAACCGAGCGCGCAACGCTTGAAGCCCGTAACCTCGAGCGCAAGTCGGAAGCCCAGAAGGTTGCCGAAGCACTCGAAGGCAAGTCCTTCATCGTCGTCCGTTCGGCTGGCGAAACCGGTCAGCTGTACGGCTCTGTTGCTGCTCGCGACGTCGTTGAAATCCTGGCTGCCGAAGGCTTCAACATCGGCCGCAACCAGGTTGAACTGAACACGCCGATCAAGACCATCGGCCTGCACAACGTCACCCTGCACCTGCACGCCGAAGTCGAGCTTCAGGTCGAGCTGAACGTTGCCCGTTCCGCCGAAGAAGCCGAGCGTCAGTCCAAGGGCGAAAGCCTCACCTCCGCCGACGCCATCTACGGCGTTGACGAAGACGCCCTGCGTCCGGAAGACTTCTTCGATCCGGAAGCAGACCGCGACGGCGACGACGAATAAGATTTGGCCTAGCGGCCGAAGAAAAACCCCGGATGGAAACATCCGGGTTTTTTTGTTTGTGGGTTGGAGTTTGCCGTTGGATACCCCCCTCTGCCCTGCCGGGCATCTCCCCCTCAAGGGGGGAGATCGGCAAGCGGACGGCTCCCTGCCTATGGAACGGGCGAGTGCGGCATATCGATCTCCCCTTTTGAGGGGGAGATGTCCGGCAGGACAGAGGGGGGTGCCCACCATCCGCACCCTCAACGCCCACTACCTCGCCGCCGTCTCAGCCCCCTCCGGCGCCACGCTTTTGTCCACATGCACGACCACCGACATGCCCGGCGACAGATCCGCCGCCAGCGGCTGATCCGCATCAATCGCGATGCGCACGCCGACACGCTGGGCGATCTTCACGAAATTGCCTGTCGCATTGTCCGGCTTGATGACAGCGAATTCCGATCCCGTGGCGGGCGAGAACCGCTCGACGCGGCCGTTGAGCTTGCGGCGATGCAGGGCATCCACCGAGATCGTCACCGGCTGGCCGACCTGCATGCCGGAAAGCTGGGTTTCCTTGAAATTGGCGATGACCCAGACATCATGCGGCACGACCGCCATCAATTGCGTTCCCGCCGTGACATATTGACCGGTGCGCACGCCGATTTCACCGAGCCTGCCATCCACCGGCGCATGAATCTCCGTATTGTCGAGGTCGATCTTCGCAAGTTCCACCGCAGCTTCGGCATTGGCGACAGCCGCCTGCAACGAACTGCGATTGACGATGATCGTCTGCAGATCCTGTCGCGAGACCTCGAGGGCTGCTTTCGCCTGCGACAGGGATGCGCGCGCCTTTTCAAGCGCGGCATGCGCCTCTTCCTGAAGGCTTGAGGTTCCGACACCGCTCTTGATGAGATTATCCTGCCGGTCGGATGCAAGCTGCGCCTGCTTCAGAGAGGCCTCGGCGGCATCGACAGCCGCCTGGCTGGAAAGGATATTGGCATTGGCAGCGTTTTCCTGCTGACGGGAATTATCGAGCGCCGCCTTCTGCGTATCGAGCGTGGCGGCCGCCTGTGCCTGTTTCTGGCGGTAGATGCGGTCATCGATCTTCGCCAGCAAGGTGCCCTTCTTGACCTCCTGATAGTCCTTCACAGGCACGTCCACGACGTAACCGCTGACCTGCGGGCTCATGGTGGTGACGTAACCGCGCACGAAGGCGTTGTCGGTCATTTCAACGGTGGAGAGGAACGGCGGCAGCCGCCAGGCGTAAAGCACCAGTGCCACGCCGGCGAGGCCGCCGAGCAGGACGAGAATGGAAACGGGGGTAAAAAACTTCTTCAGCATTGTATCACTCTTGGAAGGTTCAAGACTGTTGTGCCGGTGCGGCATCGACATTGTCCCTCAGGAGGAACGGGCGGATGCGCAGCCATGCAAGGTGGATCAAAAGCGCGACGAGCGCCAGCGCCGAAACAACGGAGATCAGCAGGAACGTATCATTATAGGCAAGCACATAGGCCTCCTTGCTGACCTGCTGGCCGAGAAGGGAAAGCCCCTCGGCCTTCAGCAGCGCCGGGTCGGTGATGACATGGCTGTAGGCGCCGGAAAGCTGGGATACGCGCTGGGCGACTACGGGATTGGTGAGCAGGACATTTTCCACCAGTATATTGGAATGGAATTTTTCGCGCAGTGTCACGAAGCTACCGAGCAGCCCGGTCATCAGCATCGAACCCGTGATCTGGGTGAACAGGAAGATGGTGATGAAATTCACCAAGTAGGGTGCACCTCTGGCAAGGGCCGCGGCAAAACCCTTGGACATGACGGGCGGCAGGAACATGGCCGCCCCGAAGGCAATCATCATCTGGCTGAGATACATTTCGCCCGGCCGCGTCAGATTGGTGGACTGGCTGTCCATTAACGAGCCGGCGGCGATCAGCGCCAGCGCAATCACATGCGCCGTATCCACGTATTTTGTCAGCATCAGCCAGGCGCAGGCCGCACCGCCAAGCACCGTCGCCAGCAACACCAGCGCATAAAGCGTCGTCGTCTGGTCGTTCAGCAGGCCAAGCTGCTGGTAGAAGCTGACCGCTGTTGAGGATTGTTCGGAAGAAACCGCGCGATAAACGAGCAGCACCGCAATAATATGCAGGTTGGTCTTCGAAAAAATCCAGCGCAGGTCGAGCAGCGGGTTTTTGCGCGGCAATTCGATGAAGGCCATGAGGGTCAGGAGCGCGATCGACGTTGCCAGAAGCACGCCCAGCCACCATGTTTCGAACCACCAGTAGAACCGGCCAAGGGTAAGCATGACCGCAAGACAGCCGAGACCGCCCGCAAACAGCAGATAGCTCAGAATGTCCATGCGCTCGATGACTTTCGCACGCGGCGGCGGCGTGACTTTCAGCACATAGATCATCGCGAAGGAGATCAGCGCAAACCCCACCTCCATGGAATAAAGCGCGTTCCAGCCATCGATTTCCAAAAGAGAGGGCGAAACGATGCGGGCGATGGGTGCCGACAGCAAGGTGCCGGTCAGCGCGATGCTGAAACCGAGCGAGAATTTCCGCGCGGGCGGAAAGGCTTCCAGAATGTAGAGAAAGCCGAGCGACGAAATCGGCGCGGCGGCCATGCCGCTGACGAAACGGATAACGATGGCCGAATGCAGGTCTGTCACGAAGAGGTTTAGGCAGGAAGCGACCACAAAGGCGATGATCGAGAGTTCGGCAAAGGGCCGCAGGCCATATTGCGCCCTGATCTTGAAGAGAGCGATGGAAAATGTGGCATAGGGCGCCATATAGGCGGCGGAGAGCCATGCCACTTCCGCCACTGTTGCGGAAAACTCGCCCTGAAGCTGGTAGATATTGGCCATGACGAGGTTCATGCCCAGACCCTGGGTGATGAAGAACGACAGGCCCGCGAAGATGAAGCACAGCCGCAGCCACACCGGCCGTTCTACCGGTTGCGGCGCGGCGGGAACGGCAGCTTCCGGCGCGGTCTCGCTTGTACCTGCATCGCTCAGCGACGTGCTGGCCTGCTCTTCCGGAATGTCGTCCGGCTTGACGGTCGCTTCTGTATTTGCGGGAGCGGCCTCATCCGTTGTCTGCGGCAACACGGTGCTCACGATTGCACCCTCCCGCTTGCCAGATTTTGCAGATTGGCGGAAAGCCGGCGCATGACATCAAGCGCCATTGCGAGTTCCTGCGAGGAAATATCGGCAGCGATTTCCGAACGCAGCGATTTCGCCACCGCCTGCACCGTCTGCGAGGTCTTCTCTCCTTCCGCTGTCATGTGAATGCGTTTGGCGCGGCGGTCGTTTTCGTCGGAGCGGCGTTCGATGAGGTTCTGTTTCTCCATGCCATCCAGCACGCGCACCAGCGTGGGCGTTTCGATTTCCATTTCCTCGGCAAGTTCAGTCTGGGTTAAAGGCCCGCGCCGCGACAGGGCAAAAAGCGCACGCGCACGCGCCAGCGTCAGGCCGCTTTCCCCTACCCTCGCGTCGAAAAACGCGCGCAGTT
Source organism: Agrobacterium tumefaciens (assembly GCA_025560025.1). Taxonomy (NCBI): domain Bacteria; kingdom Pseudomonadati; phylum Pseudomonadota; class Alphaproteobacteria; order Hyphomicrobiales; family Rhizobiaceae; genus Agrobacterium; species Agrobacterium tumefaciens. The sequence goes on along the minus strand of CP048485.1, from coordinate 751,477 downwards.
TGCGGGTAAAAGCGGAGACTTCATCCAGAAGCTGTTCCTTGTCGGTCTCGCGGGACATATCAGCCAGCCTTATAATTAGCACACTACTTATTTTCTGCCTATTTATTCGTAAGCCTGACGATTTTCAAGTTTCTTTCATGCCGGGTCTGCCATGCGGTAAACTCATGGCAGCGAATCACGTTGCCGGGAAATGCCAGCACCTCGTTCCCACCCGCCTGTGGATTGCTGGGGACAACTGAAGATGTGATCCAGCTTTTCAGAACGGACGTCAGCCTGCCGTATAGTGTTGCAACAATATCATTGACTGCCATGCCCCAGGAAGCCAAACCCGATGTTTAAGGACAAGGCAAAGGGAGATCGCGCAAACCATGAACGACGCTGTGAGAAAGATCACCCCCGCGCAGCCGGCGGAACCGCATTACCGCGAAGCGCCGAACAACATCGAGGCCGAACAGGCGCTGCTTGGCGCCATCCTCGTCAATAACGACGCCTATTACCGCGTGTCGGACTTCCTGAAGCCCGTGCATCTTTACGAACCCTTGCATCGCAAGATTTTCGAGGTGGCGGGCGATATCATCCGCATGGGCAAAACCGCCAATCCGGTGACGATAAAGACCTTCCTGCCGGCCGACGACAAGATCGGCGACCTGACCGTGGCGCAATATCTCGCGCGTCTTGCAGCGGAAGCCGTCTCCATCATCAATGCGGAAGATTACGGCCGCGCGATTTACGATCTGGCGCTGCGTCGCGCGCTGATCCAGATCGGCGAGGATGTCGTCAACATCGCCTATGACGCGCCGCTCGACATGCCGCCGCAGGCGCAGATCGAGGACACCGAGCGCCGCCTGTTCGAACTGGCGGAAACCGGCCGTTACGATGGCGGCTTCCAGTCGTTCAACGATGCAGTGGCGCTGGCGATCGACATGGCGGGGGCCGCCTTCGAGCGCGACGGCAATCTCTCCGGCATCTCCACCGGCATTCATTCACTCGACGCCCGCATGGGCGGTTTGCAGCGTTCCGACCTTATCGTGCTTGCCGGTCGCCCGGGTATGGGCAAGACCTCGCTTGCCACCAACATCGCCTATAACATCGCCGCGTCCTATGATCAGGAAGTGCAGCCCGATGGTTCGTTCAAGGCGAAAAACGGCGGTGTCGTCGGCTTCTACTCCCTCGAAATGTCGTCCGAACAGCTGGCGACCCGTATCATTTCCGAGCAGACCGAAGTGTCGTCCTCGAAAATCCGTCGCGGTGACATTACCGAGGCCGATTTCGAAAAGCTCGTCGCCTGCTCCCAGATGATGCAGAAGGTGCCGCTTTACATCGACCAGACCGGTGGTATCTCCATCGCCCAGCTTTCCGCCCGCGCCCGTCGCCTGAAGCGTCAGCGCGGCCTCGATGTTCTGGTCGTCGACTATATTCAGCTGATGACCGGCGGCGGCAAGGGCGGCGAAAACCGCGTGCAGGAAATCACCCAGATCACCACGGGCCTGAAGGCGCTTGGCAAGGAACTCAATGTTCCCATCATCGCGCTGTCACAGCTCTCCCGTGCGGTGGAAAGCCGCGAGGACAAGCGCCCACAGCTTTCCGACCTGCGTGAATCGGGCTCCATCGAGCAGGACGCCGACGTGGTGCTGTTCGTGTTCCGTGAGGAATATTATGTGAAAAACATGGAGCCGCGTGACCCCGGCGATGTGAAATATGCCGAATGGGAAGCACATTTCGACCGGGTGAAGGGCACGGCTGATGTCATCATCGCCAAGCAGCGCCACGGACCGACCGGCACGGTAAAGCTCGCCTTCCAGTCCGAATTCACCCGCTTTGCGGATCTGGCCGACCCGAGCTTCAGCCAATACGAAGAGCATTGATCTCATATGCATATTTGAGGGCGAATGGTTTCGCCCTCAACCTATGCCTCAGGTTTGGAATGGAACGAACGGAGTCTTTTCAGGACCTTGGCCGTATTGTTTCACAATCCGATTCCGCGCAGCAGCGCGACGCTGACGACGCCGAGTGTGGCGGCCGGCAGCAGGCTGAGGCGGAGTGCCGCGATTGCGGTTACCGCGCAGGCAATTGTCTCCGCCAGTCCGCTTGCCAGCGCCGTCGGCGTGACGACGGCCATCAGAACGGCAGGCGGAACCACACCGAGCGCCTTTTTCAGACGCGGCGTCAGGGTGAAATGACTGACCAGCAGCAGGCCGCCAAGACGCGTGGCGACGGTTGCCGCCATCATGGCCAGAATCGCCAGCAGGGTATTCATATCGAGCGTCATGCCGGCTGCTCCGCCTGCTCTTCATGACCGAAGGCTGCGACGGCAAGCCCCGCCAGCGCGCCGGCTGCAATATACCAGGCGCCCGGAACCAGCGTATGGGTGAGATAGGCGGCGGCGGCACTTGCCAGCAGCACGAAACCGGTTTCCCTGCCCTTCCAAAAGCCCATGAGCAACACGATGAAGACAGCCGGGAAGGCGAAATCCAGACCGATCACCGACATGTCACCCATGACAGAGCCGAGCAGCGCGCCTGCCAGAGTGGCGAGGTTCCAGACGAGATAGATCGATAGCGCGGCCCCCGTGAAGAAGGCTGCCGTCAGCCTGCCGGCAATGACCCTGAATTCCGACAGCGCCCAGGATTCGTCGGTCAAAACCAGCATGGCCGCATATTTTCGCCAGCCGGTAAAATCGTCCAGCTTGCCGGCGATGGAAGCACTCATCAGCACGTGGCGCAGATTGACCAGCAGTGCTGCGAAACCGAGCCCGCTCCAGCTTGCCGGATGCATCCACAGATCCATGGCCACAAATTGCGAGCCGCCGGCAAAGACCAGCAGCGACATCAGCGAGGCTTCCAGCGGCGACAGGCCCTTGCCAATGGCGACCGCGCCAAACACCACGCCAATCGGCACCATGGCGACAAGCAGCGGGGCGGCGGCCCTCAACCCCGCGCCGAATTCCGAGCGCTTTTCCGATACGAACATCGCATTCTCCCTTGCAGAAGAAGGCGATTACGCCCGGCAGGCCACCTCGTCTTGAACGAAAGTGACATTGCGGCGAAGAAACGCGGGCGGAGATCACGCCACGCGGAATTGCCCCGGCGTGACGCCAGTGCGCGCCTTGAAATGCCGGGTAAAATGCGCCTGATCGGCAAAACCGCACAGCACCGCCACCTCGGCCGGCGTCTCACCGGCACGCAGAAGGCGGCGCGCCTGCCGGATGCGCACATCCGTCAGATAGGCGTGCGGGGTGATATGAAACTCCTTGCGAAAGGCGCGGATGAGGTGGGCGCGACTGAGACCGGCAATCGAGGCCAGTTCCTCAAGACCGATATCGGTCTCGTAATTGTCGGAAAGATAATCCCTCGCGGTATGGACCGCAGTTTTCTCGCGGGTTTCGACGGGCAGGATGATGGCGCTGCCGTGCCGGCCGAACAAAGCGGCGAGAACCGAGAACATGCCCTCATCCGCTTCCAGAGCGCCGGACCCCGCCTCCAGCCGGCGATGCGCCATCTGGAAAGCGATGGCCATCTGTGGATCGCGCGGCAGAAACCGGGGGAAAGACGGCGTGCCGTGAAAGGCCCTGCCCGTCACATCCTCGATAATGTCGCGCAGCAGCAATCTGTCGGGATAGATCATGCGGTAGCGATAACCGCCGCCGCCCGGCGCGCCATCGTGAATCTCGTCCGGGTTGATCAGATAGAGATGACCCGGCCCCGTCTGTTCGGTGGTGCCCTGAATGGTGGAGATCTGCGAGCCGCTTTCAATCGCGCCGATGGAGAAGGTGTCATGCGCATGCGGGGAATATTCATGCGTCAGGAACGTCGCGCTCAGACATTCCATGCCGCCAAAACGCCGGTCGCGCCAGAAACGCGTGGTTTCCGTCGCGGCAATAGGCATGACGTCTATGGCCTGTTCCTGCGAAACATTGTGCATGGAACGAGTTTAAAGCATTCGATCCTTACCGTCTTGAACAAAAGTGCTAGGGTCTGGCTGGTTCCAAATCAACCGGACGCATGGCATGACAGACGACTTCGAAGATACATTTGCTGAAAACGAAACCGACGCTTTTGAACACGCGCCGCTAAGGCTGACCGTTGATCTCGGCGCGCTCGCCGATAATTGGCGGGACATGAAGAAGCGGTCCGGCAAGGCGCGGACGGCGGCTGTCGTCAAGGCCGATGCCTATGGTCTCGGTATCGAGGATTGCGGGGCGACGCTTTACCATGCCGGCGCGCGCGATTTCTTCGTGGCGACGGTGGCCGAGGGGGCGACGCTGCGCTCCTACGCCCCGGAAGCGCGCATTTTCGTGCTGTCAGGCATATGGCAGGGCCAGGAACGTCAGGTTTTCGACAATGATCTGGTGCCGGTTCTGGCCTCCGAGGAGCAGCTGTCCTTCTGGATGGCGACGGTTGCCGAGCGCGGCGACCACCCCTGCGCGCTGCATGTCGATACCGGTTTCAACCGCTTGGGACTACCGCTCGAGGACGCGCTGTTTCTGGCCGACGACGTGACGCGGCCGGCGAGTTTCGATCCGGTTCTGGTGCTGTCGCACCTCGCCTGCGCCGACACGCCCTCCTCGCCAATGAACAGGGTTCAACTCGAATCATTTCGAAAGGTTAGCGCCGCTTTCGAAGGAATCGAATCAAGCCTGTCGGCTTCTGCCGGCATCTTTCTGGGACCTGACTATCATTTCGATCTCACCCGCCCCGGCATCGCGCTTTATGGTGGCGAAGCGGTCAACGAGGTGGTCAATCCCATGCGGCCTGTCGCCAAGGCCGAAGCGAGGATCATCCAGATTCGTGAGGCGGGCGAAGGCCAGACCGTGAGTTATGGCGGCACTTTCCTGCTGAAGCGTGCAAGCCGTCTTGCCATCGCTTCCGTGGGTTATGCGGATGGATACCAGCGTTCGCTTTCCGGTTCCGGCATTCCACTGCGCGAAATGGGCCATGGCGGCGCCTATGGCGTCGTCAACGGCCACAGGGTGCCGGTCGCCGGCCGTGTGACCATGGACCTCACCATTTTCGACGTGACGGATATTCCGGCCAATGCCACCCGTGCTGGCGACTATATCGAGCTTTTCGGTCCCAATGTGCCGGTCGACGAGACCGCGCGGGCGGCCGGCACCATCGGCTATGAAATGCTGACGGGGCTTGGCCTGCGTTACGAGCGACAATATCTGATGGCCGACGACTGAGCCGCGTCTTTAACCCTTGGAAAGCGGCCGCGACCTGTGCTAGAAGAGAACAAAAGGAGATCGAAATGCCCGAAATCCATTTGAGCGAGCAGGACGAAAAGTTCATCGCGGAGCAGGTGGCGGCGGGCATCTACAGCGATGCGGACGCGGTTATTCATGCGAGCCTGCAATTGTTGAGCAGTGACGAAGGCAAGAGAGCCGCCCTTAAATTGCTGATACAGGAGGGCATTGATGATGCGGAAGCCGGACGGGTTCACCGTTATGCCTCCCAGGAAGACTTTCTGAGCGATATCAAACGCGTTGCTGCGCAACAAAAAACGGGGATCGATCATTAAGATTCGGATCCCTGTATGGACCACCAGGGCGAGGCGCGATCTCGTTGACGATCATGCCTATATCGAGACTGAAAATCCCCTTGCTGCGGATCGCCTCGTTCTTGATATCTACAATAAAATCGAATCGGCGGCGGTACTTGGTTTGACCGGCGTTTCAAGAGGTGGATACGGCGTTGGGATTCGCAGTATTGCGTACCGGGAGCGCGTGATTTTCTTTCGTGTCAGCGATAGCGAGCTTACCGTCATGCGCGTGCTTCACGGCCACCAAGACATCTCCGCCGACCATTTCAAACAAGAAGAAAACTGACACAAGATGGCCAAAGCCAAGACCCAATTCGTGTGCCAGAACTGCGGCACGGTTCACACCCGCTGGGCGGGAAAATGCGAAGGCTGCGGCGAGTGGAATACCATCGTCGAGGAAGACCCGATGGGTGGCATCGGCTCCGGGCCGGGCAAGACACCCAAGAAGGGTCGGCCTGTGACCCTCACCTCGCTTTCCGGCGAGATCGAGGAAGCGCCGCGCATTCCTACCGGCATCAGTGAACTCGACCGGGCGACCGGCGGCGGTTTCGTGCGCGGTTCGGCGGTTTTGATCGGCGGCGATCCGGGCATCGGCAAATCAACGCTCCTCATGCAGGCCGCAGCGGCTCTTTCGCGGCGCGGGCATCGCATCATCTATGTCTCGGGCGAAGAGGCGGTGGCGCAAGTGCGCCTGCGCGCGCAGCGTCTCGGGGCTGCGGAAACCGATGTGCTGCTGGCGGCGGAAACCAATGTCGAGGATATTCTGGCAACGATTTCCGAAGGCAAGCGGCCCGATCTCGTCATCATCGATTCCATTCAGACGCTGTGGAGCGATACGGCCGATTCCGCCCCCGGCACGGTGACGCAGGTGCGCACCGGCGTGCAGGCGATGATCCGTTTCGCCAAGCAGACAGGCGCGACCATGGTGCTCGTCGGCCATGTCACCAAGGAAGGCCAGATCGCCGGCCCGCGCGTGGTCGAGCACATGGTCGATGCCGTGCTTTATTTCGAAGGCGACCGCGGACATCATCACCGCATCCTGCGCACCGTCAAGAATCGCTTCGGGCCAACCGATGAAATCGGTGTGTTCGAAATGTCGGATCGCGGCCTTCGGGAAGTCTCCAACCCCTCCGAACTGTTTCTCGGCGAGCGCAACGAAAAGTCGCCGGGTGCTGCGGTTTTTGCCGGCATCGAGGGCACGCGGCCCGTGCTTGTCGAAGTGCAGGCGCTGGTCGCTGCCACGTCGCTGGGTACGCCACGTCGCGCCGTGGTCGGCTGGGACAGTTCCCGCCTTGCCATGATTCTGGCCGTGCTGGAGGCCCATTGCGGCGTGAAGCTCGGCCAGCATGACGTTTATTTGAATGTCGCCGGCGGCTACCGTATTTCCGAACCGGCCGCCGATATGGCGATTGCCTCGGCGCTCGTTTCCTCGCTTGCCGGTCTTGCCCTGCCCGCCGATTGTGTTTATTTCGGCGAAATCAGCCTGTCGGGCGCGGTTCGGCCGGTCTCGCATACGGGCCAGCGATTGAAAGAAGCTGAAAAACTTGGCTTTTCCGCCGCACTTCTGCCTTCTGCTTCGGCTGAATTGCCGAAAGGCGGCAAGGGACGCTGGACGGAAATCGAAAGCCTTCCGGACCTCGTGGCCCGCATCGCCGGCTCCGGCAACCGGTTCAAACAGGTTGAGGACGACGAATATTGATCCTTTCGCCAAGGGAAACAGTGGTGTAAGAGGATCGCAAAATTGGCAAGGCAGCGTCTGACAAGGCGTCGCACCTCCGGAGTTGGTATATGCCCATTACAATTTTCGACGGCATCGTCATCGCCGTTGTTCTTTTCTCCGCCCTTCTAGCAATGGTGCGCGGTTTTTCACGCGAGATTCTGTCGATTGCGAGCTGGGGCGGCTCGGTCGCCGCTGCCTATTATCTCTATCCGGTCCTGCTGCCCTATGCGCGCAACTATACGGATGACGACAAGATCGCCATTGCCGGTTCGGCGGGCGTCGTCTTCCTCGTCTCGCTGATCGTGATTTCCTTCATCACCTCGCGCATTGCCGATTTCATCATCGACAGCCGCATCGGCGCGCTGGATCGCACGCTCGGTTTCCTGTTCGGCGCGGCGCGCGGCATTCTGCTGCTTGTCGTCGCGGTCGCCTTCTGGAACTGGCTGGTGGATGTGAAGACGCAGCCGGAATGGGTGACACAGGCCAAGTCCAAGCCCTTCCTCGATGGGCTGGTGGGCAAGCTGGAGGCGGTTCTGCCTGACGATATCGAGCCGCAGATTCGCGCCCGCATTCTCGGAAAACCACAGGAACCGACAGCCACGCAAGCGCCTGCGGAAGATGTGCCGGCAACAAATCCGCCGGCAACGAATAATTGACACAGTGTCGCGCCTTGCAATGCATGCAAGGCGCGCTATTTGTGCTAAATATCAAGCACGACACAGACGGACCGACCGGGGGAAATACTCACCGGAGAGGTCTTTCTTTTTTTCTCGGTAGAGAGCAAGGGCAAGCCGGATGATTGAGCCGCTTTCGCATTCCCCGTTCCCTGGGGCCACTTTCAAGGAAGAGATCGACGGCGACACGCTGCATGAAGAATGCGGCGTGTTCGGCATTCTCGGCCATGCCGACGCCTCGGCGCTGACCGCTCTCGGCCTGCATGCGCTTCAGCATCGCGGCCAGGAAGCAGCAGGCATCGTCTCTTTCGATGGCAAGCGCTTCCATCAGGAACGCCATATGGGCCTCGTCGGCGATCATTATACCGATCCGGCAACGCTCGCCCGCCTGCCCGGCTCCATCGCCATTGGCCACACCCGTTATTCCACGACCGGCGAAGTGGCGATGCGCAACGTGCAGCCGCTATTTGCCGAACTGGAAGAAGGCGGCATTTCCATTGCCCATAACGGCAATTTCACCAACGGCCTGACGCTTCGCCGCCAGATCATCGCCACCGGCGCCATCTGTCAGTCTACCTCCGATACCGAAGTCGTCCTTCATCTCATCGCCCGCTCGCGCCACTCCTCCACCGCCGATCGCTTCATCGACGCCATCAGGCAGATGGAAGGCGGTTATTCGATGCTGGCAATGACGCGCACCAAGCTGATTGCCGCGCGTGACCCGATCGGCATCCGCCCGCTGGTGATGGGCGAGCTGGACGGCAAGCCGATCTTCTGCTCGGAAACCTGCGCTCTCGATATCATCGGTGCGAAATTCGTTCGCGACGTCGAGAACGGCGAAGTCATCATCTGCGAAATCCAACCGGATGGTTCGATCACCATCGATGCGCGCAAGCCTTCGAAACCGCAGCCGGAGCGCCTCTGCCTGTTCGAATATGTCTATTTCGCCCGCCCCGATTCCGTTGTCGGCGGCCGCAACGTCTATACGACGCGCAAGAACATGGGCATGAACCTGGCCAAGGAAGCGCCGCTCGAAGCCGATGTGGTGGTTCCGGTTCCCGATGGCGGCACGCCGGCGGCGCTCGGTTTTGCGCAGGAAAGCGGTATTCCTTTCGAATACGGCATCATCCGCAACCATTATGTCGGCCGCACCTTCATCGAACCGACCCAGCAGATCCGCGCTTTCGGCGTCAAGCTCAAGCATTCCGCCAACCGGGCGATGATCGAAGGCAAGCGCGTGGTGCTGGTGGATGATTCCATCGTGCGCGGCACGACCTCGGTGAAGATCGTGCAGATGATCCGCGAGGCCGGCGCCAAGGAAGTTCATATCCGCGTTGCGAGCCCAATGATCTTCCATCCGGATTTCTACGGCATCGACACGCCGGACGCAGACAAGCTGCTCGCCAACCAATATGCCGATGTCGAGGCGATGGCGAAATTCATTGGCGCCGATTCGCTGGCCTTCCTGTCCATCGACGGACTTTACCGCGCCGTTGGCGGGGAAAACCGCAATCCGGCCCGTCCGCAGTTCACGGACCATTATTTCACCGGCGATTATCCGACCCGCCTTCTCGACCAGAATGGCGAGGCGATGGGCAGCAAGATTTCCATGCTGGCCAGCAACGGCTGATACGCCTCACACAAAGCGGCCATCCGGCTTCCGGTGGCCGCTTTTTTCTTGCCTTTTGTTCAGGCCCTCGCCTGCGACGATATAATCGCTTGTGAAAGGCCCGTGGCGCTTCGTAGAAGGAAGTGCAATCATTTTCGGGGGGACCATGACCATCAATCTCAAGGGCCGCATCGCTCTCGTTACCGGCGCGTCGCGCGGCATCGGCTATTTCACGGCGCTGGAACTCGCCAGGGCGGGCGCGCATGTCATCGCCTGCGCCCGCACGGTGGGCGGCCTTGAGGAGTTGGACGACGCCATCAAGGCCGTCGGCGGCACGGCGACGCTCGTTCCCTTCGATCTCTCCGACATGAAAGCCATCGATGCGCTGGGCGCGAATATCTTCGAGCGCTGGGGCAAGCTCGATATTCTCGTCGCCAATGCCGGCGTTCTCGGCGTCATCTCGCCGGTTGGCCATATCGAGGCGAAAGTCTTCGAAAGGGTCATGAACATCAACGTCACCGCCACCTGGCGGCTGATCCGCTCGGTCGAGCCGCTGCTTCTGAAATCGGATGCCGGCCGCGCGCTGATCCTGTCTTCGGGCGCCGCCCACAGCTGTCGCCCCTTCTGGGGTGTCTATTCCACCTCCAAGGCGGCAGTCGAAGCGCTGGCCCGCACCTGGGCGGCGGAAACGCAGAAGAGCGCCCTTCGCGTCAACAGCATCAATCCCGGTGCGACACGCACGGCGATGCGTGCGCAGGCGATGCCCGGCGAAGACCCGGCCACCGTGCCGCATCCATCAGAGGTGGCCGCGGCCATTCTTCCGCTCGCCTCGCCCGATCTGACCGAAACCGGCAAACTCTTCCTCGTGCGCGAGGGGAAATTCGTGGATTACCGTCAGCCAGAGTGAATATTTTCCGCTCGGAGCGGCGATTTGGCCACCACGGCTGCTCTTGACCGGGCCGCACCGCCGCGCCATAAAGCAAGATATGAGAACGATGATCTGCACCTGCTGCTGAGATTTTTTTTGCTGGTTCGCCACCGGCCAGATCGTTTTCGTCTCCCGCAAGGTCAAGAAAGATAAACGTTCCGGCCAGGATAATATTCTGCCTTTAGGGAACTGCCGCATGTCCTTGCGCCTGAAATTTCACAATACACTCACACGCGAAAAAGCGGAATTTGCACCGATCGACGCCGACAATGTGCGCATGTATGTCTGCGGCCCGACGGTTTATGATTTTGCCCATATCGGCAATGCGCGCCCGGTCATCGTGTTCGATGTTCTCTACCGGCTGCTGCGCCACGTCTTTGGCGAAGACCATGTGACCTATGCCCGCAACATCACGGATCTAGACGACAAGATCAACGCGCGGGCGCTGAGGGATTATCCGCATCTGCCGCTGAACGACGCCATCCATGCGGTGACGAAAAAGACCGCCGACCAGTTCCATGAGGATGTGGCCACGCTCGGCTGCCTTCCGCCGACCGTCGAACCGCGCGCCACCGACTACATCGCGGAAATGATCGACCTCATCGAGAAGCTGATCGCCCGCGGCCATGCCTATACGGCTGGCGGCGAAGTGCTGTTCGACACCCGCTCGATGGCCGATTACGGCCAGCTTTCCAAGCGGCCGCTGGACGAGCAGCAGGCCGGCGCGCGCGTGGCGGTGGAAGCCCACAAGAAGACCCCCGGCGATTTCGTGCTGTGGAAACTGTCCTCGGAGAATGAGCCGGGTTGGGAAAGCCCCTGGGGCCGCGGCCGTCCAGGCTGGCACATCGAATGCTCGGCCATGGCCGGTCGCTACCTCGGTGAAGTTTTCGATATTCACGGCGGCGGGCTCGACCTTATCTTCCCGCACCATGAGAACGAAATCGCGCAATCGCGCTGCGCCAACGGCACGCATGTCATGGCCAATGTGTGGATGCATAACGGCTTCGTGCAGGTGGAAGGCCGCAAGATGTCGAAGTCCGAGGGCAACTTCGTGACGATCTACGAATTGCTGCACACGGAGAAATTCGGCGGCCGGAAATGGCCGGGCGAGGTTCTGCGCCTTGCCATGCTGATGACGCATTATCGCGAGCCGATCGATTTTTCGGTGAAGCGTCTGGAAGAGGCCGAACGCCTGCTCGCCAAGTGGCCGGCGGCGGAAGCCTCCGATGCAGCACCGGATGAAACCGTGCTCGAATCGCTTGCCGACGATCTCAACACGGTTGCCGCCGTGCAGGCGCTGCATGCGCTGGCCCACGCCGCCAATCTGGACCCATCCAGGCTGCCCGCCTTTGCGGCCAGTGCTGCCCTGCTCGGTGTCCTGCCGAAGAAGGCGGAAATGGACGAGGCCATCGTTTCGGCCGTCGATGCGCTGGTGCAGCTGCGCCTGGAAATGTTGAAGGCGAAGAACTTTGCGGAAGCGGATCGTTTGCGTGATGAGCTTTCCGAAAAGGGCATTCAGTTGAAGGATGGCAAGGACAAGGAGACCGGGGAGCGGACGACGACGTGGGAGTTGAAGCGGTAATTTGCTGCTGCGGCTTGCGGTTTACCCCCCTCTGCCCTGCCGGGCATCTCCCCCTCAAGGGGGGAGATCGATCTGTGGCTCGGCCTTGCCCATCTCGACGCTTAAGAGTGAAGTTGAGGTAGTGCTTCTGGCTGATCTTCCCCCTTGAGGGGGAGATGCCCGGCAGGGCAGAGGGGGGTGAGCCCCACGACACGCCCTTGCTTTCGACCACGCCATGTTCCAATCTCGCCGCATCCCATCAAGCCGCGAGCATCCCGTGCCCCACGCCAAGGTCAATCCTCAACATCGGTCACATGCCCGGCAGATGCGAAAGGCCATGACCGACGCAGAGCTGAAGTTCTGGAACGCCGGCCGCGCTCACCGCCTAGACGGCATGTCTTTCAGACGCCAGCTGCCGGTCGCCGGATATATCGTTGATTTCGCTTGCCCCTCGCATAAGATCATTGTCGAACTGGACGGGTTTCAGCACGCGGGCGACGCTGCGGCAGCCTATGACCAGCAGAGAACACACACGTTTGAGGAACTTGGCTGGACAGTCCTCCGTTTCTGGAACGAAGATATCCTCAGAGACATCGACAATGTCTGTCTCCACATTATCCGAACGGTGAAGGAGGACCGACCATGACGACATATACCGGCGGATGCCAGTGCGGCGCGATCCGTTTTCGCGCCTCCGGGGAACTGAAAGACAGTTCCATCTGCCATTGCCGCATGTGCCAGAAGGCTTTCGGGGCCTATTACGCGCCGCTGGTTTCGGTGCGCGGCGTGGAATTCGAATGGACCCGGGGAGAGCCGAAACGCTTCCAGTCATCCAGCGTCGTCAAGCGCGGTTTCTGCCCTGAATGCGGCACTCCGCTGACCTATGAAGCGCCCGATGGCGTGGCGGTGGCGGCCGGGGCCTTTGACGATCCCGCCGCGTTGCCACCGACCATTCAGTGGGGCGTGGAGCGCAAGATCGATTTCGTCGACACGCTTCACACGCTGCCTGCCGTTGCCACCGAAGACGACCTGACGCAGGTGGAATACCTCGCCGATCTCGTTTCCTATCAGCACCCCGACCACGACACCGAAAACTGGCCACCGGAGAACAGATAATGAGCGAAGCGGGATTTTCCGGCGGTTGCCAGTGCGGCGCCGTGCGTTTCCATGCGGGCAAGCTCGGCCGGGCTTCCATCTGCCATTGCCGCATGTGCCAGAAACATTTCGGCAATTTCTTCGGCGCGCTGGTCAGCGCCGATCAGGCGCATCTGACCTGGACACGCGGCCAGCCTGCCCTCTTCCGCTCCTCGGGAAAAATCCATCGCGGTTTCTGCAGCAAATGCGGCACGCCGCTGACCTATCATTATCCCGGCGGCGTGGAGATCGCCATCGGCGCTTTCGATGAGCCGGAGCGGATCGAGCCGCAGGTGCAGGTCAATTTCCACAGGCGCATGCCGTGGATCGAGCAGCTGTTCGGCAAACCGGCCGTGGAACAGGGCGTGGACGAGGCGGAGATCACCTCCTATCAGCACCCGGATCACGACACGCAGGTCTGGCCGCCGGAAGACGGTCGCGCATGAGCGAAACCGAGGGTTTCAGCGGCGGATGTCAGTGCGGCGCGGTGCGTTATCGGATAGGAGGCGGTCTTCGTTATCCGCATCTGTGCCATTGCCGCATGTGCCAGAAGGCATCGGGCAATTATTTCATGCCGCTTGCCGCAAGTACGCTTACGCAGTTTGAAATGACCCGCGGCGAAGCGGCGTGGTTCCAGTCCTCCGATCACGTGCGTCGCGGTTTCTGCGGCCGATGCGGCACGCCGCTGTTCTACGACATGCCGGGCGCCGATTTCATCAATATCACCCTCGGTTCGCTGGATGAGCCGCAGCGGGTAAGGCCCGAGGCGCAATCCAATCTCGCCGGCAAGATGCACTGGTTCGGCGCACTCGATGGCTTGCCGGTCGAGCCGGAACCTGCAACGGATAACCCTCCCCCTCGGGTGAACAACCTGCAGCACCCGGACCATGATACGGCCGAATGGCCAGCGAAGGATGATGACCCATGACCGAAGAATTGCGCGGCTTTTACCCCGAGATAGAACCCTTCGAGACCGGCATGCTCGACGTCGGCGACGGCCACACGATCTATTGGGAAAGGGTTGGCACGCGCGGTGGAAAACCGGCGGTATTCCTGCATGGCGGTCCGGGCGGCGGGGTGAACCCCACGCATCGCCGCGTTTTCGATCCCGCCCTTTACGACGTCATCCTGTTCGATCAGCGCGGCTGCGGCCGCTCCACGCCGCATGCGGAGCTTGAAGCCAACACCACATGGCATCTCGTTGCCGATATCGAAAGGCTGCGCGAACTTTGCGGCTTCGAAAAATGGCTGGTTTTCGGCGGTTCCTGGGGCTCGACGCTGGCGCTCGCCTATGCCGAGACCCATCCCAACCGCGTCAGCGAACTGGTTCTGCGCGGCATTTACACCGTCACCAGGCCGGAACTGGACTGGTATTACCAGTTCGGCGTTTCCGAAATGTATCCCGATCGCTGGGAAAACTTCATCGCGCCCATTCCTGAGGCCGAGCGCGGCGAGATGATGCAGGCCTATAACCGCTATCTCACCGGCGCTGATGAGGCAAAGAAGCTGGAATGCGCCAAGGCATGGAGCCAATGGGAAGGCGCGACCATCGCGCTCGTGACAGATCCTGACCGTGTCGAGGATTTCGGCGAGGACAAATATGCGATCGCTTTCGCCCGCATCGAGAACCATTTCTTCGTGAATGGTGGCTGGCTGGAAGAGGGGCAATTGCTGCGCGATGCCGGCAAACTCCGGGATATTCCGGGTGTCATCGTCCATGGACGCTATGACATGCCCTGCCCGCTGAAATATGCCTGGCAGTTGGCCAAGGCCTGGCCGAAGGCCGATTTCCATATCGTCGAGGCCGCCGGACATGCCATGAGCGAACCCGGCATTCTTGACCAGCTGATCCGCGCAAACGACCGGTTCGCAGGAAAATAATCAGTTTTTTCAGATGCTTGAAACGACCGGATGAGACAATGATTCACGCGGGTTTTCGGGCGTGGATCATCCCTCCGGTCGTGAAAATCGCCTGTTTCAAGAGCAATGCGCCTTTTATTCATGCAGTTTTTCTCATGAACCCTTCACGGAAATGAATTGGCTCCCGCCACGCCGATCCGCTATGAAAGGACCATCCGAACAATTTGGCGGTACTCCCATGGCACTCGACAAAACGCTCCCGGCCCAAGAGGGCGGCGACAGCGCGCGCGGTTTTGCTTTCGCGCTTTCCGCATATCTGCTGTGGGGGTTTCTTCCCCTCTACATGAAAGCGGTCGCGCATATTTCGCCGATCGAGGTCATTGTTCACCGCGTCATTTGGTCGGTACCGATCGCGGCGGCGGTGCTGATTGCACTCGGGCGGACAACGGAAATCAGGGCGGCGCTGAAGAACCCGAAAATGCTTGCCATGGCGAGCCTGACGGCCGCCCTTATCAGCATTAACTGGGGCGTCTATATCTGGTCTATCGGCGCCGGCCGCGCGCTTGATGCCGCCCTTGGTTATTTCATCAATCCGCTGTTCAGCATCTTCCTCGGCGCAGTGCTTCTGAAAGAAAAACTCTATCCGGCGCAGATCGCCGCCATCGTTCTGGTGGCGCTTGCGGTCGCGATCCTCACCTGGCATGCGGGCAGCCTGCCATGGGTTTCCATTGTGCTGACCGTCTCCTGGGGTTTTTACGCCTTCTTCCGCAAGACATTGCCGATTGGTGCGACACAGGGCTTTCTGCTGGAAGTCATGTTGCTGTCCATCCCGGCCGTGCTGGTCATGGCATGGCTGGGCTTCAGTGGACAGGCGCATTTCATGGCTGGCAATGCGACCGACACCTGGCTTCTGGTCGCCAGCGGCCTCATCACCGCCGTTCCGCTCATTCTTTACGGCAATGGCGCGAAACTCCTGCGGCTCTCGACCATTGGCATCATGCAATATATCGCACCGACGATGATCTTCCTGATCGCCATTTTCATCTTCAAGGAGCCTTTCGACATGGTGCGGATGGCGGCCTTTGCGATGATCTGGCTGGCGCTGGCGATCTATACCGGTTCGAGCCTGATGCGGCTCAAGCGGTAACGAAGTCCGTCGAAGTTTCTCTCCCTCATTGCTGTGCTCGTCACAGGAATCTAGCCAGCCCAAGTCCTTGGGCTGAGAGGAGTCTTTCCGCCGCGCAGACGCGCGTCGGCTGGATTCCTGTGACAAGCACAGGAATGAGGGGATGCCACCATAGCGCTCCTTGCAGAGGCACAGCGCTCCGAGGTCAATAATCCATCAGCAGCTGCGGGTTCGCTTCGTAACCGAAACGCGGCTTGACGCCGAGAAGTGCCGCCGTCTGGGTGACGATTTCGCGGATCATCGGTGCTGCCGTCGAGGCTGCCGTACGGCCGCCGTTTTCGCCCGTCTTCGGCGCATCGATCATCGACAGGACCACATATCTCGGCTTGTGCATCGGAAAGGCGGCAACGAAGCTGTTGAAGTTGATGTCCTTGGCATAACGGCCGTTTATGACCTTGTCGGCCGTGCCGGTCTTACCGCCCACATGAAATCCCTCGACCTGCGCACGCCTGCCCGAGCCCTTTATGCCGTTCCAGTTGAAAAGATAACGCATGTCGGCGCTGGTCTTGCCATTGATGACGGCACGGGAAATCACGGCGGCCTCTTCCCTGGAGCGCGACAGGAAGGTCGGCGAAATCAGGTTTCCGCCATTGATGAGCGCTGCGGCGGCAACCGCCGTCTGCAACGGGGTGGTGGCGATGCCGTGCCCGAAGGAAATAGTGACGGAATTGATCTTCTTCCATGTCCGCGGCTGGGTGGGCATGGCGACGCCGGGCATCTCCGTTTCCATCCGCGACAGAAGCCCGAGTTTCGTCAGAAACTGCTGATGGCTTTCGACGCCAACCATGTCGGCAACCGCCGCCGTGCCGATATTGGACGAGTATTGAAATACTTCCGGGATTGAAAGCGGGCGGTTCCTGCCCCAGAAATCCTTGATGGTGAAGCCGCCAATGCGGATCGGCCGCGTCGCATCGACCACCGAATTCAGCGTGATCGCGCCTGCATCCAGTCCCATCGCCAGCGTGAAGCTCTTGAAGGTGGAGCCCATCTCGAAGGTGGCGTTGCTCATCCGGTTGAACCAGCCTTTTTCATACTCCCTGTCGATGCTGCCATCGGCAAGGGTACGGGACGGTTCGTTCGGATCGTAATCGGGCACCGAGGCCATGGCCAGCACTTCGCCCGTTTCCACATCCACGATCACCGCTCCGGCCGCTTCTGCCTGATAGTCGTTTTTCGCCTTCACGACGATCTCACGGACGATATTCTGCACCCGTAGATCGATCGACAGTTTTACCGGCTCCAGCGCCACGCCGCTTGCAAGGCCAGTTGCGCGCAGATCGGCCAGACCCTGCTGGTCGAGATAACGCTCCATGCCGGCAAGGCCCTGATTATCGACATTGACGTGACCAATGATATGCGAGGCCGTGGGGCCGCCCGGATAAAACCGCCGCTTTTCCGGCCTGAAGCCGATGCCCGGTATGCCGAGGTTCAAGATATCCGCCTGCTGCCGGGGCGTGAGCTGGCGTCGCAGCCATTGGAAGCCGCTGTCCATACGCAATCTGCGATGTGTCTCGCGCCAGTCGAGATTGGGAATGACGGTTGCGAGCTTTTCGACGACCTCATCGGCGTCCACGACCCTGCGCGGATCCGCATAGAGCGACACCATGTTGAGATCGGTCGCCAGCAACCGGCCATTGCGGTCCACAATATCGGGGCGGGATGCAACTGCGGTCGCGCCGCTATTGATCCAGGCGGTCGTGACAGGTTCGGCAAAACCATATTGAACGAGGCGCGCGGCAACCACACCATAAAGGACCGCGAAGACCGCAATGAGCAACCCGAGCCGCATTTTCGCATCGACCCTGCGGCGGGCGGCGGAGCCGAGGATGGCCTCCCTGCTCCGCAGCGGACTTCTTTGAATAATGAAATGCGCCCGGCTTTTTAGCCGCACCACAAAAGCAATCATTTCCGATAACACCCACGCTCTTGGCGGCGAAACAAATTTCGCGGTCAACCAACGCCTTGTTGACGCTGGCACAGGATCGGTCACGGGGCCATGAAAAGAGCGGGCGGGGCAATGCCGCAGTTAAAACTGTATTAATATACACTTAAAATTATAACGAACCGCGTGGCGGCTCGTTAACGCTCTTTTGCTGAGTGATGGAGTCGTTACCCCGAAACCGCTGCCCACGCTGGGGCCTTATGGATTACAGGCGGGATATGACCGAAGGATCGCCTTCAGGGTTCTGCTGCGCCAGCGCCCGGTCGATGATGGCGGGCACGATGTCCTTCACCTCGTCGATGACGAGCGGGTTCAGAAGATGGGCGCGGTGAATGAAGCCCTGGTCGCGCATATGCTGTACAAGCTCCAGCATCGGGTTCCAGAAGCCGTTGATATTGGCGAAGACCATCGGCTTGGCGTGGCGGCCGAGCTGCGCCCAGGTCATGATCTCGACGATCTCCTCCAGCGTGCCGACGCCGCCCGGCAGCGTCACGAAGGCATCCGAGCGCTCGAACATCATATGTTTGCGCTCATGCATGTCCTTGGTGACGACAAGCTCGTTCAATTGTCCGAGAGAATGGCGCGTCGCCTCCATATCGACCAGAAACTCCGGTATGATGCCGGTTACTTCGCCGCCATTGGAAAGAACGCCGCTGGCAACCGCACCCATGATGCCCTTGGTGCCGCCGCCATAAACGAGGCGAATGCCGTTTTCGGCAATGGATTTCCCAAGCGCGCGGCCGGCCTCCATGTGAGCCGGATCACGTCCGGGCTGGGAACCGCAATAAACGCAGATGGATCGAATCGCTGTATTTTTGTCCGTCATGAGGGGAAGGAACAATGCAGGATGCGGCGCGTCAAGAAAATTTGGGAAATCCCTTGCAAATGTGGCCTTTTGCCCACACGCCGCTTGTCTGGGGCAAGGTAAGACGCTAGCAATCTCAACTTGTGTGAAACGCTTGAAATACCCGGAGATTCCAGGATGAAAAACAATAAAGCCGGTTTGCTGGCGCTGATCGTGTTGGGGATTGCGTCCCTGCTCATGATCTTTTTCGTCCTGCCGAGGATTTCCAATGACGGCAAACCGATCGGCGACGCCATCAACGAGGCGGGCAATGCCGTGAAGAACAGCGTCGAAATGGGCAGCGACAAGGCCGGAGACATTCTGTCCGACGCCGCCCAGGAGACCGCCAATATTGCCGACAAGGTCGGGCGTCTCGCCGCTTCCGCGACCCAGTCGATCAAGGATCTGACTACACTTTTCGCCGATAGCAAGGTTCCTTCCGACGCCGATTTCGCGACAGCGCGCAAGAAGGTCGAGGCATCGCTCAAAGAACTGACCAACATCGAAATTCCTGAAACGCTGGATGAAACCACGTCGCGGCTGATCACCACGGCCCGTTCGGCGGCCGAACGCACCACGGCCTTCCTGCGCGGCCTGCCCGACAGCGCGGCGGCGGCGGCAGCACAGGTGCGTCGCCTGGCAGGCGTTTTTACCGGCACCGATGATGGCGCAGCCCAGCCGGCCCAGCCCGCAGCGGCCCCCGCACCCGGCGATGCCGCCCAGGCCACGCCCGGCGCGCCGACTTTCGATGTGCTGCGCGTCGAGCCGGATGGCTCAGCCGTTGTCGCGGGCAAGGCACAGCCCGGCGCGAAGCTCGAAATTCTCAGCAACGGCAAGGTGATCGCGCAGACGACGATCGACGGCACCGGTGATTTCGCCGCCGTTTTCGACAATCCCCTGCCCCCCGGCGATCATGAGCTGGTGCTGCGCTCGACCGACGCGAGCGGCAAGGCGACGCAATCGGAAGAAGTCGCAACCGTTTCCGTGCCCGAGAACAAGGCAGGCGAACTTCTGGCCATGGTTTCCAAACCCGGCAAGGCAAGCCGCGTGCTGGCAATGCCGGAGGCCGCACCTCCAGCCCTTCAGCCCCAGCAAGCCGCGCAATCGCAGCAGCCTGCGGCCACCTCCGAAACAGGCGCCAGCAACACGCCCGCCCCTGCCGCCGGCGCCACGGCTCCGGCCGCTGCGCCGCTGACATCGACCGTTCAGGTCAGCGCCGTTGAATTCGAGGGATCGAAGATTTTCGTTGCCGGTTCCGCGCCTGCTGCCTCGACGGTGCGCGCGCTGGTCGATGACAAGGAAATCGGCAAGACCACGGCGGAGGCCTCCGGCCATTTCGTCATCGAGGGTAATGTCGAACTGACCGTTGGCAGCCATATCATCACCGTCGAAGAGCTGAATGCCGACGGCACGGTGAAGGTGCGCGTGCGCGTTCCCTTCGAGCGCCCGCAGACCGATCAGGCGACCGTCGCCATGCAGGCGCCTTCCGCCGCCACGGCGACCGCTGCACCCGTTGAGAACCAGAGCACGGCAAGCGACCGCGCTGCCTTCGAAAAGCTGCGCACGGATGTTGCGAAGGCTTTCGGCATTCTCTCCAATCTCTACAAGGATCAGGCCACGCCTGCACTCGACCAGGCGATTGCCGGCCGCTCCGCCGTGGTGATTGGCCTGAAGTCGCTCTCCGAGTTCCGTACTGCCGCAGCCACCGAACCGGCCTTCACCGCCTTTGCGGGCGACATCGCCGCCAAGGCCCGCCAGCTGCTGACATCCGTCGAGGCATGGCCGAACGACGTGGCGGCAATCGGCAAGGGCATTGCTTCGCTCGCAAGCCGCCTCGCCGAACTCCACATTACGGCGCCGCCCGCTCCCGCGCCGCAGGCACCTGCCGGTCCGCAGACCTTCGAACAGGCGCCGCTCGCCGAAAGCCAGAACAGCGTCATCATCCGCCGTGGCGACACGCTGTGGCAGATTTCCCGCCGCGTTTATGGACAGGGCGTGCGTTACACCACGATCTACCTCGCCAATGAGGACCAGATCAAAAACCCTGACCTGATCGAGCCCGGCCAGATTTTCGGCGTGCCGAAAGAGGCCCTGCCGAATGCTGAGGAACTTCACCGCAAGCGGCTGAAAGGCGGCTCCTGAGCATTTGAATCGTTGCGGTGAACCCGCGACGATCCTATCTGTGACACGCGCGGCGGCTTGACCAAAGCCGCCGTCCTGCTGTCGGCTTCCGGCAGTGACCGGAGAGAATGATGGCCACGAAGAAAAAAACCATTTCGGCGGATTCCAGCAACCCGACCCAGACGCTGATCAATCTCTGGCCCTATATGTGGCCGGAGGGCCGCTGGGACCTGAAGATGCGGGTGGTGTGGGCGACGATATTCCTTGTTGTCGCCAAGCTGGTGCTGATTGCCGTTCCCTATTTCTTCAAATGGGCGACGGATGCGCTGAATGGCAAGCTCGACATGGCGGGACTGGTCCCGGCCTTCCTGCTCGGCGCGGTCGCGCTGGTCATTGCCTATAATCTGACGCGGCTGATCCAGGTCGGCCTCAATCAGCTGCGCGATTCGCTGTTTGCCAGCGTCGGCCAGCATGCGGTGCGCCAGCTCGCCTACAAGACCTTCGTGCACATGCACCGGCTTTCCCTGCGTTTCCATCTGGAACGCAAGACCGGCGGGCTTTCCCGAGTTATCGAGCGTGGCACCAAGGGCATCGAAACCATTGTCCGCTTCACCATTCTCAACACCGCCCCGACCTTCATCGAATTCCTGCTGACCGCCATCATCTTCTGGGCGTCCTACGGTTTTTCCTATGTGCTGGTCACGGTCATCACCGTCTGGGCCTATATCTGGTTCACCGTCCGGGCCAGCAACTGGCGCATCTCCATTCGCCGCGCCATGAACGACAGCGATACCGACGCCAATACCAAGGCGATCGACTCGCTCCTGAACTTCGAGACCGTCAAATATTTCGGTAACGAGGAGATGGAGGCGAAACGCTTCGATGTCGCCATGGAGCGTTACGAAAAATCGGCGATCTCGATCTGGACCTCGCTCGGCTGGCTGAACTTCGGCCAGGGCGTGATCTTCGGTATCGGCTCCACCGTCATGATGGTGATGTCGGCCCTTGCCGTGCAGCGCGGCGAACAGACCATCGGCGATTTCGTCTTCGTCAATGCCCTTCTGCTGCAGCTTTCAGTACCGCTGAACTTCATCGGTTTCGTCTACCGCGAAATCCGCCAGGGCCTGACCGACATCGAACAGATGTTCGAGCTTCTGGAGGTCGAGGCCGAGGTTACCGACAGGCCGGATGCAAAACCGCTCGCCAGCGGACCCGGCGCGATCTCGTTCCGCGACGTGCATTTTGCCTATGATCCCGAGAGGCCGATTTTGAAGGGTGTTTCCTTCGATGTACCGGCAGGCAAGACGGTGGCAATCGTCGGGCCTTCGGGTGCGGGAAAATCGACGATCTCGCGGCTGCTTTACCGTTTCTACGATATTCAGGAAGGCGCGGTCACCATTGACGGGCAGGATATTCGCGACGTGACGCAAAAGAGCCTGCGCTCGGTGATCGGCATGGTTCCGCAGGATACGGTGCTGTTCAACGACACGCTCGCCTATAACATCCGTTATGGCCGCCCTTCGGCCACGAATGAGGATGTCACGGCGGCGGCGGATGCGGCACAGATTAGCGCCTTCATCGGCAAGCTGCCGGAAGGTTACGCCACCATGGTCGGCGAACGTGGCCTGAAACTGTCGGGCGGCGAAAAACAACGCGTGGCGATTGCAAGAACCATTCTGAAAGCGCCACCGATCCTCATCCTCGACGAGGCGACTTCAGCACTCGACACCCATACCGAACAGGAAATCCAGAGCGCGCTCGATATCGTCTCGAAAAACCGCACCACACTGGTCATCGCCCATCGTCTTTCCACCGTCATCCACGCGGACGAAATCATCGTTCTAAAGGAAGGGCTCATCGCCGAACGCGGAACCCACGCCTCGCTGATGGCGCAGAATGGCCTCTATGCCTCGATGTGGAGCCGCCAGCGCGAAGCGATCCGGGCGGAAGAGATGCTGCGCCATGTTCGCGAAACCGACGATCTGGGTGTGGTCGACCGCGGCGAACCCGCGCATTGACGGGCAGAAACCCCGGGGAACTTGGGGTGTTACGGCAACCGGCCATTGCCGGGCGGGGCGTTTGGCTGTAACCAGCTAGGCAAAATTTGTCGTATTGCCGTGTGGATCGTGTCGTATCACGACCATATATGGACGCGACAGACGGCAACCGGAGCAAGGAATCTCATGAATCTGTTCGACACCATTCGCAACACCATCGTACCGATCCACAAGGAAGGTTATGTCTTCGTCGCCGCCTTCTTCGTCGCATCGCTGGTGCTCGGCTGGATTTCCGAACCGCTGTTCTGGGTCGGTCTCGTGCTGACGGCCTGGTGCGCCTATTTCTTCCGCGATCCCGAGCGTGTGACACCACAGGATGACGATTTGATCATCAGCCCCGCCGATGGCAAGGTCTCCGCCATCCAGACCGTCGTTCCGCCGCTGGAGCTGGAACTCGGCAAGGAGCCCATGGTCCGCGTCTCCGTGTTCATGAATGTTTTCAACTGCCACGTGAACCGCGCGCCGGTGCGCGGCCGCATCGTCAATGTCGCCTATCGTCCCGGCCTGTTCCTCAATGCGGAAGTGGACAAGGCCTCCGAAGACAATGAACGCAACGGCCTCGTCATCGAGACCGCCCATGGCAAGGTCGGCGTCGTGCAGATCGCCGGCATGGTCGCGCGCCGCATCGTCTGCTGGGTCAAGCCAAATGAACCAGTTGATGCCGGCGAGCGTTTCGGTCTTATCCGTTTCGGCTCGCGTCTCGATATCTTCCTTCCCGAAGGTTTTCAGCCGCGCGTTTCGGTGGGCCAGACGGCGATTGCGGGTGAAACCGTGCTTGCCGAATTCGGCTCCGCCAAGGGTCCGGTCGTCAGCCGCCGCGGCTGACGGGAAACGGCAACAGGAAGGGCATGCGCATGGAAACGCCGATCTCGGAGCCACAACAGAACGGAAAACCTGAGGGCCGCAACGATAGCGGCCGTGGGCCGCGTCTGAGGGAAATTCCCTTTCGCCTCGTGGTTCCCAACCTCATCACCGTTCTGGCCATCTGTGCGGGCCTGAGCGGCGTTCGCCTCGCCATCGAAGGCCGCTTCGAGCTGGCCGTCGGCATGGTGCTGCTCGCCGCCTTCCTCGACGGCATTGACGGGCGCATCGCCCGCATGATGAAGGCGACTTCCAAATTCGGCGAACAGATGGATAGTCTGGCCGATATCGTCAATTTCGGTGTTGCCCCTGCCCTTGTGGTCTATGCCTACCTTCTCGACCAGGCGCGCTCGATCGGATGGATCGCCGCCCTGATCTACGTCATCGCCGCCGGCCTGCGACTGGCCCGCTTCAACGTCATGATAGAGCGGCCGGTGAAAGCGCCCTGGCAGAACGAGTTTTTCGTGGGCGTGCCGGCCCCGATGGGCGCCATGCTGGTGCTTCTGCCGGTTTATCTCGGTTTTCTCGGCGTGGAGCCGGGCAAGCCTTTCGCTTATATCGCCGCCGCCTATACCGTACTGATCGGTTATCTTCTCATCAGCCGCCTGCCGGTCTGGTCGGGTAAATCCGGCACCAGCCGCATCCGCCGCGATCTGGTGCTGCCGGTGATCCTCGTCGTCGTGCTTTATGTGGCGATGCTGATGAGCTTTACCTGGGAAGTGCTGGTTCTGACCGTTGCCGCCTATCTCTTTTTCATTCCCATCAGCGCCAGCCTCTGGCACCGCCGCTATGGAACGCTGACGATCGAGGAAGACGCGCATGATGACGCCAATGGCGGAAACGGCCTCGATCGCGGTATTTGAAACCGCAGGTATTATTTTTCCCGTACGAACCAGCACTTGATGTGACGCAAAATGTCGCAGCCCGAAAAGCGGGCTTCGGCTTGTTTCGCCTCGAATCCGTCAAGATTACCCTCGAAAGAGGTGGTTCACACGCATCGAAACGGCGATTGGCGTGAATTGTGGAGAAAGAGAAATGACGAACGAGACGAAGGCGCAGCCGCAGGCGAAGCCCGACCTCAACAGCCACTACCGACCGCTCGGACTGAAGGCCGTTGCGGCCGCAGCTCTGATGCTGAAACGCAAGCCAGCCGCCAAAACCGCCTGAAAACATTCGCTTTTTTTAAAAGCTCACCGTCTTCGGCCGCTACAGGCCTTGCGACGGGTCACAGTGAATTCAAAAACATCCCGATAAAGGCGCGGCGCTAATATTAGCGCCGTTTCCATTTATGCGTCATCCGTAAGAAACCGCATAAACCGGCTTGCTCGATAAAGTTCCCCAATCCGTAACGAAGCTGCAACGAAAACGAAGTAGACTATTCGACTTCCACGGGACGACTGTACGGATGGTCTCGTATCGATTACTGGGCATCAAAAAATTTTCTACTTTAGCGATTCTTCCTGCTACAGCGAATAAGGCCGATCTCCGATGCTGCTGATGCGCGGTATGGGACCAAGTCGGGTGTTGCGGGAAAAACCACGAAGACGGGCCATGGGGGGCTTCATAAGGCATGCAGGATAAAATCCTTCTGATTGAAGATTCCGTTGCTCTTTCCATGCTGCTGAAGTCGCGGCTTTCGGAAGAAACCGCAGCCGAGGTTGTCCATTGCGACAGCATGGCACAGGCCGATACCCTGCTGCGCGCCCATGATTTTACGCTGGCGCTGACGGGTCTTAATCTGCCCGACGCGCCGAAGGGTGAAATTCTCGCGCTTCTCTCTGACCACAAGGTGCCCGCCATCGTTTTCACCGCCACGGTGGATGAAGAGGCGCGCAAGCGTTATGCCGAAAAGAAGATCATCGACTACATCGTCAAGGATGGCCATCGCACCGTTGATGCCGTCGTCAAGACGGTCGACCGGATTTTGACAAACAGGCTGTTTTCCGTGCTGGTGGTGGATGATGCGCGCACGGCGCGCTCCGGCCTCGTGGAAATTCTCGAGCGGCAGAATTTCAAGGTCAGCGAGGCCCATTCCGGCAAGCGGGCCCTGGAAATCCTGTCACAGGACCCGTCGATCCAGCTCGTCATCACCGATTACCATATGCCCGATATGGACGGCTATGAGCTGACGCGCCGTATCCGCGACAGCCGTTCCTCGGAAGATTTGCGGGTCATCGGCATATCGTCGTCCACGGACCGGCTGCTTTCGGCAAGCTTCCTGAAAGCCGGAGCATCGGATTTCGTCTACCGCCCCTTCGTGCCGGAAGAGCTGCAGTGCCGCATCGACAACAATATCGAAACGCTGAAACAGCTCAAACGGCTGCGCGAACTGGCGGAGCGGGACCACCTTACCGGCCTGCCGAACCGCCGCTCCTTCTTCGAGCGGACGCGGGCGCTGATGGAGGTCATCAACGACAATGACGAGAACGGCGCGGTCGCCATTCTCGACATCGACCACTTCAAGAAGATCAATGATACGCTGGGACACGATGCCGGCGACAGGGCGCTGAAGAAGCTTGCCGAACTGCTGCATGACATGTGCCATGAGCAGCGCCATATTCCCGCGCGCCTTGGCGGCGAGGAATTCGCCGTCTTCCTGCGCGGGCTGGATGCGCATGCAGCCTATCAATTTTGCGAGGATCTGCGCGGCGCCGTCGAGAGCAACGGCCGCCAGCTGAGCGGCAGCAGCATGGCATTGACGATTTCCCTCGGCGTCGTAGAAATCGAAAAGGGCGAACCCTTCGACAACCAGCTGAATGCCGCAGACCAGCTGCTCTATCTTGCCAAGGCAAATGGCCGCAACCGCGTCTATTCCGACATCATGATCCAGGAAGGCCTGCAGAAGATCGGGCGGAACGGGTAAGCCTTTCTGAACAAGATATTCTTCTGTGGGACCGAGCGCGCGCCACTTGTTTCTTCTCCCCGCCGGGGAGAAGTCCGCGGCAGCGGGATGAGGGGGCGAGCTCTCCGCATATCGCTGGCGTTGCCCCCTCATCCGACCCTTCGGGCCACCTTCTCCCCGGACGGGGAGAAGAAATACCCGGCAACGTCGAGCCAGAACGATTACTCGCAAATGTCCAGCCGGCACATCAAAACAGCGACATCTGCCCCTCGTCCTTCGGCGGCTTGATCTTTGCCAGCGGTGCGCTTTCCGGCACCGGCTCGATGAGGTCGGCACCGACATTGGCGACCTTGTTGACCCTGTCCGATACCGGGATCATTTCAAAAAAATCATCCTGAACCGGCCGCATCAGATCGGCCACCTCGCGGGGCTCCTGTGTCTTGCAGTCCAGCCAGCGGCTGAAATCCTCGGGCGCGATCACCACCGGCATGCGGTCGTGGATGCGGCCGATTGCACTATTGGCGGCGGTGGTAAGGATTGCGCCGGTATCGACCTCGGATCCGTCGGCGGAAGACCATGTTTCCATAAGGCCGGCAAAAGCGACGATGCCACCATTTTTCGGGCGAATGAAATAGGGTTGGGGTTTGCCGCCCTCCTCTTTGGGAGGGCGTCGCCATTCGTAAAAGCCGGTTGCTGGCACAAGCACGCGACGATGGCGCATGGAGGCGCGGAAGGATGCCTTGCCGATGGCCGTTTCCGAGCGCGCATTGATAAGCAGAGGAAAGTCCTTGGGGTCTTTCACCCAGCCGGGCATGAACCCCCAGCGCACCAGCACGGCCCGGCGGTTGGGCAGGTTGCTGCCCCGCTCCTGTCGCTCACCCTCCAGCACCACCAGAATCGGCTGTGTGGGCGCGATGTTGAAGCGGGCGGGAAAATCCTCAAGGCCGATCAGATCAAGATAGTCGGCGATTTCTTCCGGCGTCGCTTTCAGGACGAAACGTCCGCACATTCTCGTCTCCTCAGCTGCGCGGGCCGAATAGAATAAGGGCGGTGCCTGCAAGGCAGACGGCCCCGCCGGCGACATCCCATTTATCCGGCACATGCCCTTCAACGCCCCAGAGCCAGAAGAGCGATGCGGCAATATAAATCCCGCCATAGGCGGCATAGGCCCTGCCCGCCGCCTCTGTCGGCACCAATGTCAAAAGCCAGGCAAAAGCGGCGAGCGCCAGCATGCCCGGCAGCAATATCCATCCCGTCTTGCCGAGTTTCAGCCAGGCCCAGAAGGAAAAACAGCCGGCAATTTCGGCAAGGGCCGCCAGAACATAAACAAGATAGACCTTCATTCCACCGTCTTCTGCGTGCACAATCCAACCGATTCCCGACTATAACATCGCTGCAGAAACCGGAATCGATTTTTGCGCGGCGCATATTCGGTTCACCGGGTCCATGCACCCGATAGACAGGCCACAAATGGCTGAGACAGACGAAAGCATTCATGACCCTTCGTATCAAGCCCCGCCCCGCCTCATCCGCGATCGTCAGAAATGGAGACCGGCTGCTGCTCGTTCGCCGCATCAATCCGCCTTCCAAGGACATGTTCGCCTTTCCGGGCGGGCGCGGCGAAGAGGGGGAAACACCGGCAGAGACGGCACTTCGCGAACTTCACGAGGAAACCGGTATCGTCGCGCGCAAACCGCAATTATTCGCGACCTATGATCTGCCGTCGCACGATGCGCAGGGCACGCTGACGAGCCACTATTTCCTTTCCGTCTTCACCGTGGAAACGGATGCGAACCCGGCGGTGACAGCGGCGGATGATGCTGCGGATGCGGGCTGGTACACATTGGCGGAAATACGCCGGCTGCCGGCTCCTGAAAGTGTGGTGGAATGTGCCGAGCGTCTGCTTGCATGATTGCCAGCCAGCCAGAATCGCGATTATCTAGGACCCATCCGCCCGCCGGATGTTCACGAGCCAACAGTTCACGAGTATGTGTGGGGCAGACTATAATTTTGATGCGACCAACCATTTTCCTGTCTCTTTTGCTGACCATGTTGACCATGGCCGGGCAAGTGGGCGTCGTTTATGCGCAGCCTTCCAATGCCATTTCCAAGGAGGCACGCCCCCCGGAGGCGCAGCCAGCCAAACCCGCCCCCTATGACGACAGGCTGGCCCGGCTTTCGGAAATATTGGGAGCGGTGCAATATTTGAGAACCCTGTGCCCCTCCTCCGGTCCAGAGGACTGGCGCAGATCCATGAGCGATCTTCTGGCTGCGGACACAGCCAACGAGCCCGAGCGGCGTCAGCGCATGACGGCTGCATTCAACCGTGGATACCGCTCCTTTGCGGCCATCCACACCAGTTGCACACGCGCCGCTGTCATGGCAGAAGAGAGCTACCGTAACGAAGGGGCAACACTTGCTCAGGAAATCGCGTCCAGGTTCGGAAATTAGCGGTTTATTAACCTCTTTTCGCCGCAGGCCGTGCCGTTTTGATAAAAGACTGATAGTGTTGTTAACAGGGTGGTAAGGACTTGCCCGCCCTGTCGAGGATGAAAAATGCAGACGAGCCGTAACGAAATCGACGATATGATCGTGCATGAAAAGATGCAGGTCGCTCTGGAACACCAGAACGAGGCATGGGCTGACGGCATGGCCGACGGCATCGAGCCGGAGATCATCGCCGATGCCGCAATCGCTCTGGCCATGCGCGAAACCATTCGCATGCATGGCGAGGCCGGCGCTGAAGCAATGCTGGAATCGCTGCGCCAGCGCATGCTTGAAGGCGAATTTTCTCCGCAGCGGGTGATACAGTAAAGCAGGGGTCTATCATGTCTTGCCTGAGCAAGGGGCTTTTGCGCTCTTCCGCCATGCTGTCCATCCTGCTTGCCCTGACCGCGGGGTCCATTGGCTTGCCAAGCCGTGCCCTTGCCCTTTCCGAGCTGAAACCGGCGCAAAATACCGAAAGCGAGCCGCAGGCCCAAAACGGCGGAGAGCCGCAGCAGCCCCAGCCGCCGGAGCCGGATGAGATCGAAGGCGATTCGGAAGGTATTCCCCTGCCCGATCCGCTGGTCGACCGTTCCGCCGGTCAGGCAAACCAGAAGCCTGCTACTCCGGACAATGCCCCTGAAATGTCCGTCGTGATCGAGCATGACATCTCCAAGGCACCGGAAGCCGTGCGCAAACTGCGTCAGGAGATCATGGACGCGGCCGCATCGGGCGATATTGAAAAATTGCGGCCCTTCATCGCGGCCGGCCAGAAGGAATTCCGCATAGACGGCAATGACGGCGAAGACCCGATCGCGGCGCTGAAAAGCTATTCGGGCGATCCCGACGGCCTTGAGGTGATGGCGATCATCATCGACCTGCTGTCGACCGGTTATGCCCATGTCGACGCCGGTACGCCCGATGAGGCCTATGTTTTCCCCTATTTCGCCGGCAAGCCGCTCAATACGCTGACCGCACCGGAAAAGGTGGAGCTTCTGCGCATCATTACGGCGGGCGATCTGGCGGATATGCAGGAATACGGCAATTACAGCTTTTACCGCATCGGCATCTCGCCTGATGGCAAGTGGAAGTTCTTCACCGCCGGCGATTGATCGCATCGCGGTGCTTGCCGTTCTTTTGCAAAAATCCTAACTGTTCGAAATGAGCTGCCCGGCCAAAGCGCATTGCTGATTTGCGCCGGGAATTGCGCGAGAACAAAAGAGAGCATATCCGCAATCGCCCTGGGCTGCCTGGAGCAACCCTGGCCGGGCATGCACTCGATGAACCGAACGGTGACGCCATGCCTTCCGCCTTTCTTGCCGACCGCCGCCTGATCAGAGTTTCCGGCACAGGCGCCGGGGAGTTTCTGAACAATCTGATTACGGCTGATGTTGAAAATCTGCCGCAGGGAGAGGCCCGCGCCTCGGCACTTCTGACGCCGCAGGGCAAGATCCTGTTCGATTTCCTGATAACGCGCGATGGGCCGGATTATCTGATCGAAACGGGTGCTGACGAACAGGATGCGCTGCTGCGCCGCCTTACCATGTACAAGCTGCGCGCACCCGTCGACCTCAAACTCGAGCCCGTGGAAGGCATGAGCCTGTTCTGGAATGAAACCGCGCCTGAAGCCGGTGTGCGGGATGGCCGTTTCGCCAAGGCCGGTATCGATCTGTTCCGCGTTGCGGGCGCATCGGCCTCCGGAGAGGCCGCCGCCTATGACGCCCTGCGCATCGACCACGGCATTGCCGAATCCGGCCGGGATTATCCGCTGCAGGACGCTTTTCCCCATGACGTGCTGATGGATGTGAATGACGGCGTCTCCTTCAAAAAGGGCTGCTTTGTCGGGCAGGAGGTGGTCTCGCGCATGAAGCATCGCGGCACGGCACGGCGGCGCGTCGTTACCGTTACCGCGGACGGCGATCTTCCCGCCACCGGGACGGAGATTACCGCCAACGGAAAACCTGTCGGCGCGCTTGGAACCGTTTGCGGCCGCAAGGCACTTGCCATCGTGCGGATCGACCGCATTGCCGATGCGCTTGCCTCCGGCACGCCTTTGCTTGCGGATAACATCACCGTCTCCGTGTCCCTGCCGGCCTGGACCGGCATCTCCTTC
This sequence comes from Agrobacterium tumefaciens, assembly GCA_025560025.1. Taxonomy (NCBI): domain Bacteria; kingdom Pseudomonadati; phylum Pseudomonadota; class Alphaproteobacteria; order Hyphomicrobiales; family Rhizobiaceae; genus Agrobacterium; species Agrobacterium tumefaciens. The sequence goes on along the minus strand of CP048485.1, from coordinate 720,003 downwards.
CCGGCGGCTGACCCGGCAACACGGGTGGAGGAATAAGCGTGGCGTCTGCGAAAAGTCCGCGCGCCTGGCAGCGCATGCTTTCCGGGCGGCGGCTTGATCTGCTCGATCCTTCGCCGCTTGATGTGGAAATCGCCGATATCGCCCATGGTCTTGCCCGCGTCGCCCGCTGGAACGGCCAGACGCGCGGCGATCACGCCTTTTCCGTCGCCCAGCACTGCCTGATCGTGGAAACCATCTTCTGCCGCATGTGCACGAGCGCCACGCCTGACGATATGCAGATGGCGCTTCTGCATGATGCCCCTGAATATGTCATCGGCGACATGATTTCACCGTTCAAATCGGTTGTCGGCGGCGGTTACAAAACCGTCGAAAAACGGCTGGAAGCGGCCGTACATCTGCGCTTCGGCCTGCCGCCGCACGCGTCGCGTGAATTGAAGGACCGCATCAAGAAGGCGGATACGGTTGCCGCCTTTTTCGAGGCAACGGAGCTTGCCGGCTTTTCCATCGCCGAGGCACAGAAATTCTTCGGACTGCCCCGCGGCATTACCCGCGACATGTTCGACATCACGCCGCTTCCCTCTACCGAAGCACAAAGGCTGTTCATCGCACGTTTCGATGCAATCGAGGCGCTGCGCGCGGCCAAGACCGGGAGTGCGACATGACGGCCATTGTCGTATCGCCGCTATCGCGGATCGCGGAAATGGCCGTGAAGCACAAGGCCCGCGAAATGGTGACGCTGATCGCCAAAGAGCAAAGCTTTCACCGCCCGGCGGTGATAGCTGCCGAGCGGCATCTGACGCTTGTCATGAACGATATCGCCTTCAAGGGCACGGGCGATCTCATCGCACCCGATGACGCGCATGTGCAGAAGCTGATCGATTTCGCGCGGGAATGGGACCAGTCCGCGCCGCTGCTCATCCATTGCTGGATGGGGGTGTCGCGCTCACCCGCCGCTGCCGTCATCGCAGCGCTCAGCCTCAATGCGGATCAGGACGATATGGCGCTTGCTCTCAGCCTGCGCGCCGCCTCGCCCTATGCCACGCCCAATGCCCGCATCATCGCCATTGGCGACCGGCTGCTCGGGCGGGACGGCAGGCTGGTCAAGGCGATCAAGGCAATCGGCAGGGGCGCGGATACGGATGGCAACGTGCCGTTCATATTGCCGCTCAGTGCCTGACAGCTTCCATTTTTGCGGAACCCCTGCGGCACCCGGTCGTTACCAACCCTGAACAGCAATGAAAATCACGGGATAATTCATGGAACAACAGGCAACCGATATCATCGTCGCATCGCAGGCCGCGGTGCGGCAGGCGAGTGCGCTTGCGGTGCAATATTCCTTCTCGATCGTCGGCGCGCTTCTGCTGCTCATCGTCGGCTGGCTGGCCGCCACATTCCTGCAGCGCTGGGCTTTTCAGGGCCTGTCGCGCATCCGCGGCTTCGATGCGACGCTTGCCGGTTTCTTCGCAGGCGCCATTCGTTACGTGGTGCTCATTCTGGTACTGGTCATGGTGCTCGGCCAGTTCGGGGTGCAGACGGCCTCCATCCTCGCCGCGCTCGGCGCCGCCGGTCTCGCCATCGGCCTTGCGCTGCAGGGCACGTTACAGAACATCGCCGCCGGCATCATGCTTCTGGTACTGCGCCCTTTCCGGGTCGGCGAATATATCGAGACCAGCTCGGTCAGCGGAACGGTCATGGAAATCGGGCTGTTTGCGACCGAGCTTAAGACCAGCGACGGGCTTTACCGCCTCGCGCCCAATTCCACGCTGTGGAACGTGCCGATCACCAATTACAGCCGCTTCCCCTCGCGCCGCCACGAATTGAGCCTGACGGTCAAGAATGACGAGGATATGGGTGCGGCGCAGGACATGCTGATGCGCGTGGTGCGTTCGGAAAGCCGGGTGTTGCTGGACCCCGCCCCCGTTACCTTCGTCGATTCGATCAGCGCCGACAGCGCCACGGTGAAATTGCGCTATTGGGTGCGCAGCGACAATTATTTCGTGACCACGCGTGAGGTGACGAAGGCGATGAAACTCGCTTTCGACGAGCGTAAGGCGAACATCAGCGTGCAACCCGCCTGAGAACAGCGTTTCCTGACCAGATCCCTTTCTCAAGCTTTCTCCAGACAGGATAGCCGGCGCTCAGCCGGCTTTCGTCGTTTTCAGGCTGAGATGATGGCAGGCACCTTGCGTCTACAGATAGACGTGTTTATACGACGTGATCGTAATGTTATTACATAACTTATTTTCGCTTTATAGACACGAAGGGCCAGAAGAATGCAAAAAACGATCACCCGCGTCACCGGCGCGCTTGCAATCGGTTCCATGCTGCTGACGACAGCCTCGGCACTGGCGGCCGGCAAAGACAAGGCTTCCTCCGCTCATAGCCACGATCACAGCCATGGCCAGACCGAAGCCGAAAAGCAGATATACAAGGGTTATTTCGAGGATGCCCAGGTGAAGCCGCGCACGCTTTCCGACTGGGAAGGCGACTGGCAGTCGGTCTACCCCTATCTGCTGAACGGCTCCCTCGACCCGGTGATGGCGGAAAAGGCAGCGCATGGCGACAAGAGCGCCGAAGAATACCGCGCTTATTATGCCATTGGCTACAAGACGGACGTCAATCGCATCGTCATCAAGGGCAACAGCTTTTCCTTCTATCGCGGAGCCAAGCCCGTTGAGGCTACCTATGCCGCCGACGGCTACGAAATCCTGACCTACAAGAAGGGCAATCGCGGTGTCAGGTACATTTTCAAGAAGACCACTGGAGATGCCGCGGCTCCGCAATTCGTGCAGTTCAGCGACCACACCATCGCGCCTGCAAAGGCCGGCCATTACCACCTCTATTGGGGCAATGACCGCAAGGCGCTGCTCGATGAAGTGACCAACTGGCCGACCTATTATCCCTTCATGATGGACGGTCCCGAGATCGTGAAGGAAATGGCGGCGCACTAAGCCCTTTGCAGGCATGGCGTTTCCGCCAGAAGCGAGCGCGTGAGGTTTTCGCCTTCTCCCCGAGGGGGAGAAGGTCGCGGCAGCGGGATGAGGGGGCAAGCTCTCGGCATATCGCTGACGTTGCCCCCTCATCCGACCCTTCGGGCCACCTTCTCCCCCTCGGGGAGAAGAAACAAGCGGGGAGCGCTCACTGTCCCATGGTCGAACGATGCGCCCAGCCGGTCATGCGCTTTTCAAGCCAGGCCATGATCGCGTACATGACGATGCCTTCCACGGCGAGCATCAGCAGGCCGGCGAAGACCAGCGGCACATTGAACTGGCTCTGCGCCGAACTCATCATATTGCCAAGGCCATAATTCGAGGCGACGGTTTCAGAGACGACCGAGCCGACGAAGGCGAGCGTGATGGCGATTTTCAGGGAGCCGAAGAAATAAGGCATGGAGCGCGGAATGCCGACCTTCAGCATGATATCCATCTTCTTTGCACCAAGCGCGCGCAGCACATCCTCCGTTTCCGGCTCGATGGTGGCAAGGCCAGTCGCGACGTTGACGACAATCGGGAAGAAGGAGATCAGGAAGGCGGTGAGAACCGCGGGCACGGTGCCAATGCCAAACCAGATGACGAGGATCGGCACCAGCGCCACTTTCGGGATGGCGTTAAAACCGATCATCAGCGGATAAAGCCCGGCATAGATGGTTTTCGACCAGCCGATAAAAAGGCCGATGGCAAGACCGGCGGCCACCGCAATGGCAAAGCCCAGCGTCGTTGTATAAAGAGTCTGCAGCGAATTCTTCCAGATCGGTGACCAATATTGCACGATGGCCTGACCGACCCTGACCGGTGACGGCAGAATGGTCGGCGGCATTTTCAGCGCATAGACCAGCAATTCCCACAGCAGGAACAGCGCCAGCGTATAAAGCCAGGGGGCGGCTTTCACCCAGTTGACCCGGTCGATCAGGGGCTTGCGCGGCGTGGCCGCCACGGTGCTTTCAACAATCGCGCTCATGCTGCCACCCTCGCCTGCGCGATCTCGCCATGCAGTTCATGCACCATGTCGTTGAAACCCCTGTCATACATGATATCGAGCTGGCGCGGACGGGCAAACGGCACGCGGTGCTCGGCCAGCACCCGGCCGGGCCTTGCGCTCATCACGAAAATCTTGTCCGCCAGAAAGGTCGCTTCGCGCAGATCATGGGTCACAAGGATGATGGTGACGCGTTGCGCCGCGTGCAGATCGCGGATGACGCACCATAATTCCTCGCGGGTGAAGGCGTCGAGTGCGCCGAAAGGTTCATCCAGCATCAGGAGATCCGGCTCGTGGATCAAGGCGCGGCACAGATTGGCGCGCTGCTGCATGCCGCCGGAAAGCTGCCAGGGATATTTGGAGCCGAAGCCTTTGAGACCGACAATCTCCAGCAGCCGCTCGGCTTTCGCGACATATTCAGCCTTGTGGGCGCGCAGGCGCCGGCGATGTTTCTCGACGATCTCCAGCGGTAGCAGGATGTTTTCAAGCGTGGTGCGCCAGGGCAGCATCGTCGGGTTCTGAAACGCCATGCCGACGATGGAAACCGGCTCCGTGACCTGCCGCCCGGCAACGATGACATTGCCCTTCTGCGGAATATGCAGCCCCGTCACCAGCTTCATGAGCGTCGACTTGCCACAGCCCGAGGGGCCGACGACGGCCGCGAACTCACCCTTGTCGACCGTCAGATTAAGGCCGGATACAGCCAGCGTGCCGGCCGACCCGCCGTAGCGCATGTCGACATTGTCTATTTCCACGAGATGTGACATCGCAGTCCCCATTTTTTCGGCCGGTACGGGCGTCTACAGCCTTCGTTGCCCCGCCTCACTTCCAAAGCCGCCGATTATGCCCGGCGTCGCCGCATATTTCTTCTCCCCGCTGGGGAGAAGGTGGCCCGAAGGGTCGGATGAGGGGGCAGGCTCTCCGAATACGGTGGACGTTTCCCCCTCATCCCGCTGCCGCGACCTTCTCCCCGGCGGGGAGAAGAAATTCGCGGCACCCACTCGTTCTACCCGCAACAGCTCCCCCCTCAGGGAAGCATGCGCTCTTGTTTGGCCGGGAGGTAGGTCGCGTCAAAGACCTGATCCGCCTTGACGTTACCCTTGAGCCCAAGCGAGACTTTCAGCGTCTCGACCGAAGCGGCGAGCCTCGCCGGATCGACGCCGCCCATGCCGTTTTCCACCACATAGGGCGTCTTGATGTTCATGCTGTTGGCCATGTTGAGGCGTTCGAGCTCGATGGCGCTGTCGAGCGTTTCATTGCGCTTGAGCACGGCCGCCACGCCCTCTTCCGGGGTCTTGACGGAATCGGCGAAGCCCTTTGCCAGCGCCTTCAGGAAACCCTTGACGGCATCAGGGTTTTTCTCAGCGAAATCAGTGTTTACCAGCACCGCATTGCCATAAAGATTCAAACCGTGCTCGGCCATCAGAATGGTCGAGATATCGTCATCGGCAATGCCCTGCTTCTTCAAGTTGAGGATCACCGAAAAGGCGAAACCGAAAACGGCATCGACATCGCCCTTGGCCAGCATCGGCTCACGCACGGGAAACCCGATCGATTCGATCTTGATCTTGCTGTCATCAAGACCGGCGACCTGTTTGAAGGCAGGCCATTGCGCAAAGGCGCCATCCGGCGGCGGTGCGCCGAGCTTCTTGCCTTCCAGCGACTTCGGATCGCCGGTGACGCCGAGCGACTTGCGGCCGACAACGGCAAATGTCGGGCGTTCATAGACCATGTAGACAGCCTTGATCTTCTGGCTCGGATCCTCATCGAGGAACTTCATCACCGAATTGATGTCGCCGAAACCCATCTGGTAGGCGCCGGTCGCGACGCGCGGAATGGCCTCCACCGAGCCGTTGCCGCTGTCGATCGTCACGTCGAGGCCTTCGGCCTTGAAGTATCCCTTGTCGAGCGCCAGCAGGAAGCCGGCGGCGGGACCTTCGAACTTCCAGTCGAGCGTGAATTTCACCGGCGTTTCGGCATGAGCGCCCGTTACGGGCAGCGTAAATCCGGCAGCGGCGCCGACAGCGGCAATGGCCAGAGCCCTGGACAACAACCTGCGCGTTAACATCATCTATTCCCCCTGATGGTTTTGTTGGATTGGTTGCATAAGACCCAATTCCAGCCCTCAAGGCAAGATAAAATTGCATACAAAATAGCCGTTATTTTGTATGCTTATTTTATATGCATCGTTGATTGATATGGAGGCAAAAAGCCCTATCTCTGCCCATCTCGCATGCAACGAAGCCAGGGTAATTCCGTTCATGCAGAGAACACAGCGTTCTCATTTGCCGGGATTGCGGATCAGGTGCAGGGTAAGACAAATAGAGCCACGAATGGCAGGCAAAACGACGGGACGGCACGATGAATTCTGCACTGGGCATACACCACATCACCATGATCACCCGGAAGGTGCAGGCGAATGTCGATTTTTACGCCGGCTTCCTGGGTTTAAGGCTGGCCAAGCGCACGGCCGGCTTCGAAGACGCCATGCAGCTTCATCTGCTCTATGGCGACGATATCGCCTCGCCAGGCTCGCTTCTGACCTTTCTGGTCTGGGAAGATGGCGGCCAGGGCCGTGTGGGTTATGGCCAGACGCTGGAAGTGTCGCTGGCGATCGATCCCGCCAGCATCGGTTTCTGGCTGACGCGGGCGCTGAAATTCGGCATCCGCGCCGAGGGACCATCCGACGAATTCGGCGCCCCGGTCATCCGGCTGAAAGACCCTGATGGCCTCATCGTCAAGCTGGTCGGCATCCACGCCTTCCCCGATGCCACGCCACATGTGACCAACGACATTCCGGCAGAAGACGCCATTCGCCGCATCTATGGTGCAACCGTGCTGAGCGAGGTGCCGGAAGAAACGGTGGCTTTCCTCACAAAATATTTCGGTTACCAGCAGGAAAGCCAGACGGGCGCTATCCGCCGGCTCGTTTCGAAAAGCGATGACATTATCGACGTGCGTGACGCCACCGGCTTCTGGTCCAGCGCGCCGGGCACCGGCACCGTCGATCATATCGCTTTCCGCGCGCAGGATCTGGACGAGCTGAACGCGGTGCTGGTTGAACTGAAATCGCTGAATTCCAGCACCACCAATGCCCATGACCGGAAATATTTCCATTCGCTCTATGTCCGCGAACCGGGTGGAGTGCTGATCGAAATGGCGACCGACGCGCCCGGCATGACCGTTGACGAACCCCTGGAAGCGCTTGGCGAAAAGCTGTTCATTCCGCCGCTTTTCATGAAGGATGAGGCGGATGTGCGCGTCGCGCTGCCGCAATTTTCGATGCCCGGCGAAGAGCGTATCGTCTATCGCGACCTGCCCTTCGTGCACCGCTTCTACACGCCCGAAAAACCTGACGGTAGCACCCTCATCCTGCTGCACGGTTCCGGCGGCAGCGAAACGAGCCTGATGCCGCTGGCCCACCGGGCGGCACCGGGCGCCACGCTTCTCGGCGTTCGCGGCCGCAGCACGGAAGAGGACATCGCCCGCTGGTTCCGCCGTTATCCCGATTTCAGCTTCGACCAGAAGGATATCGCCTCCGAGGCGGAAGCCTTTGCCGCCTTTGTCGATAGCGCGATCCGGTCCTATGGCCTTGATCCTTCGAGGCTTCGTTTTGTCGGCCATTCCAATGGCGCGAATTTCTATACGGCCTTTGCAGCGCTTTATCCGGAGCTTGCCGGAGACGCGCTGCTCTATCGGCCGATGCCGGTTCTCGAAACCTGGCCGGAAACCGATCTTTCCGGGCGGAACTTCCTGCTTGTGGCCGGCGAACGCGATAAATACCGCGACAAGGCGACGGAGTTGCGAGACAGGATTTCGGCCAGCGGCGCGCAGGCCGGGGTGGAAGTGGTGGATGACGGACACGAGCTTGGGCTTGCAGATATCGAGGCGGCGCGGCGCTGGCTTGCGGAGGCTTCCTGATCCGAAGTGGCGATAGCTGGATCGAGCGGGCACCGCGTGTTTCTTCTCCCCGCCGGGGAGAAGTCCGCGGCAGCGGGATGAGGGGGCAACGTCAGCGATAAACCGAGAGCTTGCCCCCTCATCCGGCCCTTCGGGCCACCTTCTCCCCGGCGGGGAGAAGAAACAGGCGGCCCAGCCCTTCATCAACCGGGCCTTGCATAAATTCGCCAAAAGGGCTTTAAAAACAGCTTCGTAATTGGAGAGTTCTGTTTGGAAATCCCGCTGCTTATACTCGCCGTCATCGCGGCCTTCATCTACACGCTGGTCGCAAGCATCCGCAATTCAAGCCGAATCAAGTCTCTCGAGCGCGAGGTTGTCAGCCTCAAGCGGCTGATGGCGGCCGGGGTGGCTTCCCCTGTGGCAGCGCAGGCGGAGACGGCCGATTCGGCGGAGAGAGCGGATTTCGGGACGGAAGAGGAAAGCGTGGCCTCTGAGGAAGATGCAGCCTTCCAGGCCGAACACCCGTCCGAAGCAGAAGTGGCCGCCGCCATGGCGGAAGCGGAAGACCTTGCCAGCAAGGAAGAGGAGCGCGTGCTTGCGCGTGAGGCTGCATCCACAGCGGCAACCAAGGAAAGCTTCGAAAGCCTGCTCGGCGCGCGCTGGGCCGTCTGGGCTGGCGGCCTGGCGCTGGCGCTTGGCGGCATTTTCCTTGTCAAATATTCCATCGAAGCGGGGCTCCTGAGCCCGGCCGTTCGGCTTTCGCTCGCCGCCATTTTTGGTCTCGTTCTCGGCCTTGCCGGCGAGGCGATCCGCCGCAAGGCTGTGCCGGGCATCGCCACCACTTACGCCAACGCCATGATACCGGGTGTGCTGACGGCCGCCAGTGCCTTGACGTTGTTCGGCGTGGTTTACGCGGCCTATGGCATTTATGACTATATCGGCTCCGGCACCGCCTTCATTCTGCTTGGGCTCGTGGCCTTCGCCACCATCGGCCTGTCGCTTCTGCACGGACAGGCGCTTGCGGGTCTCGGCCTGTTGGGGTCGATGCTGACGCCGGCGCTGATTTCCAGCGAAACACCGAATATATGGGCGCTGTTTGTTTTCCTGACGATCTCGTGGCTCGCAACCGCGGCGGCTGCACGCAGGCAGGGCTGGACCGTGGTTCCCTCGCTTGCCAATGCGGGTCTCGGCCTCTGGGTGCTCGGCTATATCGCTTTTTCCGAGACGATCAGCGCCGAACCGCCGACGCTTTCACTGCTTGTCATGCTGGCCGGCACCCTCTTCCTCTGGCCCGGCAGGCACTTTGACACACCGCCCGCCGAGGAAAGCGTAGCGAGCACCACGCCTGAGCGGCGCGCCATTCGCGCCATGCGGCTTTTGTTGCGCCCGTCGCTTGCCATCAGCCTCACTGTCTCGATGGCCGTGATCCTGCCGGCAATCGGCTTCCTCTTCACCGACGGCAGCATCGACACCCATCCGGCCCTCGTCGTTTCCGCACTCATCGCAACGCTTGCCGCCCTTGGCGCTGCGCGACACAATGCGGTGTGGCCGGCCATTATCGCCGCACTCGGCGCGCAGGCTGCGGTCTCCCTGATGTCGCGGCAGGGGATCGATTTCATCGGCCTGATAAATGATACCGCCGTCACGCTTCCTCCCGTCGGAACGGGCTACACCGCAGCCATCGCCATGGCGCTCGGCCTCGGCGTCATCCTTCTCCTCTGCGGTTTCTCTTTCCTGAAACGCAAGGGCGCGGATGATCGGGATTTCTCCCAGCTCTGGGCGGGGATTGCAGCGCTTTTCCCGGTCTGGCTCGGCACGGCAAGCTTCGTCGAATATGGCAATCTCGGCCGTGACTGGCTGCATGCGGCCTATGGTCTTGGCCTCGGCCTTGTGCTGATCGCCGGCGCGGAATGGCTGCATCGGCAGAACAATGAGGCCTATCGCAAACCGCTCAACATCCTCGTGCTCGGCTCGTTTGCCGCCTTCGCACTTTGCCTGCACACGCTGACGGAGGGGCTCGCCACAACCGTGCTGCTCTCCGTCATCGGCTTCGGTTATGTGCTGGCGACCCGCCATCGCAACTGGGATATTCTGCCCTGGGTGATGGCGGTGGCAAGTGTTGCCGTTCTTGGCCGCATCGCCTGGGAACCCACCATCGTCGGGCCGCAAAATCTTGGGCTCACGCCGGTCTTCAACGCGCTGCTGCCGGGCTATGGCATTCCGGCCCTGCTCGCCATCGTCTCGGCCTGGATGCTGCGCGACTGGCCGAACTTCCGGGCAAAGAACTTTTTGCAGGCCATCGCCAGCGTCATGGGTCTGCTGGCGGTCGCCATCCTCATCCGCCATGCGATGAATGGCGGCACTCTCAATGACAGCGTGCCGACGCTCGGCGAACAGTCGATCTATACGCTGCTGACCATCGGTTTCTCAGGCGTGCTGATGACGCTGGATCTCAAGAGCCCCAGCCCCGTCTTCCGTTACGGCTCGATGATTGCCGGCGTGATCGCCGTCATCAACGTTCTGACAATGCATTTCTTCACGCTCAACCCCTATTTCACCGGCGAAAATACCGGCCGCATCCCGTTCCTCAATCTGCTGCTGATCGGTTATCTGCTGCCGGCGTTCGCCTATGGCGGTCTTGCCTGGTATGCGCGCGGCAAACGTCCCCCGCCCTATGTCAGCCTGCTGGCGGTGGCGGGTGCGGCACTCGGTTTTGCCTGGGCCACACTTTCGGTCCGGCGCTTCTGGCAGGGCGAAAACATTGCCGACTGGAAGGGCTTCCTGCAGGGTGAAACCTACAGCTATTCGGTGGTCTGGCTGCTGATCGGCGTGCTGCTGCTCGTGCTCGGCTCGCGCTTCAATGCCCGCAGCCTGCGTCTGGCATCCGCCGCCTTCGTGCTGATCTCCGTCGCCAAGGCCTTCCTGATCGATATGAGCAATCTTGAAGGCGTGCTGCGGGCGCTGTCCTTCATCGGGCTTGGCGCGGTGCTGATCGGCATCGGCCTGTTCTACCAGAAAATCCTCACCCGGAAGCCGCAGGCATGATCGCGGCCGGGGCTTTCGCGCCTTTTGAGGCGCTTGCGCAGGAGTTGATACCGCACGCCGCCGATGCGGGCGACGGCTCGCATGATCTTGCCCATATTCACCGCGTCTTCCGCAACGCCATGCGCATCCATGCGGGCGAAGGTGGCGATGGCACGGTGCTGGCGGCCAGCGTGCTTTTGCATGATTGCGTGGCGGTGGAGAAGAACTCACCGCTCCGCGCGCAGGCATCGCGGCTCGCGGCGGAAAAAGCCTCGGGCATTCTTGAAGCCCTTGGCTGGCGACGCAGCGATATCGACGCCGCCGCGCATGCCATTACCACCCATAGTTTTTCCGCCAATATCGAACCGCAGACGCTGGAAGCAAAAATCCTGCAGGATGCCGACCGGCTGGACGCCATTGGCATGGTGGGGGCAGCCCGGTGCTTTTATATTGCCGGGCGCATGGGTTCGGCGCTTTATGATCCGGCCGATCCACTGGCCAAAGACCGGCCGCTGGACGACCGCGCCTTTGCCATCGACCATTTCGAAACGAAGCTGTTCAAGCTTGCAGATGGTTTCCGCACGGCAACCGGACGAGAATTGGCGAAGGCCCGCCATGAACGCCTGCAACAGGTGCTGGACCTGTTTCTCGACGAAATCTGAGGAGACACGACATGCGTGTGACCGAACTCAACATCTACCCGCTGAAGAGCGGGCGCGGCATCGTCCTCTCGCAAAGCGATGTCTCGGCGGAAGGCCTGCCCGGCGACCGCCGCGCCATGCTGACCGATCCTTCCGGCCATTTCATCACGCAGCGCGAATTGCCTGATATCGCCACTATTCTGGCGCGCCATGAGAATGGCGGCATGGCGCTTTCGAGAGAAGCGGGCAGGGAGATTTTCGCGCAGCCTTCCGGAGAGCGCATGGATGTGGCCGTGTGGAAATCGATCGTCAGCGCCAATATTGCCGATGACGAAACAAACGACACGCTTTCGGCATGGCTGGGGCGCGAGGTGAAGCTGGTGTTCTTCGACGACGCCTCCAGACGCGTTGCAAGCCTCGAATGGACCGGTAACGAAACGCCCGTCACTTTCGCCGACGGTTATCAGATCCTCGTCACCACCACCGCCTCGCTTGCAGCCCTTAACGACAATATGCGCGACAATGGCGAGGATGCCGTCGGCATGGAGCGGTTCCGGCCCAATATCGTGCTCGAAACGGACGAACCGTGGGCCGAGGACCGCTGGGCGGCCATCAAGATCGGCGGCATCCGTTTCGACCTCGTCAAGCCCTGCGCTCGCTGCATCATGACCACGCAGGACCAGATAACCGGCTCCCGCGATGTGCCCTCCCCCATGAAGGCCATGGGCCGTATCCGCATGTCCGGCGACCGGCGCGTGCCCGGCCCGCTTTTCGGCTGGAATGTCACACCGCGCGGCGAAGGCAGGCTGTCTGTCGGCGATGTGGCAAGGGTGGTCGAGGAACGACCAGACGGCTGGGCGATCAAGCGGCGGTAAGTCGGTCCGGTTCAAACGGCCCCCTCTGTGCATCAGGCAGCGTTTTTAACCTGCCGTCAAACCCTCGCTCCCCTCATTCCTGTGCTTGTCACACGAAGCCAGCCGACGTGCGTCTGCGCGGGGAAAAGAGTCTTTTCAGCCCAAGGACTTGGGCTGGCTGGATCTCTGTGACAAGCACAGAGATGAGGAGAGTGCGGAGTACGAGGGACGCGACAGCAAGATTAGAGCCTGCCCCATCGACCTCTTGTCACGCTTTACGCGCCCCAACAATCAGGAAAATCGGGCGGCGGTCTTCGTGTTTCAGTTCCGGCCGCTCCGCCAGCAAGGCTGGATCTGGCCTCGGTTCCGCCATTCGCGTGATCGCAAAACCGGCGGCCAGCAGGGCGTTCAGAATGCCTGACACCGTGCGGTGATATTTGACGACATCATCGGCCATCCAGTTGGAATGGCGCACCCCTTCATGCTGATAGTTATCGAGCGGCCAGTGCAGGATTTCGCCTTCCTCGCCATAGAACCAGTCCTGCTTGTCCAGCGCCGTGAACACGGGATGCTCGATGGAAAAGACGAAGTCGCCGCCGGATTTCAGGACGGTGAAAACCTTCGCGAAGGCCACATCGAGATCGCGAACGTAATGCAAAGCGAGCGAACTCAGCACCAGATCGAAACTATCAGGCGCAAAGTCGATATCCTCGATCGCGGCGCGGCGATATTCGATACCGGGGCCGCCGTTTATCTCGGCGGCACGGCGCAGCATATTCTCCGAAAGATCGACACCGACGACATGCGCCGCGCCCTCTTCCGCCGCATAACGGCAATGCCAGCCGAAACCGCAACCGAGATCGAGAACGGTCCTGTCCTTCAGCGCGGGCAGCATGGCGCGCAGCTCATGCCATTCGCCCGCCTGCCTCAGCCCTTCCAGGGAGCGCGGCATGGCGCTGTAACGCTCGAAAAACTGCGGGTCGTCGTAAATATTCTGCTTCATTGCTTTCTCACCTTACCCGATGGCATTTAACCTTCGGGCGTTCCATCAATCGCACGAATAGTGCCGTCAAGAAAAGTCGCTAGTGGGGCGAGCTGACAAAAGATAATATTCCTCTCATCAAAGCGGAATCTGCAGCAAGCCTTGCGCCAAGCCACAAGGCGCTGCAGCGGGAGAGTTTTCATGTCGCAAGCTACACGCCAGTCGATGCCCTGGCTGATTATCGTCGCCGGGTCGCTGATTGCGGTCATGACCTTCGGGCCACGGTCGGCCATGGGCTTTTTTCAGTTGCCAATGCTTGCCGATACTGGCTGGGACCGCTCCACCTTCGGCCTGGCAATGGCGTTGCAGAACCTCTTCTGGGGTCTCGGCCAGCCCTTCTTCGGCGCCATCGCCGACAAGTTCGGCACGGGCCGTGTGCTCGTGCTTTCCGGCTTTCTTTATGCGGCCGGCCTCATCTGCATGTCCTTCGGCACCTCGCCCTTCTGGCTGCATTTCGGCGGCGGCGTTCTCGTCGGGCTTGGCATCGCCGCCGGCTCCTTCAGCGTCATCCTGTCCGCTTTCGCACGCCACGTCACGCCGCAGCAGCGCTCGCTGGCCTTCGGCATCGGCACGGCGGCGGGCTCGGCCGGCATGTTCCTGTTCGCGCCGATCAGCCAGGGCCTGATTTCGACCTATGGCTGGTCGGACAGTCTCGTCTGGCTTGCCGTGATGATGATGCTGGTGCCGCTGCTGGCCTATCCGATGCGCGGCAATTCCTCTTCCGGCAGCCAGTCGCAGGCGCAGTTCCAGCAGACGGCAGGAGAGGCGTTGAGGGAAGCGCTCAGCCATAAAAGCTATCTGCTTTTGACCACCGGCTTCTTTGTCTGCGGTTTCCAGGTGGCCTTCATCACCGCGCATTTCCCGGCCTATCTCGGCGATATCGGCATCGAGCCGCGCTATGCGGTGATCGCCATGGCGCTGATCGGCTTCTTCAACATCATCGGCTCGCTGGCGGCAGGCGTCATCGCCCAGCGTTATTCGAAGCCCTATATGCTGGCCTATATTTATATTGCCCGCTCTATCGCCGTCACCGCCTTCCTGCTTTTGCCGCAGTCGCCGCTTTCGGTCATCATCTTTGCGGCCGTGATGGGCATTCTCTGGCTTTCGACCGTGCCGCCGACAAATGCGCTGGTGGCGATCATGTTCGGCACCCGCCATCTCGGCATGCTGGGCGGCGTCGTATTCCTGTCGCACCAGATCGGCTCGTTCCTCGGCGTCTGGCTGGGCGGCTTTCTTTATGATCGGCTCGGCTCTTATGATCTCGTCTGGTGGCTCGGCGTCGGCATGGGGATTTTCGCGGCCATCGTGCATTGGCCCATTCAGGAGCGGCCGGCACCGCGGCCTGCGATAGCCTGAAACTATACAGCCTTATCAAGCGTGGGCTGTACCGTCTTGCGATCCAGCGCCTTCAGCGCCGCCTGCACAAAACCGTCGCGGGCGGCGTTTTCATGGAGGCCACGCGGATCATAGACATGCCGGTTGAGGAAATGGGCGGTGAGGCGAAAGGCAGCTGCAAGGCTGTCGCGATCTGCCGCCTTCGACTGGCCCTCGCTTAGGAAAGCCGGTAGCGACAGCATCCGCTCCGCATAGGGCGCGCCCGCGGTGCGGCAGACCGCCCTGCCCGTTTTTGGCGATACATAGATGAGATCGGTACGCAGCCCCGTCGCCGCACATTCGCTGAGATCAAGTCCGAAACCAAGATCGTTCAACACCGCCAGTTCGAAGCGCACGAACAATTCGCCCGCATCAGCCGGATCATGGAGATTGTCTAGAATGACGTCGAGCGCCTGAAAAAGATGCGGATGCGGGTCACGCTCCGGCAAGAGGCGCAGCAAGGCGCCCATGGCCTGCACGCCATAAACGGCGGTTGCCGTTTCCATCAGCTGTGCCGCCCGCAATTGCAGCGGCTCGATGCGGTATTCGCCGAGATGATCATCAAGCCGCGCGCGCCAGATGACATCCACCCGGTTTCCCGCCTGCAGCACCGGCTGCATGCTGCGCGAGCGCCCGGAGCGCACCAGCCCCAGATGACGGCCGCGCGAACGGGTCATCACCTCGGCGATGACGCTTGTCTCACCGTGACGCTTGACACCAAGAATGATCGCCTCGTCCTGCCACTGCATGAAACATGTCCGAATTTCGATTCAGGCCCGATCATAACCGATCCGGCGGGGAAACGTTATTCTTTTACGGCGTCATTGACCACGCTGACGAGGCCGAGAACGAAATCCATGATTTCATTTTCCCCGAAAGGCTTGCCAAGCAGCGGCGCCTTCGCAAGGTCCTCGGGAAACCCCGTCGTATCGCCGTAACCGCTGACAAAACCGAAGGGAATACCCGCCTGGCGCAGCTGGCGCGCGAAATCGTAACTCTTGCCATCGGAAAGGCTGACATCGAGAAGCACGCAATCGGCGCCGTCCTGTTCGATGGCGTCGCGGGCCTGTGCGAGCGTCGTGGCGATGACGATGATTTCGACCCCCATGGACTGGAGAACAGCCTCGACATCAAGCGCCACCAGATATTCATCCTCAACGATGATAACCCGTTGTGGCAACATATGTTTTCTTCTTCCCAGATGAAGGAGCCAACCAGTTCTGCGACAGGGGGCTCCTAATTAATCTCCTGCGAGATATCAGGACAGGAGTCGCAAATTACGGCCCTAACGTCATTTAAAAAAGACATGTCCGAAGAAGATCAGATGAAGGGTCTCTGCCGCTTTTCGTCGCTTTCCCAGCCGGCCACATGGCTCAATCCGGCATTGTCCAGCACCAGGCAGCCCTTGTCCGTCCAGCGGATCAGGCCGCGATCGACGAGCTTTCTCAGGGTCTTATTGGTATGGACGATGGAAAGGCCGAGCGTATCGGCAACATGCTGCTGGGTGACCGGGATGGGCGTTTCGCCCTGCACAAGATGGACCGCTTTCGCCTTGCTGTAGAGGAACGCGATAAGATAGGCCGCGCGCTCCAGCGCGGTGCGCCGGCCGATGCTCAGGAGATGGCTGTCGAGCATGCGTTCTTCGCTCGCCGCGATCCAGGTGAGGTCATAGGCAAGGCTCGGATGATCGGTGAAGAGGTTGTTGAGACGGGACCGTTCAAAGACGCATAGGGTGACAGGAGACAGTGCTTCCACCGAATGCTGCATCTCCCCCATCACCGTGCCCTGCAGGCCGACGAGATCGCCGGGCATGACGTAATTGAGAATCTGCCGCCTGCCGTCTTCCAGCGTCTTGTAACGGAAGGCCCATCCATGCAGCACCGTATAAAGATGGGCGCTGTGCGACCCTTCCATCAGGATCACGGAGCCGCTTTCGACCGCCAGCTCTCCCGTCTTGAAACGCGAAACGAAATCCAGCTCGGGCGATGAAAAATCCCTGAAATGCGGCAGATCGCGCAGGGGACAGTGCTGGCAAGGCGTGGTGGAGATACCGTTCGGTTTTTTTGGCGACATGAGTGCCCGTCATCGAAAAAGGTTGCGCCCAATTGTTTTGGAACAACCCGCCCGAACGCATTCGGTTCCCGGTGGAGGATGAAGATATTCAAGTCATTCAAGGATCGCGGCGCGCCCTACGCTCCAACACACAAAAACGAAGGCTTTGGAGGCAATCTCGATGTTCGCGTTGGTTCGCGACATCTCCCGCTCGTCATTCCGGCCTTGAGCCGGAATCCAGTCGACGCGCGTCTGCGCGGCGAGAGAGTTTTTTGCCCAAGGACTTGGGCTGGCTGGATTCCGGCTCAAGGCCGGAATGACGGAGGCGGGCGCACGTTCTCACCCTGCCGGTGCGCCAGTGCGCTAGCCGCGCGGGAATTCCAGTCCCATTTCACGGAAGCGCTCGGGGTCGTCGCCCCAGTTCTCGCGCACCTTGACGAACAGGAAGAGATGCACCGGCTGTTCGAGAATTTCCGACAGTTCCTTGCGCGAGGCGGTGGAGATCGCCTTGATTGCGTCGCCGTTCTTGCCGAGCGCGATCTTCTTCTGGCTGTCGCGCTCGACATAGATCACCTGCTCGATGCGTACCGAGCCGTCCTTGCGCTCTTCCCATTTTTCCGTCTCGACATGCGAGGCATAGGGAAGTTCCTGATGCAGGCGCAGAAACAGTTTTTCGCGGGTGATTTCGGCGGCGAGCTGGCGCATCGGCAGGTCGGAAATCTGGTCTTCCGGATAATACCACGGACCTTCCGGCAGAGCCTCCACAAGATAATCCATCAGGTCTTCGCAACCCGAACCGTTGGTGGCCGAAATCATGAAGGTGCGGTCGAAGGCGACCGTCTCATTGGCGGCGGCGGCCAGCTTCAGCAGGTCTTCGCGCTTCACCTGGTCGATCTTGTTGAGGCAGAGGATCTTCTTCTGCGGAACATCCTTCAGGCCTTCGAGAATGGCCTCTGCGTCGCCTTTCAGACCACGCTCGCTGTCGATCAGCAGAAGGATGAGATCGGCATCCTTCGCGCCGCCCCAGGCGGAGGTGACCATGGCGCGGTCAAGCCGGCGGCGCGGCTTGAAGATGCCGGGCGTGTCCATGAAAACGATCTGCGCATTCTTGTGAATGGCGATGCCGCGCATCACGGCGCGCGTCGTCTGCACCTTGTGGCTGACGATCGAAACCTTGGCGCCAACCAGCCTGTTCACCAGCGTCGACTTGCCGGCATTGGTCGGGCCGATAAGGGCCACAAAGCCGGAACGGGTCGGAAGGTTGTTGTCTTCGCCTTCAATGGCGGGGTTTTCGTGATCGGTCATGTTATCCATCAAGGTCAGAGGTATTCAACATGCGGCCCGCGGGTCCGCCATGCGCTCGATTTTGGCACCCGGTTCGCCGGGTGCTCAGTTCCGGGTGGAGGTCTTCTGCCAGACGCCTTCGCGTTCCAGCAATCTTGTTGCCGCCACCTGTTCGGCCGCGCGCTTGGAGCGCTCGACACCGGTTTCCGGCTTCACGCCGGGAATTTCGACAGTCACCGTAAAGCGGGGATCGTGATCCGGTCCGGAACGATCGTCAACCCGGTAAGAGGGCGTGGTCGCAAACCTGGCATGCGCCCATTCCTGCAACTCGGTCTTGGCGTCGCGTCGCCCGGCATCCACGCTGGTTGCGCGGCCCTGCCAGTATTTCAGAATGAATTTGCGCGACGCTTCCAGCCCGCCATCCAGGTAAATGGTGGCGATCAGGCTTTCGACCACATCGGCGCGCACGTTCAGCATCGCCTTGCCGGTCAGCTTCTTCACATCCGAGCCGGTGCGGATGAAATTATGCAGGCCCATCTCGTCGCCGATCGCGGCGCAGGATTCGGCGCTGACGAGCTGGTTCAGACGGACCGAAAGCTCGCCTTCAGTGGCGTTGCGGAAGGTGGAGAACAGCAATTCGGCGACGCAGAGACCGAGGACACGGTCGCCAAGAAATTCCAGCCGCTCGTAATTGCCGGCCGCCGCCGAGCGGGCGCTGGCATGGGTCAAGGCCCGGTCGAGCCGGGCCTTTTCCTTGAACTCATATCCGATCAACGCTTCCAGACGGGAAATCTCATCCGTCGAAAGCGGCTTGGTCTTGCTCATTCCACAACCTTGAAGAGGCGGTCCCAACGCATGTTGGCCGGCCATTCCCAAATGCGGCTGAACGGCGTGTCATTGCCCAGCGAGAAGAAGATGACGCTGGCGCGGCCGATCAGGTTTTCTTCCGGTACGAAACCGACGTCGAACCGGCTGTCGAGCGAATTGTCTCTGTTGTCGCCCATCATGAAATAATGGCCTTCCGGCACCACGAATTCGCGGGTGTTGTCGCCACGAGAATCGGGCGACTGGTCGAGCGTGTCGTAGGTGACGCCATTGTCGAGCGTTTCACGGAAGACCGGCACATTGGCGCCCGGATCGGCGCGGTAATCGGAGGTGAAGGTGCCATCGGGCTGCTTCGGCACCGGCTGGCCGTTGATGAACAGCACGCCGTTCGTCACCTGGATGCGGTCGCCCGGCAGGCCCACCAGACGCTTGATGTAATCCACTTCAGGATTGGGCGGCAGGCGGAACACCACGACATCGCCACGCTTGGGCTTGCTGAATTCGAGAATGCGGCCCGAAAACAGGTTCGGCGAAAAGGGCAGCGAATATTTCGAATAGCCGTAGGAGAACTTATTGACGAAAAGATAGTCGCCAACCAGAAGCGTCGGCATCATCGAGCCGGAAGGGATGGTGAAGGGCTGAAACAGCACGGTGCGGATGACCATGGCCAGCAGCAGCGCCTGAATGATGACCTTGACGTTCTCCCAGAGGGCGTTCTGCTTCTTTTCAGCTTTTTCGGACACTTAAAGACCTGCCTGATTGTTTCCCGGCTTCTTCGGTTTCACGAAGGCCTCCGGGCCGTTGTTTTATCGCATATGCGGCGGGCAAGCGGTTTTTACGCAGCCGGCAACGCTTTCATATTTCTGCGACTTCTCTAGAACCTTTCCAGCCCGAAGGGAAGCGCTTCTGTCACACGCCCGCAAATAGAGCGGCAATGCGGCAGCGTCGCGTCTTACCCGTTCACGGGAAGCGCCTCGATAATCACGAATGCCTGAGCATAAGGGAAGTCGTCCGTGATCGTCAGGTGAATATTGGCGCGGTGGCCGGCGGGCAGCAGCGCCGCCAGCCTTTCCCCTGCCCCATTGGTCAGAACCATGGTCGGCTTGCCGCCCGGCAGGTTAACGACGCCCATATCCTTCCAGAAAACACCGTTCGCAAGTCCGGTCCCCAGCGCCTTGGAACAGGCCTCCTTGGCGGCGAAGCGCTTGGCATAGGAAGCCGCGCGGTTCCTGCGGCCATCGGATTTGGCCCGCTCGATATCGGTAAAACAGCGATGGGTGAAGCGGTCGCCGAAACGATCGATCGACTTTTCAACACGACGAATGTCGATCAGGTCGCTACCCAATCCAATGATCATTTCAACATCTCCAGAGAGGCATTTTTATTGGCGGCGCGGTGCGCGAGATTTTCCATCTTGCGCCGCTGAAAGCCGCTGATGAGGCCATAAACGGCGACATAAGCGATGATGGCACTGATGGCTGCGGGCAGAATCGCGCCGATGGTCATGGGTTCCAGCACCGGCGTCCATATCTGCCTGAATTCGAGATGGCTGAACAACGCCACGAAATCCACATGGGCAGCGCTTTCCGACCTCTGCCGGCCGAGGATGAAATGCCCCAGTTCCCAGGTGGATGCCCATATGAAGGGAAATGTCAGCGGATTGGCGAAGGTGGTGCCGAGTGCGGCCGCAACAAGATTGACGCGCATGAGGAAGCCAAGCGCCATGGCGATGATGATATGAATGCCGAGAAACGGCGTCCATGCCACGCCGACACCAATGGCGACACCGGCGGCAACAGAATGCGGAGAAGCGGAAAGCCGTAGCAGACGCAGCTTCATATAGCGCAGCGAACGGGTAAAACCCGTGCGCGGCCAGAAGAGGTCGCGAATCTTCTCTGAAAAACCAACGGGTTCACGGCGGCGAAACGGCATGGGCTCAGTCTATTTCATCGCCCGGGCTGAGCCAAGAGCATCATAGATGACGCAGGGATTTCTTTTGCAGGTGTATTCTCCGCTTCCGTCATTCCGGCCTTGAGCCGGAATCCAGCCGACGTGCGTCTGCGCGGCGAGAAGACTCTTTCCAGCCCAAGGACTTGGGCTGGCTGGATGCCGGATCAAGTCCGGCATGACGGACGCTGGATGTCACGAATACAGTGAATATCGAGCCTTCGATATCAGTCCCAATTTAGTGTCGCCTATTGCGACAGGGGACTGAATCGGAATTTTCTGCGGCGTATTGGTCAACCAGTTTGGGACAACCGCTTGAAGCGCGCATTCACATAGTTTTGCGAGACACAGCAATACACAGGCCGATACGGCTGCACCTGCTGGCTCCATACGCATGGCGATTGGCTGCCATGCGCTGTGTGCATTACCGGCGGAACAGGCCGCGGTCAATTTCGCGCTGGCGGAATTCCAGGTCGACATTCGACACGGAGGCGCTGAGATATTCGAATTCGCGTTCCTGAGTGGTCTTGCCACGAACGGCACGGGCGATCTTGCGAAGCGGAGTAAACATGATTTTCGGTCCTTTCGGTTTGGAACTGGCGTTTCTCATCGGTGTTCATCCACCGGCACGCCGCATTTCCTTCTCTTCAATTTCTGAGATGAAAATAGTCGCAAACCGCCTCCACGACCAGAGACAGGAAAAGGCCGCTGCCATGCATTCAGCGCATAACAGCGGCCTTTTAGTATTTACAAAGGATCAAAAATGCCTCAATCGAAGGCACGCGTCACTGTCGAGACGCAATCGAGATCCTTGAGCTGCGACAGGAGCTGGTTCAGCTGCCTGAGATCCCAGACTTCGACATCCAGCGCCAGCTCGGAGAAATCCGTGCCGATGCGCACCATGTTGAGGCCGCGAATATTGACATCAAGCGTCGCGATCGATTGCGCCACCGAGGCGAGCGTGCCCGGCTCGTTCAGCGCATTGATCATCACCCGCGCCATGAAGCGCGACTTGTTCGCCTCATCCAAATCCCAGCGCACATCGATCCAGCGCTCCGGCTCGTCGTCGAAGCGTTGCAGCGCCGGCGCCTGAATGGGGTAGATGGTGATGCCCTTGCCCTTTTCCATGATGCCGACGATGCGGTCACCCGGAACCGCGCCGGCGGCACCGAAATGCACGTCAACATTGCCGGAAAGGCCACGGATGGGCAGCGGGTCCGGCCCATCCAGCATTTCGGCCGCACCGTCGTCCTCGAGAACCGAGCGCGACTTGCCGGGGATCTTGAAGACCATGCCGGAGGCGCTGCGCATGTTGAACCAGCCATCATCGCCGGTCATCTTCACCGTGACGCGTTCGTCCTGATAATCCGGATAGACCGCGCGCAGCACATCGAGCGAGGAGACCTCACCGCGGCCGACGGCGGCGATGGCGTCTTCCACATCCTTCTGCGCCAGACGATGCAGCACGGGCTTCAGGGCTTCCCGGGAGAAGGCCTTGCCGGCGCGCTCGAAGGTGCGCTCCAGAATGCGATAACCGAGGCCGGAATATTGCTTGCGGATGGCCATGCGGGTGGCGCGGCGGATGGCAGAGCGGGCCTTGCCCGTCACCACCACCTCTTCCCATGCGGCAGGCGGCACCTGCACGCCGGAGCGGATGATCTCCACCTCATCGCCGTTGTTCAGGCGGGTGACGAGCGGCATGATCCGGCCGTTGATCTTCGCGCCGACGGTGGTGTCGCCGATATTGGTGTGCACCGCATAGGCGAAATCGATGGGCGTCGCGCCGCGCGGCAGCGCAATCAGCTTGCCCTTGGGCGTGAAGCAGAACACCTGATCCTGGAAGAGCTCGAGCTTGGTGTGCTCGAGGAACTCTTCCGGGCTGTCGCCTTCGGCCAGCGATTCGATGGTGTGGCGCAGCCAGGAATAGGCGTTGCTCTCCGGTGAGAGCAGATCGCCCTCCCCGTTCTCGCCATCCTTGTAGAGCGCATGGGCGGCGATGCCGAATTCGGCGATCTCATGCATGCGCTTGGTGCGGATCTGCAGCTCGATACGCTGGCGCGACGGGCCGACGATGGTGGTGTGGATGGAACGATAGTCGTTCTGCTTCGGCGTGGAGATGTAATCCTTGAAGCGGCCCGGCACCACGCGCCAGCGGGTGTGGACAATGCCCAGCGCCCGGTAGCAGGAGGGAATGTCGTCCACCAGAATGCGGAACCCGTAGACATCGGAAAGCTGCTCGAAAGAGAGCGACTTCGACTGCATCTTGCGGAACACCGAATAGGGTTTCTTCTGACGCCCTTTGACATTGGCTCCGATGAGGCCGTTCGCCACGAGAAGCTCGCGCAGCTCGTCCTCGATCTTCTTGATCAACCCTTCATTGCGCGTTTCCAGTTCCTGCAGGCGGTTGGTTACCGTCTCGTAGGCTTCCGGGTTGAGATACCGGAAGGACAGGTCTTCCAGCTCGTCGCGCATATCCTGCATGCCCATGCGGCCGGCGAGCGGCGCATAGATTTCCATGGTCTCTTCGGAAATGCGGCTGCGCTTGTCGGCCGGCATATATTCCATGGTGCGCATATTGTGCAGGCGGTCGGCGAGCTTCACCAGCAGAACGCGCACGTCATCGGAAATGGCGAGCAGCAGCTTGCGCAGGTTTTCCGCCTGCTTGGCCTTGCGGGTAACGAGATCGAGCTTCTTGAGCTTGGTCAGCCCCTCCACCAGCCGGCCGATATCTTCGCCGAACAACTCATCGATTTCGGCACGGGTGGCGGTGGTATCCTCGATCGTATCGTGCAGCAACGCCACCGCGATGGTCGATTCGTCGAGATGCATTTCGGTGAGGATCGCGGCAACTTCCAGCGGATGCGAGATATAGGGGTCGCCATTGGCCCGCTTCTGCTGGCCATGTTTCTGCATGGCGTAAACATAGGCCTTGTTCAGCAGGGCCTCATTCGCATCCGGTTTATATTTTTGAACCCGCTCAACGAGTTCGTATTGCCGCATCATGCGATATTCCACAAAAAGAAAGCGCGCCAACCTAGGGGTCGGCGCACAATGCTGCATCAATAGGGATCAGATTATGACGGCAAATATTGACAGACGGTAACCACCGCCTGCCAATGGCGTCATAAAGTCAGATCAATAGTCGTCATTTTTTTCCGGCGGCACAAGGCCTTCGATACCGGCCAGCAGTTCTTCTTCCGACATCTGGTCGAAAGTAACCGTTTCCGGCTGGTCGTCGTCTTCGCCATCGGCGACAGCGGAGGCTGCGAGCGTGACCGGATCGGGCTCGGGCTCGTCCACTTCCACATGCTTCTGCAGCGAATGGATGAGGTCTTCCTTCAGATCGTCGGGAGACAGCGTCTCATCGGCGATTTCGCGCAACGCCACGACGGGGTTCTTGTCGTTGTCGCGGTCAACCGTGATGGAGGAGCCTTGAGAAATCTGGCGCGCACGGTGGCTGGCGAGAAGCACCAGCTCGAAACGGTTGTCTACTTTATCAATGCAATCTTCAACTGTGACGCGGGCCATTGCCTGTCCTTTGCGTGTCGTAATGTCGTGGATCAGAGCGCCGTGCAATGTTTGGGGTGCACAAGGGATGCTCTAACCTATTGAATCTGCGCTTCGTGCCCTGCGAAAAACATTCAGGATTTCTCGCGACGAAGCTTTCCAGCTTCCGATACAGCCATTGGCCGCGGAATTCAAGTTTTTCCTGTCTTTGGCGTCTTTTGGCACCTTATTGCCCATGTTTGGCGTCTGATGAACAAAATGTCTAGAAGAATTGTCTTGGAATACGGGTGAAGTTACCTTACTTAAAACGCAACGGCGATGCGCAAACTTCGTTGATACGACATGTTTTTTTGCGTTAGCGACCGGAAATAAAAGCCAGATAATGGCCTTTCCAAAAAAAGGAATGGGATGGAATGTTCGATCCACGGGAGAAAATTGCGCTCTTCATAGATGGAGCCAATCTTTATGCAGCATCGAAAAGCCTGGGATTCGATATCGACTACCGCAAGCTCCTCAAGGCGTTTCAAAAGCGTGGATACCTGCTGCGCGCCTATTATTACACCGCATTGATCGAAGATCAGGAATATTCCTCGATCCGCCCGCTGATCGACTGGCTGGACTATAACGGCTACAAGGTCGTGACGAAGCCGGCGAAGGAATTCACCGACGCGCTCGGCCGCCGCAAGATCAAGGGCAACATGGATATCGAACTCGCGGTCGATGCCATGGAACAGTCCGAAACGGTTGACCACCTCGTCCTGTTCTCCGGCGACGGCGATTTCACCACGCTGGTGGACGCGCTGCAGCGCAAGGGCCGCAAGGTGTCCGTGGTTTCCACCATGGCGACGCAGCCCGCAATGATTGCAGACGACCTACGCCGGCAGGCCGATCACTTCATCGATCTGATGACGCTGAAGGCAGAGATCGGGCGCGACCCGAACGAGCGCCCTGCCCGGCATGTCGAGAGCCCCGAGACGATCTGATCCCGGTTTTTGCTGCGACAAAACCATCAACGCGTCCGTCCTGAAAAGACGGGCGCGTTTCTCTTTGCGCTCCACCGGCGAGGTAAAAATTCTTTTTAGAATTAACAAACATCAAATTCGGTAAGTCGAAATTATAACTTGGTTAATTTTAGACGTGTCTAAAAGACATAAGGGCACCAACGATATGATTTGGGTGCCAAATCAGGATGTTTAGACATGCATGGCCAAGCAAAAACCGACCGACAGCTCGATGAAAGACTGAATTTTCTGGGACTTGGCCACGAACAGCGGCAAAATCTCTCCGAGATGAAAGGTGTCATCACCGGCTCGCTCGATGCTTCGCTCGACCGCTTTTATGCCAAGGTTCGCGCGGTGCCGGAAACGGCAAAGTTCTTCGCCAACGATGCGCATATCCACCATGCCAAGAGCATGCAGCTGAAACACTGGGCGCGGATCGCCTCCGGGACGTTCAACGACGATTATACCGACGCCGTCACCGCCATCGGCCGCACCCATGCAAGGCTGGGGCTGGAGCCGCGCTGGTATATTGGCGGTTATGCGCTGATGCTTGACGGCATCGTCAAGGCGGTCATCGAGTCCGAACTGAAGGGCCTCTTCATGGAGAAGAAGGCCAGGAAGCTGAAGGATGGGCTGTCTGCAACCATCAAGGCCGCTCTTCTCGACATGGACTATTCGATCTCCGTCTATCTCGACGTGCTGGCCGCCGAGCGGCTGAAGGTGGAGGCTGAACAGGCGCAGATGAAGAAGGAACAGGAGCACGTTCTCGAACTGCTCAACAATGCGCTGAACAAGCTGGCCAATGGCGACCTCACCTCCAGCATCACGGAAAAGACCGCACCGCAATTTGAAGGGCTGATCGCCAATTTCAACGCCGCGGTCGGTAATCTTTCCGGCGCCTTTGGGCAGATCGTCGAAGAGGCCAACAAGATTTCCGGCAACACCCGCGAGCTGACCTCTGCGACCGACGACATGGCCCGTAGAACCGAACAGCAGGCCGCCGCCCTTGAGGAAACCGCCGCAGCCGTCGAGGAAATCACCACCATTTCCAAACTCTCGGCGCAGCGCTCGGAAGAGGCCAAGGCCATCGTCGAAAGCTCGGCCGTCGAGGCGGCGCGCTCACGCGATGTGGTAACGGAAGCCGTCAAGGCGATGGGTGCCATCGAGGAATCGTCGCAGAAGATCACCCAGATCATTTCCGTCATCGACGAGATCTCGTTCCAGACCAATCTTCTGGCGCTGAATGCCGGCGTAGAAGCCGCCCGCGCCGGTGAGGCCGGCAAGGGTTTTGCCGTCGTCGCCCAGGAAGTGCGCGAACTGGCCCAGCGTTCGGCCACCGCCGCCAAGGAAATCAAGACCCTGATCGCCAAATCCTCCGATGATGTGATGCAGGGCGTGTCGCTCGTCAACAAGACTGGCGAATCCCTCAACACGATCGGCAACAAGGTCGATCACATCCAGGATCACATCACCTCGCTGACCAAGGCGGCGCAGGAGCAGTCCGTCGGCATTCAGGAAATCAGCGCCGCCATCAACAGCATGGACAATCTGACCCAGAAGAATGCGGCGATGGTGGAAGAAACCAATGCGGCGACGCATAATCTGAGCGATGTCAGCGCCAATCTTGCGGCGCTCGTCAGCAGGTTCAGCGTTTCGGCGTCGAAGGCCTATGTGGAGCGGACGTATCGGGCTGCTTGAGAGGCGCCACGGACAGCAGCATGCTCCCGTGATCCCGGCCTTGAGCCGGGATCCAGCCAGCCCAAGTCCTTGGGCTAAAAGGACCCTTTCCACGGCGCAGACGCGCCGTGGCTGGATGCCGGATCAAGTCCGGCATGACGAAGGAACAAGGGGCGAAACGCCGCTACCCTCTACGCCGCGAAATCTCTGCCGCTTAAGCGTTGCCGCCCTTCAGCAGGCGCGACTTCTGCCGGTTCCAGTCGCGTTCCTTCTCCGTCTCGCGCTTGTCGTGCAGCTTCTTGCCCTTGGCGAGCGCCAGTTCCAGCTTCGCGCGGCCCTTTTCGTTGAAATAGACCTTCAGCGGCACCAGCGTCATGCCATCGCGGTTGATGCCGGCGCGCAGGCGGCTGATTTCGCGTTTGCTCAAAAGCAGCTTGCGACGGCGGCGCGGCTCGTGGTTGAACCGGTTGGCCTGCAGATATTCCGGCAAGTGGGAGTTGATCAGCCAGATTTCATCGCCCTCATCCGAGGCATAGGATTCGGCGATGTTCGCCTTGCCTTCGCGCAGCGACTTGACCTCGGTGCCGGTCAGCACGAGGCCTGCCTCATAGGTGTCGATGATTTCGTAGTTGAAGCGAGCCTTGCGGTTTTCCGCAACGATCTTGTTCACCACGCGCTGGCTGCCTTTGGGGGCCATGATATTTCAATCCCTTGTTTTTCTTATTGCGCCTGCGACCTGTCGGTCGGAGCGGTTTTTGAGCTATATTTTTTTGCGCATGTTCTTGCCCCAAAACCGGTGACCACTTTTGGGAGACATGCTCTATTTAGTATCGTCGCCGTAAAAAGAAAAGGCGCGCGGAACGCTTATGTCGCGAAGCGGTCCATTGCGCGCCTTTGAGGCCTCAGGCGTGTCTCAGTTCATCAGGCCGGCATGCTTCAGCGCCGCGTCGATGGCTGCTTCGGTTGCCGGTTCCAGCGTGCTCATCAACGGCGAGCGAACACGGCGATTGCCGGCGCGCGTCTTCGAAAGCGCATATTTGGTGCCGCAGACGCCGGGCTCCATGAAGATGGCCTTGTGCAGCGGCATCAGGCGATCCTGATATTCCAGGGCCTTGGCGTAATCGCCGGCAAGCATCGCCGCCTGGAACTCCGAACAGAGACGTGGAGCGACATTGGCGGTGACCGAAATACAGCCGACGCCGCCATGGGCGTTGAAGCCGAGCGCCGTGCCATCTTCGCCCGACAGCTGGATGAAATCCTTACCGCAGGAAATGCGCTGTTCGGAGACGCGATCGAGCTTGCCCGTCGCATCCTTGACGCCGACAATGTTCTTGTGCGCCTTGACCAGCGCGCCCATGGTTTCCGGCGACATATCCACCACCGAGCGCGGCGGGATATTGTAGATGACGATCGGCAGCTTCACCGCTTCGGCGACAGCGGCAAAATGGGCGAAAAGCCCCTTCTGTGTCGGCTTGTTATAATAGGGGGTGACCACCAGCAGCGCATCCGCTCCGGCTTCCTGCGCGTGCAGGGCAAGCTCGATCGCCTCATCGGTATTGTTGGAGCCAGCGCCCGCAATGACCGGAACCCGTTTCGCCGCTACCTCAATGCACAGCTCGACCACACGTTTGTGCTCGTCGTGGGACAGGGTTGGAGATTCCCCCGTCGTGCCAACAGGCACAAGTCCGTTGCTGCCTTCGGCGATCTGCCATTCCACATGGGCGGCAAACGCCTGTTCGTCCACGGCGCCATTGTCCGTGAACGGGGTAATGAGGGCGGGAATTGATCCCTTGAACATGCAAAGCTCCTGGCGCCGAGCCGGTTCATGCTTCGGCCGCATTCGATGGTTAAAACCGGCACACATTAGTGCCAGCCCTTGGCGCCGACAAGCGCAAAGGAAGCCTATTTTGTCCGAAATTGTCGGAAGTGTGACACTCTGCGAGCGTCATGCGGCAGCTGAAAAAACGAGGCGGTGGAAATGGGCGCCGCTCGCAGGCCGGTGAATAAAAGTTGATAGGATTGCGCAGCCGCAGGTAAGGTTTCGTTAACCTCACTCTCCGTAGATTTGAGGGCGGGATTTCGGACCAGAACCACAGGCGCTTCCCGCAATCCCGCTGCAATGAATTGACAATACAAGAAGGTCGATTGTTTCCGTCCGGTAATGAAGAGCGGTATGAAAAAGACAGTTTGGGCATTGATGGCGGCAGGTCTTGCCGCGACCGTGTGGAACGCACTGGCCGGCCCCGTGCCGGAAGGTGCGGTGCCGCTTCCCTATGTGAAGCCGAATGCGCCGACCGTTCCCGCCTTCATGCCCGCCTCCCCCGAAATCACCGGCGCGATACCACGCCTCAACCGGCCTGATGACGCGGGCCAGCTGAAAGCGGGCCTCGACGCCCTTTCCAGCCGCGATGCCGCGCGCGCCATTGCGCTGCGCAACGCCATGCCGACGGGAAGCCTCGACCGGCACATTCTTTCCTGGGCGATTGCCGTTTCCGGTCAGAAGGACGTGCCTTCCGCCGAGATCGCCGCAGCCCAGCGTGAATTGACCGGCTGGCCGGGCGCGGCAACCTTGCGCGCCAATTCAGAAAAAGCGCTTTACCGTGAAGATCCGCCCGCGTCCCAGGTGCTAGCCGCTTTCGGCAGCAGCCGGCCGGAAACCGCCGAAGGCACCGTGGTACTCGCCAAGGCCCTCTCTTCTTCCGGCAAGGGCGCGGAAGCGCAGAGCCTCATTCGCCAGCTGTGGGTCAGCGAAGGCATGGACAAGGACATGGAAGACCGTGTTCTTGCCGAATTCCCCAGCTATCTGACGCCCGCCGACCACAAGGCGCGCATGGACTATCTGATGTATCGCAGCCGCATCGGCCAGGCCAAGCGCTTTGGCGATCTGGGCAAGGCGCAGTCGCTTTACAATGCATGGGCGGCCGTGTTGCAGCGATCCGCCAATGCGGGCGCGCTCCTGGGCAAGGTCGACGCGACATGGCGCAACGATACGGCCTTTCTCTTCGCCCGCGTTGAAAATCTGCGCAACCAGCAGAAATATCCGGAAGCAGCGGTCCTCTTGCGGCAGGCGCCAAAGGAAGCGGGCAAGCTCGTCAATCCCGGAGAATGGTGGAATGAGCGGCGCATTATCGCCCGCGGCCTTGCCGATCTCGGCGATTTTGCCGAGGCCTACCGCATTGTCGCCAATCATTCGGCAACCTCCGCCGTCGATATTGCCGATGCGGAATTCCATGCCGGCTGGTACGCGCTTCGGGCGCTGCGCGACCCCGCGGCGGCTTCCCGCCACTTCAATACGCTTTTGCAGACCTCGAACCGGCCGCTTTCGGCCTCCCGCGCCTATTATTGGCTCGGGCGGACCGCGGAAGCGGGTGGGCCGGGCAATGCCCGCGACTTCTTTACCAGGGCTGCCGCCCATCCCGGCACCTTTTACGGTCAGCTTGCCGCCGCACGGATCGGCACCAAGACGCTGAACGTCACCTATCCCAGCCCAAGCGGCGGTGATCGGGAGCGTTTTGCCGGCAGAGAGGCCGTGCGCGCCATCGACCGGCTGGAGGCCGCGGGCTATGGCTGGCGGGCGGACAGCCTTTACCGGTCACTGGCCGATCAGCTCGACAGCCCGGGCGAACTTGCCATTCTGGCCGCAAGGGCGGAAAGCAACGGTAACCATCAGGTCTCGCTGCAAATCGGCAAGACGGCTTTCAGCCGCGGCATCGATGCCGCCGCCCTCGCCTATCCGCTCGGCGTCATTCCCGCCAGCGCCAATATTGCCGGCTCCGGCAAGGCACTTGCCTATGCCATCGCCCGGCAGGAGAGCGCCTTCAACCCGGCCGCGGTCTCCGCCGCCAATGCCCGCGGGTTGCTGCAATTGTTGCCGGGAACTGCCAAGGGCGTGGCCGGACGCCATGGCCTGCCCTATACGCAGGCGATGCTGACGAGCGACGCGGGATATAACGCCACACTCGGTGCTCACTATCTTGGCGAGCAGATCGACAGTTTCGGCGGTTCCTATATCCTCACCTTCATCGCCTATAATGCCGGCCCGAAGCGCGTGCCGGAATGGATCGCCCGTTACGGCGACCCGCGCGGCAAGCCCATCGACGAGGTGGTCGACTGGATCGAACGCATCCCCTTCCCCGAAACGCGCAATTATGTGCAGCGCGTGATGGAGAATTATCAGGTCTACAAGTCACGGCTGGGACAACAGGCCGATATTGTCGATGATCTGCGCCATGGGCGGTCGGGGTAAAGGTCGGGTTCATCGGCCCAGCACCGTGAGACCATAGAAGCACCGGCTGGCCCGGTGCTTTTTTGTTTCCCTATCCAAGCCACGCGGTTTTCCGCTTCGGCAGATATTCAAACGAAAAAGCCCGGCTCGAGAGCCGGGCTTCCATCACTGACAATGTCAGATCAGATTAGAACGTGCGCTGAAGGCGAACGAAGCCGGTGACTTCATCGTCACGACCATCTTCGTCGTAGTAGTTGGCGGTGATCTTGGTAGCAAGACCTTCAGTGATCTTGTAGTCAACCGTCAGACCAGCAGTCCAGGCGTCACGGTCGCCAGTGAAGTCGCCGTCAACAGGGTTGACGTCCAGCTTGCTGAGGTACTCGAAGCCGGGGGTAAGCGTCAGACGATCCGTAGCCTTGATCGCGTACTCAACGGCAACAGCCCATTCAGACTTTGCGTAGTAAGCGTTGTCGCCCGAAGCCCATACACCAGCAAGACCGAAGGTGCCCGGACCAATGTCAGCGAACAGGATGCTGCGGATAGCAACGTTTTCTGCATCGAAGTCGTAGCTGGCGATCAGGTTGGCGGTAACTGCGCCGAACTTGCCGCCGATCATGCCGCCGATGCCGACGTTGTTGTCCGGACCGTACTGGTACTGACCGTACGAACCTTCAAGCTCGTCAACCGAGAGAGCAGCCTGGAAAGAACCAGCGTCGTAGGTGTACTTGATCGAGTTGAACAGGGTGTTCGTGGACAGAATGTCGGTTTCGCCATTCAGATCGTCGTCCCACCAGCTGTAGAACTTACCGACCTTCAGGCCGCCGAGTTCGATGAAGGCCTGGTCAACGAAAACGCTGGAACCAGAAGCAGTGCCGTTGTCGGCATTGCCACGGAAGCCGATGAAGCCACGCAGAGCACCGAGTTCGGTGTCGGTGCGGGTGTCAACTTCGAACTGGGCGCGCGTGAACGAGTTCCAGTCAGACGTACCCTTGGCGTCACGGCCGAAGTTGGTCTGGAAACGGATGTAACCGCCGAACTTCAGGCAGGTTTCGGTGCCGGGGATGTAGAAGAAGCCGGTGCCGAAAGCGTCGCAAACGCGAACGTATTCAAGGGGCTCAGGCTCGGCAGCGACGATAGCGTCAGCGGCCTGTGCGCCGGATACTGCTGCGAGAGCCGCAGCGGAGCCGATGAGAAGGCTCTTGATGTTCATGGTTGACCTCCAGTCAAACGCCAATTTTCTAAGCAGCGGGTGGGAAAGCACTAACGAATGCGTGCCGCTTATGGAGGTGATTAGAGCCAAAACCTGGCGGACAGGCAATCGCAATCATGACGAAAGGAAGACAGTAAGGTGTCCTTAGTTTTTCATTGTTGCGAAATAGCTACAATTCTAACCGACCCCGGCCCACTTCTTAATGAATCGTTAATTTTTGATTTATTTCAAGCACTTGCAGAGAGTGGCAAATCTTTCTCATGAGTCAAATCCGTCGCAAAAACAAAATACCGACGCAATCAGGCCATGTGAGATTGTCCAAAAAGGGATTTGCGGCTCTTCAGAATCCAGACGTAGCGCTCAGAATCGCCTGGTCATTCCGTCTTCATAGATTTCCGGAGGCAGAGGATCCCAAACGAATCAACAACCGCAATTGCCGTCAAAGACCAGTCATCCGCTGCGACGCCGGCTCGAACATCACAGCCAATCGGCGGCACCCGGCCACTGGCGTGGCGACGCATCCCCGCACCTCTTGCCGGACGGGCGTTACAGAAACGAAAAAGCCCGGCTCGAGAGCCGGGCTTTCCATCACTGACAATGTCAGATCAGATTAGAACGAACGCTGAAGGCGAACGAAACCCTTAACCTGGTCGTCACGGTTGTCGATGTCAACGTAGTTAACAGCGATCTTCGTGGAGAGGCCCTGCGTGATCTTGTAGTCGAGCGTCAGACCAGCTGTCCAGCCGTCGTCGTTCGAGAAGTCATCCCAGGAAACCAGGCCGTAGTTGCCGTAGTACTGAACGCCGGGGGTGATCGTCAGCTTGTCGGTTGCCTTGATGGCGTATTCCGCAGCAACTGCCCACTCGGAGACGTTGTAGTAAGCGTTTGCGCCGGAAGCCCAAACACCAGCCAGGCCAAGCGTGCCCGGACCAACGTCAGCCGTTGCGATCAGGCGTACAGAGCCGTTTTCGCGGTCGGTGTCGTAGCCACCGATGAGCTGGAAGGAAGCAGCGCCGAGCTTGGCGCCAACGCCGAGAGCAACACCAACGTTGTTGTCGGTTTCGTTAAACGGACCAACAGTGATGCCTTCGAGTTCGTCAACCGAAACGCCTGCCCAGAACGAGCCAGCGTCGTAGGTGTAACGAATGGAGTTGAACAGAGCGTTGGAAGACAGCTCGTCCGTTTCGCCAGAAAGGCTATCGTCCCACCAGCTGTAGAACTTACCGACCTTCAGGCCGCCGAGTTCGATGAAAGCCTGGTCAACGAAAACGCTGGAACCAGAAGCAGAACCGTTGTCGGCATTGCCACGGAAGCCGATGAAGCCACGCAGAGCACCGAGTTCGGTGTCGGTGCGGGTGTCAACTTCGAACTGAGCGCGCGTGAACGAGTTCCAGTCAGACGTGCCCTTAGCATCGCGGCCAATGTTGGTCTGGAAACGAACGTAACCGCCGAACTTCAGGCAGGTTTCGGTGCCGGGGATGTAGAAGAAGCCGGTGCCGAAAGCGTCGCAAACGCGAACGTATTCAAGGGGCTCAGGCTCAGCAGCGACGATAGCGTCAGCAGCCTGGGCGCCGGATACTGCTGCGAGAGCCGCAGCGGAGCCGATCAGAAGGCTCTTGATGTTCATGGTTGACCTCCAGTCAAAGTTTTTAAAAGGGTCTGGGTACTTTCGCTGAAGGACAGCATTCCCTGCCCCATTCCCGTGTTCTTAGAAGCCAAACGATCCACCGCCTCGCTTCTGGTCGTGAAAATACAAAAGGTTTCGCGGCTTGCAATCGCCAACATCCGATAAACCGCATTTACGTATATGCTTCATTTCGGTTTGTTGCGGAAACAACACACAGTGCGCCACCAAAGGATAAGCGGCTTTACGATGCGTTAAGAAGTTCCTTGAAAATCCGTTAGTTAGCGCAGTTAACAAGGTCTTTCTAAACTACACGCCTTTTCGGCGATCCGTTGCTGCGCCGGCCAGTCATGATGGAAATATTTGCCTGTTCTCGGCCCGGCCGTTGGCATGATGCCGCAGCGTGTATCGGGAAACCTATGCCGTCTTGCGCCGATTCACCGGATAACGATTCGGCAGGCCTGCTTCGACAGACGCTTTGACTGATGATTTGCATATAAGGGGTATCGTCGTTTCGGCCACATGACATTTCATGATCAGCGGCTATGAGTCGGCCTGAGACGATTTTTTCGGGGAGAGTTACGCTATGCGCTGAAGTGGCGGAGAGGATGGGATTCGAACCCACGATACGCTTTTGACGTATACTCCCTTAGCAGGGGAGCGCCTTCGACCACTCGGCCACCTCTCCGGTGCGGCCTGATTATTGCGTAAAAAAAATGAATGCAAGGCTTTTTCGCCAAGAAGCCGAAAAACCTGTTGGACGGAGAGCGGTCGGTCAAACTTTACGGGAGAATTGGGGAACTTCTTTAAGGCCGGCACGTTCTCGCTTCGGTAACAAAAGAGGTGTTCTAATGGCTCAGACCAAACTGAATGTTGTCGAAGACACGATCGAAAATCAGATTGCGGAGTTGCGCACGCAAATTGCGTCTCTCTCCAAATCCGTTTCCGCCCGCGCGGAAGGTGTTGGTGAAGACGCATCGGAATTTCTGGATGAGGCGCGTGGCCGCGTTCGCAAGGCGGCGAGCAATGTGCGCGCCCAGGGCCAGAATGTGGTGGAGGCGGTCAAGGAAAATCCGGGCACCGCAACCTCGCTGCTGACGATCGTCGGCGCACTCGGTTTCGCGATCGGTTATGCGGTCGGCGCGGGCACGCAGCAGAGCTCGTCGAATAGCAGCCTTTATCGCTGGCGCTAATCGACTGCGTGACAATACAAAATTCAGGCGAGGCGGGATTTATTTCGCCTTGCCTGTTCGTATTGGTTTGAAGACATGAAGAATGGGGGCGAAAATGCAGTTTAGCGATGATCTTGAAGAGGCATTGTCGGATTTTGCGAGAGATCACGGCTTCGACAGGGATGAGGCGATCCAGCGCATCGTCCGCGCCGCCCTCATTAACAGCGGCTACCTTGCCTCCGGCGAAGAGGGCATTCCGCCGGAAAAGCTGAATGCCAGCAACGACGATTGAGCTTTAATATCCGGATTTCGCCGCAGGTGCTGCCCCACCTTTGTAACGGCTGGAAAGCGAGCGCAGCGTGTTGGAAAATTCCGTGACATCGGCACCGACAGCCACAAAAGACGCGCCGAGTTCGAGATAACGGCGATTGAAGGTCTCGTTGAAGGTGAGAATGCCGGCGGCCTTGCCGGCCGCGACGATCTTGACGATTGCCGCCTCGATGACCGCCTGCACTTCCGGCTCATCCAGCTTGCCGAGATAACCCATATCCGCCGCGAGATCCGCCGGGCCGATAAAGACGCCGTCCACCCCCTCCACCGCGAGGATATTGTCGAGATCGTTGATCGCGGCGCGCGTTTCTGCCTGCACCAGAAGGCAGACACTGTCGGAGGCGCTGTCGGCATAATCGGTGATGGTATTGAAAGCGGAGGCGCGGGCAACGGCGGCCCCCATACCGCGGATGCCGCGCGGCGGATAATGCATGGCGCTCACCAGGGCTTCCGCCTGCACCGCCGAATCGACCATGGGAACGAGTAGCGTGCGGGCGCCCGCATCCAGGAGCTGCTTGATCATCCAGCTTTCGCCGACCGGCACGCGCACCACCGGCTCGGCGGGCGACGTGGCAAGGGCGCGCAGCTGGTCGATGATGCTGCGCAGATCGTTCGGCCCGTGCTCGCCGTCAATCACCAGCCAGTCGAACCCCGCCGTTCCGGCGATTTCCGCCGTGATGGCCTCACCCATGTCGAGCCAGAGACCAATCTGCGGCCTGCCGGCGTGGATGGCGGTTTTGAAACGGTTTTCTGGAGCGGGCATGATATCCTCAGGAGAGCAGTAATTTCAGATCGGCGGAGGGGTCCGCCAGGATGGCACGGTCCGGTTCAGCGCCGGTATCGAGCAATTTCTTGCCGGCAACATAGGCCTTGGCGTCATTGACGGCATCGACGGCCACGAAGCGGCCATCGCGGAAATACCAGACAGACCAGCTGCCTTCGCGTGCGCCCGGCCGCAGCACCGTCTCGTCGTAACCGAGATTGAAACCGGCAATCTGCAGCTTCACCTCATATTGATCCGACCAGAACCACGGCTTGGCGTCATAGGCGATTTCTGTGCCGGCCAGCACATGAGCGGCGGCCTCGGCCTGATCGACCGCGTTCTGGACCGATTCGATTCGCACATGCTGGCCGCGCCAGGGCAGCAAGGCACAATCGCCCACCGCATGAATATCGCTGTCCGAACTGCGGGTATATTCGTCCACCACTATGCCATTGCCGACATCGAGGCCCGATTCGCGCGCAAGGCGGTCGTTCGGCGTCACGCCGATACCGACGATGACGAAATCCACGTCGAGCGTCGAACCATCCGAAAGCTCGGCGGCGGCAACCCGGCCATCCATGCCGACAAGGCGCACAAGGCCGGTCTTTTCGCGGATCGCGACGCCATTTGCCTGATGAATGCCGCGCATGATGTCGGCCGTTTCCTTCGCCGCTACGCGCTGGAGAATACGGTCGGCCATTTCGATCAGCGTCACATCGAGGCCGAGCTTGCGGGCGACGGCCGCCGCCTCCAGACCGATATAACCACCGCCGATGACCAGCAGCCGGCGGCCGGGCTTCATCTCCGCCATCAGCCGGTCGGCATCGCGCTTGTCGCGAACGGTCAGAACGCCTTCGAGATCGCCGCCGATGCTGGCCGGCAGCAGGCGGGGGGCGGCACCGGTCGCCAGCACCAGCCTGTCGTAGGAAAGCGTGCTGCCATCCTGCGTGCGCAACGATTTGGCCGCGCGATCGATTTCTTCCACCCAGGTGGAGAGCCGGATATCGACATTGTTTTCCGCGTACCATTCCTCCGGCCGGAACATCAGCCGGTCGAAGCTCATTTCGCCGAGAAGGTATTTTTTGGAAAGCGGCGGCCGTTGGTAAGGATAGGCATCCTCGGAACCGATGATGGTGATGGGGCGCTCATCCTTCAGCGCCCTGAGCTTTGCCGCCAGCGCGAAAGCGGCCTGCCCCGCCCCGACGATTACCAGCCTACCCGTCACATTCAACTCCCAGACACGAATCGCGACGGGCCAGTCCCACCCACTCGCGCAAAGCCATATTGCCCGATCAGGCGTAACGCCAAGTACGGCCCGC
Organism: Agrobacterium tumefaciens; assembly: GCA_025560025.1. Lineage (NCBI taxonomy): Bacteria > Pseudomonadati > Pseudomonadota > Alphaproteobacteria > Hyphomicrobiales > Rhizobiaceae > Agrobacterium > Agrobacterium tumefaciens. Next base: position 682,257 of record CP048485.1, on the reverse strand, counting down.
GTCAACCGCACGGCGACGCCAGCCCGGTGCAAGCATGACACATTATCAGCTCGGGCTGCGACAAGCCTGCAACCAGACAAAGCCGAGCGCATTTCCCCCAAGGGAAACATTGGCTTGCGTAAGGGGCGTTGGCCCATGTCGAGACGGAAAACAGACAATTGCGCGAATTTCCTTCACGCGCTGGCAAGGAAGCCGCGTTAAAATCAGCACCAGGAAGAGGCAATCCGGGAGGTTGTCATGGCTTTGCATATGGATCCCCGTCAGAACGTCCCCCAGGACGAGAAGTACGAGAAATTTCAGATCGACCGACCCGGCAAGATCACCTTCATCGGGCATCACCTGAGCGCCAAGGACACCATGCGCTGCCTGGTGCGCACCATCTCGCTTTACGGCGCGGAACTCGAAGTCAGCCCGAATCTGGAGATGCCCGCCAATTTCTATCTGGAAATTCTCGGTATTCGCGACGAAATCGGCTGCACGCTGATCCGCCGGGAGGAAGAAAAGGTCACGATCGGCTTTAACATGCTGATCGACGCCGAATTCCTGCACCATGTGCGCAGATTGAGTTTCGAGACCAGCGCCTGAACCTGACACAGCCTGCCGGCCGATTCGCCGGCAGGTTTTTCCGTCGGGAAGTGGCGGAGGAAAAAACTGTTCCAAAACAGTCATCCAATACCCGGGCGCGGCTTGCGTCCGGTTTTTTTGCACCTATTGTGTGCCGGGTTTTAAAACAGGTACCGGAACTCTCAGCCAATGTCCGCTTTCTCACGCCTTACGCCGCTTGCCGTCTCGCTCCCCTCAACCGTTCCTTTCGTCGGCCCTGAAGCCATCGAGCGGAACCGTGGCCTGAAGGTGGAAGCACGGATCGGCGCCAATGAAAGCGGCTTCGGCCCCGCCCCTTCCGTGCTTCTGGCCATGCGCGATGCGGCCGCCGATACCTGGATGTATAGCGATCCGGAAAATTTCGAGTTGAAGGAGGCGCTGGCCATCCACCACGGCGTTGCGCGCGGCAATATCGCGATCGGCGGCGGTGTCGATGGGTTGCTGGGTGAGATCGCCAGGCTGATCGTCGAGCCAGGAACGCCGGTGGTCACGTCGCTCGGCGGTTATCCCACCTTCAATTACCACGTGAACGGGTTTGGCGGAAAACTCGTCACCACACCCTATGTCGACGATCACGAGGATCTCGACGGGCTTCTCGATCTCGTTATCCGGGAAAATGCGCCGCTGGTCTATTTCGCCAATCCCGACAATCCGATGGGAAGCTGGTGGGAGGCAAGCGAGGTCGTCGCCTTTGCCCGGGCGTTGCCGGAAACCTGCCTGCTCATTCTGGACGAAGCCTATTGCGAGACCGCACCCGCAAGCGCCGTGCCGGCCATAGACGCGCTGATCGGCCAGCCGAACATCCTGCGCATGCGCACTTTCTCGAAGGCCTATGGGCTGGCCGGCGCCCGCGTGGGTTATGCCATCGGCACGCTCGGCAATGTCGAAGCCTTCGACAAGATCCGCAATCATTTCGGCATGGCGCGTATTTCCGTCGCAGGCGCATTGGCGGCGCTGAAGGACCAGGCCTATCTGCATGACGTCGTCGGAAAAATCTCAAACGCCCGCGAGCGTATTGCCGCGATTGCCCGCGATAACGGGTTTTCGCCGCTCCCCTCGGCCACCAATTTCGTCACCATCGATTGCCGCCGCGACGGTGCTTATGCGCGCGCCATCGTCGATGGATTGATGGAGCATGGCGTGTTCATCCGCATGCCGGGCATCGCCCCGCTCAATCGCTGCATTCGTGTGAGTGTGGGACCGGATGACAAGCTCGATCTCTTTGAGCAGGCGTTGCCGAAGGTCATCAAGGCGATTGGGTGAGGCGGGCGACATCCCTCGCTTCCGTCATTCCGGCCCTGAGCCGGAATCCAGTCGACGCGCGTCTGCGCGGCGGAGAGAGTCCTTTCAGCCCAAAGACTTGGGCTGGCTGGATTCCGGCTCAAGGCCGGAATGACGGGAGAGAAGTGTTTTGGACTCAAACAACCAAGCAGACTGCCGTACCGGCTCCAGCTAATTGCCATATGATGCGAATGCGATTCAAAATCCGCCCGCAAGCCCCTGCCCGCGAATCATTTCCAGCAAAAGACATCGCCAAACATAAGAAAACCGCGCCGGCCTTGTTCCTGCCGGTCGCGGTTTGATGTGTCAGCGCAAAAGCTTCTGTTCAGAAGCCCTCGCCGCATTCCCCTTCGGGTTTACTTTCGTTTGCACCGGTCATCGGGACTGGAGGGAACCGGACCGGAAATTCTATCGCGGATGCGGGTGTGTCAGTGCATCGTCATCCAGTCGCGGGCGGCACGCAGCGCTTCGGCCAGTTCCGCCTTGGTCATGTTGCGGGCAAGATCGGCACGCAACGAAGCGGCTCTTTCCGATCCGCGGATCGCGGCGATGTTGAGCCATTTGTGGGCCGCAACCAGATCCACCTTGCATCCCCGCCCGGTCGCATAGACCAGGCCGAGATTGCAAAGGGTGTCGGCGCGGGTTTCGCCACCGGCAACTGCCATTTCGATATCGCGAATTTCAAAGCGTGCCATCGTTTTAATCCCTGTCTTCTCGCCTGTTTCATCAATTGCCTTCTTGCCGAGGCTACCGTTCGAACCTGCCGTCTTATGCGGCTTTTTTGTCCTTCCGGCCGGCAGGTTTTCCCTGCGCTTTTGATGAGTTGAATATGCCATGAGGCCTTCAACGGGCGCTTAAAAGGCATGATTAATGTGACGCAAACAAACTGCAAACGATTGGTAAAATTGGTTTTTTGTTAAATATCGCAAGGTGCGGAAATTAAGGACTTTGCGACGAATTTTACGAAAACTTCAGAATTGGATTTCAACCCTTCATTCACCACGATCAAAACAACGATTTTTGGATTTCCCGCTTTTCCGCTCCTTCAGCGGGTGCTGAGGCCCCATAAAGACCGCAAATTTCTGTTTCCTTTTACGTGAACGTAAAATAACATCCGCCTGCCTGTCATGAGGATGAAACAGGCAAAGGACAAAGCAGGCGTAGCGAGCAATCGTTGCGCCACCGGGCGGCCGTGCATCATGGATGGCGCATGGCATGCCAAAGGGTTTGGATCTGCGCATTGGTCCCTGACACGGTTCAGGGAAGCGGCGCGAATTTCGGGAGGAGTTTTTATGAAGCGTGTAATGATGATTGCCGCCGCCCTGATGATGGGTGGCAACCTTGCCTTTGCGGCCGAGCCCATTGAAGGCAACTGGAAGACGGCAAGCGGCGAGACAGCCGCAATCGGTCCCTGCGGCGCGGCTTTTTGCGTGACGCTGAAGACCGGCAAACATGCCGGAAAACAGATCGGCAAGCTTTCCGGCAAGGGAAACAGCTATGCCGGTGATATTACCGACCCGGCCAATGACAAGACCTATAGCGGCTCCGGCACCGTTTCCGGCAATTCGCTGAGCATGAAGGGTTGCGTTCTGAAGATACTGTGCAAGTCGCAGACCTGGACGCGGCTGTAAAATCAGGCACGGCGGGTGAGCCTTTGAAAGCTCGCCTGCCGTCGCAGGCGGATGTGGCGGGGAATGGACCTATCCGTTGATGTATCGTTGCGGTCCCGCCGAACACGATTAAGATCGACGCATGCGACCCACCCTTTCCACGATCCTGATCTCGGGCACTTCACATGTCGGCAAAAGCACCCTTGCCGATCTGTTGGGCGCAAAGCTTGGGTGCGAGGCAATATCGACCGATAGTCTCGCGCGCCACCCGGGACGGCCCTGGCCCGGCATACCGGCGCCTGTGGAGGAATATTACACACAGCTATCGGCAGAAACGATCCATTGGTTTCTGAAGGTCCACCACCAGAATATCTGGCCGCTGATCCGCGGGCTGATCGACAGCAAAGCGCGCACCGGCCATCAAGCCGTTTTCGAGGGCGCGGCCCTGCGGCCGGAATTCGTCACGCCCCTTCTTGGCGAGGCGACCGCCGGTGTCTTTCTCCATGCCGAGAACAACTTTCTTCTGGAGAGAATGCGCTCGCAGGCACGATACAACGACGCGACGAGCGGCCAGCGCCGGATCATGGATGCCTTCATCGAACGCTCGCTGCGCGAAAATGCCGAGATGCTGGCATCGGCGCGGCAACTTGGCATGCCGCTTGTCAATATTGAAAACCCCGCCGCGCTCGACAGCCTTGTCACCGAATTTGTCGAGCGTGCCAGCGCCTCTCCGGCATGATTCGACAGGTGGATGTGCACGCTCCGAAGCCATCGAAAGCTTCAATTGACCCGCAGCGTACCCCGTTAACCTCCCTGAATGCCATATGAACCGGGTTCTCAGGGTCCGTTCAGTCCGACTATGGCAAAACTCTGTCCATCAACTCCAATAAAGGGGAATGGACATGGCAAAGCTGATCAGCCGGCTGGCAATCTTCGCGTTTCTCATGGCGATCTTCGCCATGTCCTTCGCTTCGCTCGTCGTCAATCCCAACCGCAGTTTCCAGCGGGTGAATGCCGGCGCGGCCATCGCCTGCCAGCACAGCCCGGCGCCCGCCGCCAATTGCCCCGTCGTACTTTGAGGACCGGCCGATGATCAACAGCTTTTCAAACGGCCTGTTCTCCGCTCTGCGGCTGGTGCTGATGGCATCGATCTTTCTCGGCCCGGTGGCGGGACTTGCGGTTTACAAGGCCGATCCCCGCCCGGCATCCAAGGGCGCCGGTTTCGTGCTTCTGATGAGCCTGCAACGCGGCGCGCTCGGCTGAAATTCCGTCACCCCACCCTCACCCCGGCCGTATTTTCCGTTTCTTTTCAGTTTCTTCGTATTTCTGTCGCTTGCCTGTCGAAATTGCCCTCTTATAATGGGCCATGACAATAGCAAAACCAACGATTCCGCCCCTCACCTTCGTCACTCCTGAGCCTTTCGCGCCGCAGACATTCACGGACCCGAAAGAAGCCGTGGCGGCTTTGAACGCGCTTTACGAACGCAATACGGCGTTCCTGATCAATTCCTTCACCGAACTGGCCAAGGGCGCGCCGATTGCCGGCCGCTATCGCGCCTGCTATCCGCAGGTCAGCCTTGAGACCGCAACCTTCGGCCATGTCGATTCGCGTCTCTCCTACGGCCATGTCACCGCCCCCGGCGTCTATACAACGACGATCACCCGGCCGGAGCTTTTCCGCCATTATCTCAAGGAACAGCTGGGGCTTCTGATGAAGAACCACGGCGTTCCGGTCACGGTGTCGGAATCGGCCACGCCCATTCCGCTGCATTTCGCTTTCGGCGAAGGCGCTTATGTCGAGGCGGCGGCGGCCTCCTCGCTGTCTGACGTGCCGCTGCGCGATCTGTTCGATACGCCCGATCTCAACAACACCGACGATCTCATCGCCAATGGCGAATATGATCAGGTACCCGGCGAACCGGCACCGCTTGCGCCCTTTACCGCGCAGCGCATCGATTATTCGCTGGCCCGTCTCAGCCACTATACGGCGACCAGCGCCAGCCATTTCCAGAACTTCGTGCTGTTCACCAACTACCAGTTCTATATCGATGAATTCGCCGCATGGGCGCGTCAGTTGATGAAGAATGGCGGCGAGGGTTACACCGCCTTCGTGGAGCCCGGCAACATCGTCACCCCGGCCGGCTCCGACAAGCCGGAAACGGACGCCGTGCTGGCCCGCCTGCCGCAGATGCCCGCCTATCACCTGAAGAAAAAGGGCCATGCCGGCATCACGCTGGTCAATATCGGCGTCGGCCCTTCCAACGCCAAGACGATCACCGACCATATCGCCGTGCTGCGCCCGCATGCCTGGCTGATGGTCGGCCATTGCGCTGGGCTGCGCAACAGCCAGCGACTGGGCGATTATGTTCTGGCGCATGCCTATGTGCGTGAGGACCACGTTCTCGACGACGACCTGCCGGTCTGGGTGCCGATCCCGGCGCTGGCCGAAGTGCAGCTGGCGCTGGAAGGCGCTGTTGCGGAAGTCACCGGTTACGAAGGCTTCGAGTTGAAGCGCATCATGCGCACCGGCACCGTCGCCACCATCGACAACCGCAACTGGGAACTTCGCGATCAGGCCGGTCCCGTCAAACGCCTGTCGCAATCGCGCGCCATAGCACTCGACATGGAATCGGCCACCATCGCCGCCAACGGCTTCCGCTTCCGCGTGCCCTACGGCACCCTGCTCTGCGTCTCCGACAAGCCGTTGCATGGCGAATTGAAACTGCCCGGCATGGCGACGGAGTTCTACCGCACCCAGGTCGCCCAGCATCTGCAAATCGGCATCCGCGCCGTGCAGAAGCTTGCCGCCATGCCGACGGAAACGCTGCATTCGCGCAAGCTCAGAAGCTTTTACGAGACGGCGTTCCAGTAAAAACAGATATCGCAGAAAGCGTCCTTGGTGTATTGTTTCGAAAATCGATACACCAAGGATTTTTCGATGCGTACCAACATTGAACTCGATGACGCCTTGCTCGCCGAGGCGATGGAAATCACGGGCCTTTCGACAAAAAAGGCAACGGTGGAAAAGGCGTTGCGCGATCTTGTGCGTATTCATCGTCAGATGCGTGCCCTCGATGCGTTGCAGGGCATGGGCTGGGAAGGCGATCTGGACGAAATGCGGACGGATTGGGACGCTGAGACGGACTGGGATGTGAAGAACGCCAAATGATCGTAGCAGATAGCTCTGCCTGGATTTCATTTATTCGAAAAGACGCGCCTACCCTCTCCGCCAAGTTTCGCGCCTTGATGGCGCAGGGCGAAATTCTGATCGGCGATATCATTCTTCTTGAGGTGCTTAGAGGCGCGCGTGACGGTCATCATGCGCGCCGCCTTGAGCAGATGCTGGGCGAATTTCCCTGCGTCGCGATGATGTCGCCCCAGCTCGCCATCAAGGCCGCCGCCAACTACCGCTTCCTGCGGGAGCGCGGCTATACCATGAGAAAAAGCAACGACCTCATTATCGGTACCTACTGTATCGAGCACGGGCACAAGCTGTTGCAAAACGACCGAGACTTTCAGCCGATGGCCGATCATCTCGGTCTGCGACTGGCATGAGCCTCAAACCACCTTCACCGTCCCCTCCACGCGGATGGGAAAATTCACCGAGCGTGCGATGAAGCATTTCTCGTGTGCATCATGGTGCAACTCATCCGCTCTGGCCGGATCGCCTTTCGAAATGGTGATGACCGGTTTCAGCACCACTTCGCTGAATTGCCCCGCGCCATCCTTTTCCATCACCAGCGTGCCTTCGGCATTATCGACATAGTCTTCGACGATGATGCCATTGACCGAGCAGAAATGCAGGTACCAGAGCTTGTGGCAGGCCGAGAGAGAGGCGACCAGCAGGTCTTCCGGGTTCCAGCGGGCGGGATCGCCGCGGAAGGCGGGGTCGGAGGAGCCGGCGATGTCAGCCTTTCCCGAAGTGGAAATCGTGTAGTCGCGTTCATAGTCGCGATAACCCGAAGTCCCCTTGCCGCGATTGCCCGTCCATTTCACCTGAACGGCGTAATGATGTTCCTGGCCTGCCATTTTAGTCCTCCCTAAGAGTTTTTCGTCGCATTTCCAGTAAAACCGCCACGCACTTTTACTGGAAATGCTCCCGCGTATCGCGCAGGTGGTCTAGCCCCTTGCGCAGCGTTTCTATGACCTCATCCATTTCCGAGCGGCTGATCGTTAGCGCCGGTGAGGCCAGCATGCGGTCGCCGGTGGCGCGCATCACAAGGCCGTTTGCCAGGCAATGGTTGCGCACGGCGGTTCCGATGTCGTCCGGCTTGGCGAAACGCCGGCGCGTCTCCTTGTCGGCCGTTATCTGCAGGCCGCCCATCAGGCCGACATTCACCGCCTCGCCGACCAGTTCGTGATCCGTCAGGCTTTTCCAGCCCTCGGAAAAATAAGGGCCGATATCGTCGCGCACCCGTTCCACCAGTCCCTCCTCCTCGATGATGCGGAGGTTTTCCAGCGCAGCGGCGGCGCAGACGGGGTGGCCCGAATAGGTAAAGCCGTGGTTGAAGTCGCCGACCTCAGACAACATCACCTCCGCCACCCGATCCGAGACGATGACGCCGCCAATTGGCAGATAGCCTGATGACAGGCCCTTGGCGACGGGGGCAAAATCCGGCTCCACGCCGAAATGCTGATAACCGAACCAGGAGCCGAGACGGCCGAAACCGCAGATCACCTCATCCGACACCAGCAGGATGTTGCGCGCCTTGCAGATGCGGGCGATTTCCGGCCAGTAGGCTTCCGGCGGCACGATGACACCGCCGGCGCCCTGAATGGGTTCGGCTACGAAAGCGGCGACATTTTCCTCGCCGAGTTCATCGATCTTCGCTTCCAGTTCGCGCGCCACCTTCAGTCCGAATTCGGCCGGCGAAAGATCGCCGCCCTCGGCATACCAATAGGGCTGGCCAATATGGGCCACGCCCTCGATCGGCAGGTTCCCCTGCTCATGCATCCATTTCATGCCGCCGAGTGAAGCACCCGCCACCGTCGAGCCGTGATAGCCGTTGCGGCGGGCAATCACCTTGGTCTTCGTCGGATGGCCGAGCGCCTTCCAGTAGACGCGCGCCATGCGGAACCAGGTGTCGGTGGCTTCCGAACCGGAATTGGTGAAGAAGACATGGTTCATCTTCGGCCCGGCGCGCGAGGCAATCTTCTGCGCGAGAAGTGTCGCGGGCGGCGTGGTAGTGCCGAAAAACGCGTTGTAATAGGGTAGCTCGTTCATCTGGCGCTGCACGACATCGGCGATCTCACGGCGTCCGTAACCGATATTCACGCACCAGAGGCCGGCAAAGGCGTCGAGATATTTCTTGCCGGTGCTGTCATAGATGAACACCCCTTCCGCGCGCTCGATGATGCGGGTGCCGGCGGCATTCAGCTTGCTCATGTCGGAAAAGGGGTGAAGGTGATGGGCGGCATCGATGGCGGCGAGATTGGACATCGGCTTGGAGACTTCATTCATGACAGATCGCACTCCCATAAAGGCGACGGCGCTCACGCTGCCGCGCCCGCCGAACATGGCCGGGCGGCTTCGATTTGGCAAGACTGGCGTTTTTTAGGGGGTATTGAGGGCGCGACATCGCCCCTTGTTTCTTCTCCCCGCCGGGGAGAAGGTAGCCCCAAGGGTCGGATGGGGGGCAACGCTAGCGGTATACGGAGAGCTCGCCCCCTCATCCCGCTGCCGCGGACTTCTCCCCGGCGGGGAGAAGAAACAAGCGGCGCGCTCCCAATCCAAACGTACGCCGTTCGCGCTATGCGAAAAACGCCCGGCCCACCAGCACCTTCAATTCGCCGGCGTGAACCTCCAGCGCCACATCCCGCTCCATCGGCAGCAATTCGCCGTCGATGACGCAGCGCACATCATGGCGCTTCTTCGGGAAATGCAACTCCACATCCGTCACGGTCATGGCCGTTACGGCGGCGTTTTCCTTCAACCTGCCACGCAGAATGTCGAAAACGAGCTTTGCGACACCAGAGGGAGGCAGCGGATCGGTGAGGTAAAAACCGAGATGGCCGCCCGACACGCTATCCGCCACCAGCAGTGAATTCTGGCCGAACTCATTGTTGGAGACGGAAATAGCCGACACCTTGCGATGTTGCGTTTCGCCGTTGACGGTATATTCCACCTCGAAGACCGGTGGATTGAGAATGACGCTGATGGCGGCGCGGATGCTCGCCTTGATCTTGCCGAGACGCGAGGCGAAAGCGAGATTGTTGCGGTAGCGCACCATGCGCGAATGCAGGCCCGCGGAGAACTGGTGGACGAAAAGCCTGCCATTGGCGCTGGCAATGTCGACACTGGCGACCTCGCCATTCGCCAGCGTCTCCAGAGACTGGCGGATATCGAGCGGCAGCTTCAGCGAGCGGGCAAACAGGTTCATCGTGCCGGCGGGCACAATGCCGAGCACAATGCCCTGTTTCCAGGCTATACCGGCGGCCGCCGAAATGGTGCCGTCGCCGCCGCCGGCAATGATGCCTTCGATGCCCGACTCCTCGGCGGCACGCTCCATTTCTTCGACAATGTCCCTGCCTGATACGAGACGGCAGTCGATCTCATGCCCTGCGCGGGAAAAGACCTCGCGGGCGTGGTCGCAATAGGCATCCATATCCGTGGTGCGAAAGGTGCCGCCGTCACGATTGAAAATTGCAATGAGCTTCATGTTCCAACCTGATCCGGTAAGGCAGCCGCGCGTAAATGCCTGGGCTTATATAGGGTTCCAAACACCATCGCGTGAAGATGCTCTTTTGCCGAGAATCGCTCTACCGCAACGCATCATTTCATGTTAGGGATGACTTAAGGTCATTTTCATGACCGCGCATCTCCAGTCAGGGCAGACCGCTCCCATACGGTCTTGCCCTTTTTTCTGTGGGGCCCTCCCCTCCTCAGGTCACAATGAGCCAGTCGAAAATTTCCGAAGTCCGCGCTGATGCGGAGAATGAAACCGTTTACACGGCTGCCCCGGCTGTGGCCCTTTCCCCGCTTGCCATCGCCCTGATTGAACTGGCGCTTGCCGCCGGCGGCTTCGGCATCGGCACCGGCGAATTCGCCATCATGGGCCTGCTGCCCGATGTCGCCACGACCTATGGCGTAACGGTGCCGCAGGCGGGCTACGTGATCACGGCCTATGCGCTGGGTGTCGTCATCGGCGCACCGATCATCGCCGTCCTTGCGGCACGCATGACGCGGCGCGCTTTGCTCCTTGGCCTGATGGGGCTGTTTGCGGCCGGCAACATCTTAAGCGCCATTGCACCTGACTTCCTGAGCTTCACCATTCTGCGCTTCATCACCGGCCTGCCGCATGGCGCCTATTTCGGCGTTGCGGCGCTGGTGGCGGCGTCCATGGCGCCGATCCACAAGCGCGCCCGCGCCGTCGGCCGTGTCATGCTCGGCCTCACCGTCGCCACGCTGCTCGGCACGCCGCTTGCCACCTTCTTCGGCCAGCTGCTGTCCTGGCGCGCGGCCTTCATGCTGGTGGGCGGCATTGCGCTTCTGACGGTGGCCCTGCTCTGGTTCTTCCAGCCGCGTGACCGGGTGGAGGAAGGGGCGAGTGTCTGGCGCGAACTCGGCGCTTTCCGCCGCGTACAGGTTTGGCTGACGCTTGCCATCGCGTCCGTCGGTTTCGGCGGCATGTTCTCGGTGTTCAGCTATATCGCCAAGACCACCACCGATGTGGCGATGATGCCGGTTTCCACCGTCTCCATGGTGCTGGCGCTGTTCGGCATCGGCATGAATGTCGGCAATGTGGTCGGCTCGCGGCTGGCCGATATCTCGCTCAATGGCACGATCGGCGGCATGCTCGCCTTTAACGTACTGGTCATGACCGTGTTCGGCATGACGGCGCATGATCCTTTCATGCTGTGCCTCTGCGTGTTCCTGATCGGCTGCGGTTTTGCCGCCTGTCCGGCGGTGCAGACGCGGCTGATGGATGTGGCGCAAGATGCACAGACGCTTGCCGCCGCCTCCAACCATTCGGCCTTCAACATCGCCAATGCGCTCGGCGCCTGGCTTGGCGGCCTCGTCATCGCCATGGGCTATGGCTATGCGTCGACAGGTTATGTCGGCGCGGTTCTTTCCCTTCTCGGGCTTGGTGTTTTCCTCGTTTCCGTCACCGTCGAACGGCGCGAAAAGGCGGCTTGAAGTCGCCTTTTTTACAGCCTGCATCGCCGCCCCTCGCCACGGTGCAGAACCTTGCGGAAATTTCATAATCGGGTGCTTGACTCTTTTCGGTTTCAGGCGCAACACGGCCTTACGCGCACGCCAACCAGCACGGCGCGGATTTCAACGGAGCATCATTGGATGTCTAGCGACAGTAGCAGTCGATTGCCTTTGCCGAGACCGGCGAACGTGAACTGATCCGACCACTGTCGGCTCACCACCGCGTTCGCCGCTATCGGCGAATCGACGGAAAGGTGAGCAATCATGAACTTCCACAACCTCTCCCAGAGGGCCAGCAAGGCCGCACGTCTTCTTCGTAGCGGAAACGCCGGTTCCTCCACCACCATCGCCGAACGCGTCGAGCACCTGAACACGCTCGATGTCAGCGAAGCCGCAACCGCCCTTCTCGCCATGCCGCAGGCAAAGGCCGTCGCCATTCTCGACCGGCCGGAACTGCATGGCGCAGCCGCCATCATCGCCCATATTCCTGTCGAACAGGCCGCCCGCTTCGTCAATCTGATGTCTGACGACCGGGTGGCCGACGTCATGGCGGAAATGGAAGAAGAGCCGCGCGCAAAGCTCTTTTCCCGGCTGGACCGCACGACGGCTCTCTCCATCAAACATCTGATGGGTTATCCGCCGCGCACCGCCGGCTCGATCATGACCACGGAATTCGTCAGCGTGCCTGATGACTGGACGGTGGAACAGACCCTTTCGCACATCCGCGTCGTCGAGCGGTCGCGTGAAACGGTCTATGCCATCTATGTGCTGGCTCAGGACGGAACGCTCTCCACCGTCGTGACGCTGCGTCGCCTGGTGACGGGTGAACCCGGCGCTTCCATCCTCTCCGTCGCATCGAAGGAAGGCATCGTCTGCGCCAGCCCCCTGATGTCGCAGGAGGATGTCGCCCGGCTGATCCGCAAGCACGACCTTCTGGCGCTGCCCGTCGTCGATGACCGTTCGCATATTCTCGGCATCGTCACCGTTGACGACGTGATCGACACGATGATCGCAGACACCACGGAAGACGCCCACAAGTTCGGCGGTATGGAAGCGCTGGGCAAGCCCTATATGACGATCGGTTTTCCGGACATGATCCGCAAGCGCGCCGGCTGGCTCGCCGCACTCTTCCTCGGTGAAATGCTGACGGCCAGCGCCATGCAGCATTTTGAAGGTGAGCTGGAAAAGGCCGTGGTGCTGACGCTGTTCATTCCGCTCATCATGTCGTCGGGCGGCAACTCCGGTTCGCAAGCCACCTCGCTCATCATCCGGGCGCTGGCGCTCGGCGAGCTGAAGCTTTCCGACTGGTGGCGGGTGTTACTGCGGGAAATCCCGACGGGCCTGACGCTTGGCTGCATTCTGGGCGCCATCGGTTTCCTGCGTCTGACGGTCTGGCAGCAGGCGGGCTTTTATGACTATGGCGAGCACTGGCTGCTGGTGGGCGCCACCGTCTTTGCGGCGCTTGTCGGCATCGTCACCTTCGGTTCGCTCGCCGGCTCCATGCTGCCCTTCGTGCTGCAGCGCCTGCGGCTTGACCCCGCCAGCGCATCGGCCCCGTTCGTCGCCACGCTGGTGGATGTCAGCGGCCTCGTCATCTACTTCTCGGTGGCGCTGGTGATCCTGAGCGGCACATTGCTCTAAAAGACGAAAGGCCCGCTCGGAAAAAGCGGGCCTTCTACATTTCGCGGCACGTCATAATCTCTCCTCCGTCATGCCGGACTTGATCCGGCATCCAGCCACGGCGCGTCTGCGCCGTGAGAAGAGTCTTTTGCGCTCAATGACTTGATCGCGCTGGACCCCGGATCTAGTCCGGGGTGACGGCGTGCGGATGATGCAACTTTGCCAAAAGCATGGTTCCTGGAAAGCCCCTCACCCGCCGGCGCTGATAACACCCGTTCCCAGGAGCCCCAGCAGGATGAAGCCGATGACCACGCGGTACCAGACGAAGGGCATGTAGCTTTTGGTCGAGACCAGCTTGAGGAACACGACAATCACCGCATAACCGACGATGAAGGCGATCAGGGTTGCAAGTCCCGTCGGTCCCCAGCCGACCGGATTATCCTCGCCGATGCTCTTGAAGAGCTGGTAGAAACCGGAGCCGAAGACGGCGGGAACGGCGAGCAGGAAGGAATAACGCGCTGCCGCCTCGCGGGTATAGCCCAAAAGCAGGCCGGCGCTGATGGTGCCGCCGGAGCGCGAGACGCCCGGGATAAGCGCCATGGCCTGCGCGAAACCGAACAGGATACCGTCGCGCCAGATCAGCTGGTTCAGCTTGTAACGCTTTTCACCAATCCTGTCGGCGATGCCGAGAACGATGCCGAAGACGATCAGCATCACGGCGGTGATATAGAGGTTGCGCAGCGAATGCTCGATGGCATCCTTGAAGAACAGGCCGAGAAAGACGATCGGCACCGAACCGACGATGATCAGCCAGCCCAGCCGGGCATCGGCCTTGTCATAGGGGCCGAGGCGAAGGTTCTGCCGCAGCCAGGCGGCGGCGATCCGCATGATGTCGGACCAGAAGTAAACCAGCACGGCCATTTCCGTGCCGATTTGGGTAATCGCGGTGAAGGCGGCACCCGGATCCGTACCGGAGGGCAAAAACTCCCCGGCGATCCGCAGATGCGCGCTTGAAGAAATCGGAAGAAATTCCGTAAGTCCTTGCAAAAGGCCGAGGAATCCGGCCTCCATCCAACCCATGCTCATGTGCTTTGATGTCCCTGCTGCGAATCACGATGGCAGCATTATGCATCAATCGGGGCAAATCCGTGTTGCATTGCACCATCCGCAACCCTCAAGCGCAGGCGTGGTTTTACCCGTGATTTTTCAGGCCGCCTTCTCCGCAGCCTGCGGAAGCTGGGTATATTTCGCGCCGTTCTTGCAGACGACATGGGCGTCGCCCCAGACTTTCAGCGCCGAGATTACCGGCCGCATGGTCTCGCCAAGCGGTGTCAGCGCATAATCCACGCGCGGCGGCACCACCGGAAAGACGGTGCGCGAAATCAGGCCCGCCTCTTCCAGCTCGCGCAGCTGCTTCGTCAGCATGCGCTGGGTGACGCTGGGAATATGGCGGCGCAGCTCGTTGAAGCGCAGCGTGCCCTCATTGATGAGGTGATAAAGGATCACGCCCTTCCATTTTCCATCGAGGAAACTTAAGGCCGATTCCACCGGGCAGCCGGGAAAGTTGCCGGTCAGTTTGGCGCGCGGTCGCGACATCACAGTATCCTTTTTGTATGTATCATCACAAAATGTGCATTCTTGCGATCGATGTTCATATGTATCAAGTAAGAGGCACGCAAACAAGCAAAGGAGACTGTTCATGCGCGCCATCGGTTACAGGACGAACCAGCCAATCACCGCAAAAGAAGCCCTTGTCGATATCGACCTGCCCCAGCCGGAGGCGAAGGGGCACGATATTCTGGTGGAGGTGAAGGCCGTTTCGGTAAACCCGGTCGATACCAAGGTGCGCCGAAATCAGGCTCCGGAAAACGGCGCGGCTCGCGTGCTCGGTTTCGACGCGGCGGGTGTGGTGAAGGCCGTCGGCGACAAGGTTTCGCTGTTCAAGCCCGGCGACGAGGTGTTTTATGCCGGTGTCATCAACCGCCCCGGCTCCAATAGCGAATTCCATCTGGTCGACGAGCGCATCGTCGGCGCCAAGCCGAAATCGCTGAATTTCGAGGAAGCAGCAGCCCTGCCGCTGACCGCGATCACCGCTTATGAAACGCTGTTCGACCGGCTGCGGGTGAAGGAACCGGTTCCGGGTGCCGCTAACGCCGTTCTGGTGATCGGTGGCGCCGGTGGTGTGGGCTCCATCGCCGTCCAGCTCCTGCGGGCGCTGACCGATCTGACCGTCATTGCCACCGCCTCACGGCCTGAGACGATTGCGTGGGTGAAGGAACTCGGCGCGCATCACGTCATCGACCACAGCAAGCCGATCGCTCCGCAGGTGGAGGCGCTCGGTCTCGGTGCGCCGGGCTTCGTCTTCTCCACCACCCATAGCGACATCCATGCCGCCGACAGCGTGGCGGCCATCGCGCCACAGGGCCGTTTCGCACTGATTGACGACCCCGCCGGCGGTTTCGATGTCATGGCTTTCAAGCGCAAATGCGTGTCGATCCATTGGGAAATGATGTTCGCCCGCGCGGTTTTTGAAACACCCGACATGATCGAACAGCATAAGCTGCTCAACCACGTTGCCGCACTGGTCGATGCCGGCAAGATCAAGACGACGCTGACGGAGGTTTTTGGCACCATCAATGCCGCAAATCTGATCAAGGCGCATGCGCTGATCGAAAGCAACAAGGCCAAGGGCAAGATCGTGCTTTCGGGCTTTTAAGCTTCCCGCGCATCCGGCAGGCGGATCGGCCTGGTGCTGGGAGGGCGGGAGAAACCCTTCTGCTTCTTTCGAAGCCCCAGCTGATCCCCTTGCCAGGTCAAACTCTCCCGGCCGGGCTAAGGGCAGCGCATCTATACGGCTGCGGCAACCCAACTGCAATGAATGGGCCGGAATGCCTTCAGTCGTCGTCCGGCTCTTCCGGGCACGGCCAGGAGGCGGGTGCGGTCAGGCCGTTCGGCAATTTGGTCTTGGCGTCACCGCAGGCAATATCGATCTGTTTCTGGTCGAGGCCGGTTGCCGTGGAGAGATCGAGCCCTTCGATCCTTGTCAGAAGCAGGAAGGCGCTGGTGAAATCCACTGGGCCGCCGAGTTTTGCCCCGCCGAAGCGGGCGCGTGACAGGTTGGTGAGGGAGAATTTCGAGCCGTTCAGCGTCGCGCCCTCGAAATCGGCCCGCCCGAGTTCGGCCTTGGTGAAATCCGTACCGTCGAGCTTGGTATTCTCGAATTTGGTCCGCTGCATTTCGGCATTGATGAACTTGGCATTGGTCGCATCGGCGGCGGTAAAATCGCTGCGATAGGCCTCAACCTTGGTCAGATTGGCGCCCTGCAGGTTCGCTTCCCCCAATGCCGTGCGGATGAGCTTGGCTTTCTCGAGATTGGCGCCCTTCAGCGACGATCCACGCAAATCGGTATAGGTAAAATCCGTGCCGTAAAGCATCGCCGAATCGAGATTGCTGCCGCCCAGCATCAGAAGGCGCTTGTTGCATTCACGCCAGTCGATGCCGGCCATGGCATCGGTGCGGCAGCTGGCAGCCACCAGCGGACCGCCGCTCAATGAGACGATGACGACGACGCCTGCCGCCAGAGCGGCACCAAACCTTGTCTTCCGCACGATATTCAGCCTTTGAAAGCCGGACATTCTCGTAACTCCCTGTCGCCGGGCGACGGACCTAGGACCATATGCATATTGAAGGCGTTACCGCATCGCCGAACCACAATCCATGGGCCACACGACCATGCAACACCCCAACATCCTATATGTAAGAAATCGAAGAGCAATCCACAAATAGACAGGGGGCAACAGGGCTGTGGATACCACATCTCGTCAAGCCGGGCTTGACCCGGCGTCCAGTCAGGGCGCGTCTGCGCCCTGGGAAATAAGTCCCTGCAATCAAAGACTTGCTCGTTCCGCAAATAACGGTCGAGAGTGATTGCGAGCGGTCTTCCCACGCTCGACGTCATCCTCGGGCCTGTCCCGAGGATCCACTCACGTATCGAAAAACCAATCCGTTACAGATGCTCGGGACAGGCCCGAACATGACGGAGGAGAAGGCTTCAGCCGTAATCGCCATCACATATTGGCGTAAACCGGCCCCTCGCCGCCCTGCGGCGGCACCCAGTTGATGTTCTGGTTGGGATCCTTGATGTCGCAGGTCTTGCAGTGCACGCAGTTCTGGGCGTTGATGACGTAGGTTTCCTCGCCATCCTTCTCCACCCATTCGTAGACGCCGGCTGGACAATAACGTGTCGAGGGCCCGGCATAGACGTCGTGTTCGGAGCGCTTCTGCAACGCCATGTCCTTCACCTGAAGATGCACCGGCTGATCCTCCTCATGGTTGGTGGAGGACAGGAACACCGAGGACAGGCGGTCGAAGGTCAGAACGCCATCGGGTTTCGGATAGGCGATCGGCTTGTGTTTCGAGGCCGGTTCGAGGCTTTCGGCATCCGTCTTGCCATGCTTCAGCGTGCCGAAGAAGGAGAAGCCGAACAGCTGGTTCGTCCACATGTCGAGACCGCCAAGGCCGACACCGATGAGCGTGCCGAATTTAGACCACAGCGGCTTGACGTTGCGCACCCGCTTCAGGTCCTTGCCGATATCGCCGTCACGCCATTCGGCCTCGATTTCCGCCACCTCGTCATGGGCACGGCCGGCGGCAATCGCCGCGGCGATCTTTTCCGCCGCCAGCATGCCCGACAAGACCGCATTATGGCTGCCCTTGATGCGCGGCACGTTGACGAAACCGGCGGAACAGCCGATCAGCGCGCCGCCGGGGAATGTCAGCTTCGGCACCGACTGGTAACCGCCCTCGGTGATGGCGCGTGCGCCGTAGGAAATGCGCTTGCCGCCCTCGAAAGTATCGCGGATGGCCGGATGCGTCTTGAAGCGCTGGAATTCCTCGAAAGGATAAAGATAGGGGTTCTTGTAATTGAGATGGACGACGAAGCCGACGGCGACCAGATTATCCTCGAGATGGTAGAGGAAGGAACCGCCGCCGGTCTTGAAACCGAGCGGCCAGCCGAAGGAATGCTGCACGAGGCCCTGTTTGTGGTGTTCCGGCTTGACCTGCCACAGCTCCTTGATGCCGATGCCGAATTTCTGCGGCTCGCGATCTCTGGAAAGCTCGAATTTGGAAATCAGCTGCTTGGCGAGCGAGCCACGCACACCCTCGCCGATCAGCACATATTTGCCGTGCAGCTCCATGCCGCGGGTGAAGGCCGGACCCGGTTCGCCGTTCTTCTCGATGCCCATGTCGCCGGTGGCGACACCGATCACCGCGCCCTCGTCATTATAAAGCACTTCGGTGGCGGCAAAGCCCGGATAGATCTCGACGCCGAGCGCTTCCGCCTTTTCCGCCAGCCAGCGACAGACGAGGCCAAGCGAAACGATGTAATTGCCGTGATTGTTCATCAACGGCGGCATCATGAAATTCGGCAGGCGGATGGAGCCGGCCGGGCCCAGGAACATGAACTGGTCGTCCTTGACCTCGGTCTTGAAGGGATGCCCCTCCTCTTCCCGCCAGCCGGGCAGCAGCCTGTCTATGCCGATGGGATCAACCACGGCGCCGGAGAGAATATGCGCGCCGACTTCCGCGCCCTTTTCGAGAACGACAACCGAAAGCTCCGGCTCCACCTGCTTCAGGCGGATCGCGGCGGCAAGACCCGCAGGACCCGCGCCGACAATCACAACGTCGAATTCCATCGCTTCGCGTTCGGGCAGTTCCATCGCTTCCGTCATCTTGTCCTCTCCGCATCGCCGGTCCCATCCGGCTGTTGTTATATCCGCTTTTTGGCATCTTCGCCGCATTGGTTGCGCCGGTCAAAAGCCATCCGCGACACCTCATTCACCAGCGCCTGTCTTCGCAAAGCAGGACGCCTTTGTCGAGCTTCTATAGCGGCAAAACATGTCGCACGCCACTTAATTGTCAGACAACCTGATGAGTAATTTATTACTTTTACGTTCACGTAAGATAGAGAATAGGTGCAGCTGATGTGTGCGTCAAGCTTGTCAGTGGTTGCTGGCAGAGAGCGAGCATTCCAGGATTACGCACAGTTCAGCTGGCGAAGGGCAAAGTCTCCCCCAATCATCCTGCCCGCCATGGCGATCCGGGCCAGAGTTCACTGGCAAGATAAGGCCACTCCTTGTTGTTTCACCAGATGTGGTCATCTTGGCATTTAAAAGCGCATCCACTATGTTTGTTTCAAAGCCACCAGTAATTGTTCAGCAGAGCTTATGTGGTGCTCTCGGTTCAGGTGGATTTTCAATGCCGCAAACATCAAACGATCAAAGCCAGCGATTTATCCATGCCGCATTGGCTGCCTCGGACGACTGCATAAAAATTATCGGCGTGGACGGCTCCCTTCAGTTCATGAATGAGGGCGGGCAGCGTGTCATGGAGATACAGGATTTCGAAGCCGTAAAAGGTTGCCGATGGCCGGATTTCTGGGAGGGAAAGGGCAATATCGCTGCGGTCGCGGCCATTAAAGAGGCACGAGAAGGCAGAAGTTCGCGATTTCTCGGATTTGCGGATACTGCGAAGGGAAACCGCCGCTTCTGGGACGTCAAGGTCTCCCCTATTTTCGATGATAATGGCTCGGTCGACAGTATCCTCTCCATCTCCCGGGATATCACCGATGTGAAGGAATTCGAGGAGCAGCAGGTTCTGCTGCGAAACGAATTATCGCATAGAATCAAGAACATTCTGGCTCTCGTGCAATCGGTTGCGAGCCAAACCCTGAAAGACGACGACGAGATGGCCGTGGCAAAGCCCGCCTTTCTCGCCCGGCTGGCCGCACTTGGCCGTGCGCATGACCTGTTGCTGCGCCCCAATCACGACATGACCACCCTGAAAACCGTCGCTGAGACGGCTGCGAAGGAGCAGTCGGCCGGGCGAATGGAAATTAGCGGACCGGAGGTCGTCCTTGCTCCCAAAAGTGGCTTGGCCATCGCACTCGCTTTTCATGAGCTGGCGACCAATGCCGTCAAATATGGCGCTCTCGCCAATGCGACCGGAGATATCTCCATTCGCTGGGACATCGGCGTGGTCGAAGAAAAAGAGTGGCTTCATCTCGTTTGGCAGGAACGAGGAGGCCCGGCGGTCATCGCACCAACGAGAAAAGGTTTCGGCTCACGCATGATAGAGAGGGCTCTTGCCAGCTATGTCAGCGGCAAGGCCGTGCTTGCTTTTGAGCCCGATGGTCTGGTCTTTTCATTATCCGCCCCAGTCGAAGCGCTGAGACAGGACTAGCGAGAATGAAAGCGGCCAGGGGCCAATAGCGCCACAGCCGAAATTTTCACCGCTTCAGGTTTCAAACCGCCCATTCCTCATCCGTCGTAAACACAATCGTCAGCCACCGATCGGAGCTTTCGCCGCCGAGCGCGTCGCCGATCTCGTCACGGATCGCGTCCCATTCTTCCAGACGACGGGCCGGCCAGTTCTTCGGCACGATGAAGAAGAGTTCAATCTGCCGGCCGCGGCCGACACGGGCAACATAGGAATAATGCGAGGCGAAACCGAATTTTTCGACGGTTTCCGCCGCCACCCGGTCCACATGCTGCTTGAATTCCAGCGGCGTCACCAGAAGGATGTCGGCGAGCGCCTGTTTCACATTGCCGAGCGGCATGGGGATGATGACAAGGCAGACCAGGGCCAGCACGGCGGGGTCGATATAGGGGGCGATCCAGGCCTGACCTGTCCCGGTCAGCCCGTAACCGATGGCGAAGGCCAGGAAGAGCGCGACGCTCAGGAGCGCGCTCATCAGCCAGCTTTTGGCGTCCAGCGCCACGAAAGCCGATTTCAGCCGGCGGTTCTGGCGTTTGACGAACCATGCCATGGCAAGCGAGACCGCAAAGCTGACAAAGGTAACGATGATGGCATAATCGAACTCGATCGATCTGCCGCCATCCATCAGGCTGTCGATGGCATTGATCAGGGCGTAGATCGCAGCCCCCATCAAGAGCGTGCCGTTAAGGCCAAGCACCATCGGTTCCAGATGCCAGAAACCCATGGTGAAACGCTCCGCCAGCCTGCCACCCGGCCGTGGAGCCGCAGAGACGGCGATCAGCCGCGCCACGAGCAGCGCCAGCACCGTCATGAAAGCATCGGTCAGGGCATAAACCCCGTCGAACACCACCGCGAAGGAGCCGGAGAACAAGCCCGCGCCGATGCCGAAGGCGGCCAGAAGAACCGTGACGGCGATGGAGAATTTTAGCAGAGATTGTTCTGTCATGGCGCGTATTTGACCTTCAAAAGCGGGCGTTGCCTTCCTATAAACAGGGCAGACCGGGCGGGATAGCGAAAAATCCAAGCGATTTTAGCCTGAAATCCCGTTCGAAATCACGATCCGCTGCAAACAAGACAGGACACAACCCATGGATCTCGGCATTTCCGGCAAACGCGCCCTCGTTCTCGCCTCCTCACGCGGCCTTGGGCTGGGCATTGCCACGGCGCTGGCGAAAGAAGGCGCCAATGTTCTTCTCGTAGGCAGAAGCGGTGAGAAGCTGGATGCGAACTGCAAGGCGATCAATGCGCTCGGCAAGGGCAAGGCCGACTGGGTCTGGGGCGATCTTGCCGATGACAATTTCATCGAGAGCATGGTTCAGGCGGTCAAGGACAAGCTCGGCGGCATCGACATTCTCGTCAACAACACCGGCGGCCCGACACCGGGCCTTGCACAGGAGATCACGACGGACAAGCTGGAGACGTTCTTCCAGTCGATGGTGCTGCGCGTCATCACGCTCACCAACGCGCTTTTGCCGCAGATGAAGGAACAGGGCTTTGGCCGCATCCTGACCGTCGCCTCCTCCGGCGTGTTCGAACCCATCCCCAATCTGGCGCTCTCCAATACGCTGCGCGGGGCGCTGGTGGGCTGGAGCAAGACGCTGTCCTCGGAAGTCGCCGGTTTCGGCATCACCTCCAACCTGCTCCTGCCCGGCCGCATCCACACCGACCGCATCGACGAGCTGGATGGCGCCAACGCCAAGCGCCTGGGCAAAAGCGTCGAGGAAATTCGCGAGGCCTCCGTCAAGAGCATTCCGGCCGGCCGGCTCGGCACGGTGGAGGAATTCGCCGCCGCCGGCGCTTTCCTCTGCTCGGTACCGGCAAGCTACATCACCGGCACGATGCTCAGGGTAGATGGCGGCGCGGCGAAGTCGAACTGACGCCGAAAGGAACCGGGCCGCTCAAGAGGCCGCTCCGTAGACCACGACGCGGTTTCGGCCCGTATTCTTGGCCTCATAAAGCGCCGTGTCGGCACGGCGCAACACATCGCTGGCGCTCTCTCCGGGATTGGCAAAGGCAATGCCGGCCGAGCAGCTATAGCGGAAATCCGGCACATCACTCAGCGGTGATGCCTCGCGCAACGATGCCAGCAATGTCTGCATGATGTTTTGCGCACTCAGCATGCGCGAGCCGCCGAGAACGAGCAGAAACTCCTCGCCGCCGATCCGCCCGATCAGATCGTCGCGGCCGCGGGCGGCGCAGAGGCGACCGGCGAAATCCTTCAGCACCATATCGCCGCTCGCATGGCCGAAACGGTCATTCACCGCCTTGAAGTGATCTATATCCATGATGATGACGGCAAGGGCCTGGGCCTTGTTGGGACCGAGCATGTGGTTGAGGCTATCCATGGCGTAACGGCGGTTGCCGAGGCCAGTGAGTTCATCGCTCAGCGCCGATTTCAGCGCCCTGTCACGCTCCTGCCGCAGATCGCGCAATTCGATGCCGAGTTCGGAGACATCGGTGACCACGCACAGCATCCAGCCGCCCGGCAGCGTCGTTTCCGTGGTCAATATCCAGCGCCCGTCAGTCAGGCTGGTCTCGATGGTGCGGAAGGGTAATTTGCCGCGCCTCGTTCTGGCGGAACGCAGCCACAGTTCGAAATCGGTGGTCTCTATGGCCGTGCCACTGGCGTTGTGGTAGCCGCTGCGCATCAGCTCCACCCATGTCGGGAAATCTTCCGGCCCCATGCCAAGGGCCAGGCGGAACGCGGAGTTGGCAAAACGCAGCGTGTCGCCGCCGTCAAAAAGGGCATAACCCTGCTGCGACGCTTCCATCAGCTCCATGAGGTGACGATTAAGGTCTTCCGCGTCGCCGCGCACGAGGGCGGGCTGCTCCGACGGCACTTCTTCAGGCAAGGAACGGGCCGACTTGCGGGACATTGAGGCTCCGTCTACAAACGCAACAAATATAAAAATAAACTGCTCTTAAACGCTATATTTCAGCCTTATACTCGGCTTATGCAAAAAAATATTTAATGCAACCGACAAGACTCCGTTCCGTCGACGGTGATTACTTCATGCAAATGTCACAATAAACGCGAGCGCGGCGCTTGCCATTCCGCCGGGCTTATGCAATCAACCGCCCTCCTCTGACATCGGGA
Source organism: Agrobacterium tumefaciens (assembly GCA_025560025.1). NCBI lineage: Bacteria > Pseudomonadati > Pseudomonadota > Alphaproteobacteria > Hyphomicrobiales > Rhizobiaceae > Agrobacterium > Agrobacterium tumefaciens. The sequence goes on along the minus strand of CP048485.1, from coordinate 658,613 downwards.
CGCCAAGGGCATCCCTTATTTTCACGCCGGGCCGCTTCCAAGGCCGGGCGGTTATATCTATCGGCGACAAGGAATATGGCGATGACGCAAAAGCGGGCTCTCGGCCTCGATTTCGGCACGACCAACACGGTCATGGCTCTTTCCAATGGCGGCGGCGACAGCCGCTCCATGCGTTTCACCAGCAGCGCGGGCACGGATGACAGCATGCGCACGGCACTCTCCTTCATGAAGGATTCTGGCCTGGGCGCTGCCGCCCTGCATGTGGAAGCTGGCCATGCCGCCATCCGGCAATTCATCGACAATGCGGGCGATTGCCGTTTTCTGCAATCCATCAAGACCTTCGCGGCCTCGCCGCTCTTCCAGGGCACGCTCATCTTCGCAAAGCGCCAGAGCTTCGAAGATCTGATGGATGTATTCCTGCGCAAGCTGAAGACCTATGCGGGTGCGGAATGGCCGGGCGACGTCTCCACCGTCATCGCCGGCCGGCCAGTGCGTTTCGCGGGCAGCAATCCGGACGAGGCGCTGGCGCTTGCCCGTTACAACGAGGCGCTGGGCCGGGCTGGTTTTCCGGAAATCCACTATGTCTACGAGCCGGTGGCGGCCGCCTATTATTTCGCCCAGAGCCTGAAAAAGGATGCCAACGTGCTGGTGGCTGATTTCGGCGGCGGCACGACAGACTATTCACTGATCCGTTTCGAGACCCATGCCGGCAAGCTTTCCGCCACTCCCATCGGTCATTCGGGCGTGGGTGTTGCGGGCGACCATTTTGATTTCCGTATGATCGACAATCTCGTCTCGCCGGAAATCGGCAAGGGCAGCAAGTTCAAAAGCTTCGACAAGGTGCTGGATGTGCCCTCCGGTTATTACGTCAATTTCGGCCGCTGGAACCAGCTGTCGATCTTCAAGACCTCGAAGGAATTCACCGACCTGAAATCGCTGGTGCGCTCGGCGCTGGAACCGGAAAAACTCGAACTCTTCATCGATCTTGTGGAGCATGATGAGGGTTATCCGCTCTATCAGTCGATTTCCGCTACCAAGATGGCGCTGTCCTCGTCCGAGGAAGCGGAGTTCAATTTCGCGCCGCTCGGTAGGGCCGGTCGCAAGACGGTCAAGCGTAGCGATTTCAACAACTGGATCGCCGAGGACCTTGCCAAGATCGAGGGCGCACTGGACGAGGTTCTGGAAAAGACGCAGGTCGCACCGGATGCAATCGACAAGGTGTTCCTGACCGGCGGCACCTCCTTCGTACCGGCGGTGCGGGAGCTTTTCACCCGCCGTTTCGATGCGGACCGGATCGAAACCGGCGGCGAATTGCTCTCGATTGCCCATGGTCTCGCAATGATCGGCGAAAGCGGTGACATTCAGCGCTGGACAGCGTGATTTACGGGTTCCCCGGGCGGCGAACATGGGATAATTTCCAGCCATGATCGCCGCTCACGACCTCTCCCCGGCCGAACTTGCCGCCCTCCTGCATTTCCATGCGGATGCGGGCGTGGACTGGTTGCTGGAGGACAGTCCGCTCGACCGTTTCGCCGAATTTGCCGCCGCCCGCGCTGCCCGCCCGGCAGCCGGGCAAGAGGCACCCGCCCGCCGGATGGAGACCGGTGGGGCAGAACGCCATGCCGAGACGTCGCAGCGGCAGGCGCCGGGGCGCAACGCTCCGGCAAGAGGTGCTGTGCAGGCCGGCGCACTTCAGCAACCGGCCGTTCAGCAAAATGTCGCCGTGCCGGACGAACAGGCCGTGGCAGCCGCCCGTTTTGCGGCGGAAAGTGCGCGGTCTCTTTCCGAACTGAAAACCGCGCTTGAGGGGTTCAGCGGCTGCAACCTCAAGAACAGCGCCCGCAACACCGTATTCACCGAGGGCAATCCTGCCTCCGCCATCATGGTCATCGGTCCCATGCCGGATGCGGATGACGACCGCGAGGGCCTGCCCTTTGCCGGCAAGACGGGGCTGCTGCTCGACAGGATGCTGGCGGCCATCGGCCTTGAGCGCAGCGCGATCCTGCTCGGCAATGTCCTGCCCTGGCGACCGCCGGGCAACCGCCCGCCGACTCAGGCCGAAATGGATATTTGCCGCCCCTTCATCGAGCGTCAGATCGCTCTTGCGGAGCCGAAATACCTGTTGCTTCTGGGCAACTTGACCGCACGTTTCTTTTTTGGCGGCACCGGAACGATCCATACGCTACGCGGACAGTGGCGTGATGTCGCAGCCGGACATATGGTTTTGCCAGCTCTGGCCAGCCTGCATCCGCAGGAACTTTTGAACGCGCCTGCCTCCAAGTCATTGGCATGGCAGGATTTATTAGCGTTTCAGGCAAAAATCTCCGAAGGCTGATTGCCTTATTCTTGCTCAGTGTAAACGAATTATGAAAAAAGCCATGCACAATGCGCATAACAGCGGCGCATTTGGCCGCCTTGCCGAATCCATGCTGCGCTGCGATATAGGCGCCATGTCTTGGGAGGAATTCGGTTTAAGGAACCAAGGCAATGACCACTCGCTTCCGTCCGGTGCATTCCGGCTTTGAAACACTCCGTCTGGCAGGCCTCGGCCCTCGTTCCAGTCAGGGTTACCATCGTTTCGGCGCTGCCGCTAACGAACAGCTGACCGCGCGTGCTGCCATGCAGCAGGTTCGCGTCACACGTCCCGCAGCTGTCTTCGCGGATTTCCGCGAGCGCTGAGAGCATTCAGGCAGGCGTAAAATCCTGTCCATATAGATGATTGCGCGCTGGCGTCTTTCTTCGGGAAGGCGCCTTTTGCTTTTGCGTGTTTTTCGCGAGGCTGCGACAGGGTCTTGAGCCGACTCACAGGGTTGCAGTGTCGCCCGGCCGTTTCTTCTTCCGCCAATGCCAGTTGAGGCGAAAACTGCACTCTCGTCTCGTCCTCCGCCATGCGTCTTCGGGCTCCATCATTCCAGCCTTGAGCCGGAATCCAGCCAGCCCAAGTCCTTGGGCTGAAACGACTCTTCTCGCCGCGCAGACGCGCCTCGGCTGGATCCCGGCTCAAGGCCGGGATGACGGAGAAGAAGCATTTTTCGTGAAATTCAGCGGATGAGAATGCCGCGCGCTTATCCTGCGAACATGCAAGACGCGTAGATTTGGGCTCCCTCACCCCTGCGGTGTCGAGGCCTTGCGCGCCGCCCGTCTCGCCAGCCCCAGCTGATGCTCGCGGAAGATGATGAAGATGCCCGCCATGATAACAATTGCCGTGCCGATCAGCATGGTGATGGTGGGCACGTCTCCGAACAGGATATAGGAGACGACAATGCCGAAGACGATGGAGCTGTATTCGAAAGGTGCGATGGTGGAGACTTCCGCGTGGCGATAGCTCTCCGTCAGGAAGATTTGTGCAACGCCGCCGCAAATGCCGCTGGTAATCAGCAGGATGGACTGCCTGGCGTCCAGGTCGCTCCAGCCGAAGGGCACGCTCACCAGCGACAGCAATGTGGCGGTGAGTGAGAAATAAAGCACGATGGTCGGCGTCTTTTCCGTGTCCACCAATTGCCGCACCTGAATCATAGCGAGGCCACCGAGTGCTGCGCCGCAAAGCACGGCAATCGCGCCCAGCCCTTCGCCGGAGGCAAAGCCGCCCTCTCTCAGAAGCGTCATCTTCGGCCATAAAATCACCAGCACGCCCATCATGCCGACGAAAACCGCGCTCCAGCGATAGATACGCACTTTCTCACGCAGAATGAAGGCCGCAAAGACCACGGCCAGCAGCGGCGACGCGTAACCGATGGCGATGAATTCCGGCAGCGGCAGCATGGTCAGCCCATAAAAACCGCAGGCCATGGACAGGATGCCGAGAAAACCGCGCTTGAAATGGCCAAGCAGGTTGTTGGTATGCAGCGCGCTTGTCAGCGCATGCAGCCAGGCCAGATAAACGACGATGGGGATAATAGCGAAAGCGGAGCGGAAGAAGGTGATCTGGCCGGCCGGCACATCGGGACCGGCGGCCTTGATACACGTCTGCATGACAAGAAAAAAGCCGACCGAAATCAGCTTCATGCTTATCCCGCGAAAGGGATTTGTCGGCTCGGCGTTCATTGGCAGTTACTCATATCGGCTGCGCAAACACGCCATCGGGAAATTTTCATGCGGGGAAGGACAACGCAGGGGAATTGGATTTATGCAAGGCTAGAGCATTCCTCCCGCCCTTTACATCAAAAAATGTTATTCGCCCATGAATTCGGTTGATCCGACCGTAACAGGACATTGCTTTTGTCCAATACAGGCGAGGCACGCTAAAATTTGAAGAAAATAAAATACAATTTCAGCAATCGTTCAACATTTGCTGCGATGGTCCGCAGGTCCGGCAGCGGGAGGATCGTCTGCGGGGCCGGAAAAGCCTTCCATGGCGGGACAGAATGTCCTCCGACGCGCACATGAACGTGACGAATACTGCACCTATTTTACATCCGGGCCTTATGACGACATGATGCCCGGAGGACAACGACAAAGTTATTCAGGAACAGTCATGCGAACAGACACGGGCCAGATCGTTCACCTGGCAGATTACCGCCCCACCGATTTCGTTCTGGAGCGGGTGGATCTCACCTTCGAACTCGACCCCAAGAATACCAAGGTCGAAGCCCGTCTGATCTTTCACCGGCGCGAAGGCGCTGACGAGACAGCTCCCCTCGTTCTCGATGGCGACGAGCTGAAGCTTTCGGGGCTGCTGCTCGATCAGGTGGAGCTTCCCGCCGGCCAATATGACGCCACGCCGGAAAGCCTGAGCATCCGCAATCTGCCGATTGAGGCGCCCTTCGAAATCTGCGTCACCAATTACATCAATCCGCAGGTCAATACGCAGCTGATGGGGCTTTACCGCACCAATGGCGTCTATTGCACCCAATGCGAGGCGGAAGGTTTCCGCCGTATCACCTATTTCCCCGACCGCCCGGATGTTCTGGCACCCTATACGGTGACGATCATCGCGGCGAAGGAAGGCAATCCCCTGCTGTTGTCGAACGGCAATTTCCTCGGCGGCGGCAACTACGATGAAGGCCGTCACTTTGCGGCCTGGTTCGATCCGCATCCGAAACCCAGCTACCTCTTCGCGCTTGTCGCGGGTGATCTCGGCGTGGTCGAAGACACATTCACCACCATGTCCGGCCGCGAGGTGGCGCTGAAGATTTACGTCGAACATGGCAAGGAGCCGCGTGCGGCCTATGCCATGGATGCGCTGAAGCGTTCGATGAAATGGGACGAAGAGCGCTTCGGCCGCGAATACGACCTCGATATTTTCATGATCGTCGCCGTGTCTGATTTCAACATGGGCGCGATGGAGAACAAGGGTCTCAACGTCTTCAACGACAAGTTCGTGCTGGCCGACCCGGAAACCGCCTCCGACGCTGACTACGCCAATATCGAGCGCATCATCGCGCATGAATATTTCCACAATTGGACCGGCAACCGCATCACCTGCCGCGACTGGTTCCAGCTTTGCCTGAAGGAAGGCCTGACGGTCTATCGCGATCAGGAATTTTCCGCTGACATGCGCTCACGCCCGGTCAAGCGCATCGCCGATGTGCGTCACCTGAAATCGGAGCAGTTTCCCGAGGATTCCGGCCCGCTGGCGCATCCGCCGCGCCCCGATACCTATCGTGAAATCAACAATTTCTACACGACGACCGTTTATGAAAAGGGCGCCGAAGTCACCCGCATGATCGCCACGATCCTCGGCGCGGACGACTTCAAGAAGGGCATGGACCTCTATTTCGAGCGCCATGACGGCGAAGCCGCCACCGTCGAGGATTTCGTCAGGAGCTTCGCGGATGCCAGCGGCCGTGACCTTTCGCAGTTTTCTCTGTGGTACACCGAAGCGGGCACGCCGCTGGTTTCCGTCTCCTCGGCTTATGATGCGGGCAAGTCCACATTCAAACTCACTCTGGAACAGACGACCGCGCCGACGCCCGGCCAGCCGGTGAAACAGCCACGTCACATTCCGCTGTCGCTGGCGCTGATCCTCGATAACGGCCAGATCGCCGCGCCGCAGGCCGTCGAGGGCGGCGACTATCGCGATGGCGTGCTGCACCTGACCGAACGCAACCAGACATTCTCCTTCTCCGGCATTTCCTCGCGGCCGGTGCTGTCGATCAACCGCAGCTTCTCGGCGCCGATCAATCTGGATTTCGAGCAGAATGCGGCCGATCTGGTGCAGATCGCCCGGCATGAGACGGATATGTTCGCCCGCTTCCAGGCGCTGACCGATCTTGCCCTACCGGCGCTGATTGCCGCCACCAGGGCCGTCCAGGACGGCAAGGACGTTCAAACGGATGCGGAACTGACCGCAACGCTCATCGAAATCATCGGCAACGACGCCCTTGAGCCCGCCTTCCGGGCGCAGGCACTGGCCTTGCCGAGCGAAACGGATATTGCCCGCGAAATGGGCGGCGACAACGATCCGGACGCCATCCACAAGGCGCGTAACGCCACCATCAAGGCCATTGCGACGGCCGGGCTCGAAACGCTGCGGCGGCTTGCCGACAGCACGGCTGACGGCGAGGCCTACAGCCCGGACGCGGAAAGCGCTGGACGCCGCTCGCTGCGCAACGGCGCGCTTACCTATCTCGCCTTTGCCGAGGAGACGCCGGCCCGTGCGGCGAAGGCCTTTGCCGACGCCACCAACATGACCGATCTCGCCCATGCGCTTAGCGTCCTGACCCAGCGTTTCCCGGAAAGCGCGGAAACAAAGGAAGCGCTTGCCGCCTTCGAAACACGCTTTGCCGACAATGCGCTCGTTCTCGACAAGTGGTTCTCGCTGCAGGCCGCCATTCCCGGCGACGGTGCGCTCGACCGGATCAAGGCGCTGATGAAATCGAAACATTTCATCGCCACCAACCCGAACCGGGTACGCTCGCTCGTCGGCACGCTTGCCTTCGCCAATCCCACCGGCTTCCACCGTGCCGATGGCGCGGCCTACCGGTTCCTGGCGGAACAGATCATCGCCATCGACAAGCGCAATCCGCAGCTTGCCGCCCGCATTCTCACATCCATGCGCTCCTGGCGGTCGCTGGAGACAAGCCGTGCCGAACACGCCAAGGCGGCGCTTTCGACGATCGCCGACGCCAAGGGGCTGTCGACGGATGTAAGCGACATCGTCGGGCGCATCCTGAAGGGCTGACCGCCCCACGCCAAAACTCCGGACAATGCCGATACGCCGTCTTGATCGCCATCAAGGCGGCGTATTGCGTTGCGCGACAGGATGGTTCGCGAGGGGCCGGGAACGGCTGAAGACCGGAAAGGAATTTCAAATGAAGGACATGTCCAAGACCAGCGCTTCGTTTCAGCGCTTCATGACCGATGCTCCGGCCCACAAGGCGGCATGGTTTCAGGCCGTGCAGGGTCTAGGCGCGGCGTCCACGCTCGATGTGAAAACGCAGAGCCTGATCTATATCGGCATTCTTGCCGCCCTGCGTCTGGAAAGCGGTCTTGCCTTTCACGTGATGGAAGCCAAGGTGCGGGGCGCAAGCCGCGACGATATCATCAGTGCAGTGCTGACCGGTCTTCCCGCTGCGGGCAATGGCGTGATCAGCGCGCTTGGCCCGGCTCTCGACGCCTTCGACGGAGCCTGACGCCTGTTCCAGCGACGTTCCGCAAAGACCGGATCAGATTGCCGGCTCACTGATTTCGTTCATAATTCCCGCCTTCGACAGAGCGGAAACAAACCGTCCCGAAAAAATACGGAGTCGGTTCAAGGGGTTAAAATTCTTTTAACTTTTGCCTCTGGACACGGCGAATCGCATTTGATTCACTAGTCATATTCGAGCGGCGGCGCTTCGAATCACTGGGGACATCTTGAAGGCGGGACAATGACGAACGTGCGGCGGGCGACTGCGGGCGATGAGCGGCCGTATGCCAAATTTTCTGATCTTGCGGCCTGGAGCGAAAGACTCTCCAGCGACCTGATGGGTTTGATGAATGGCTCCGACCGCCCGGTCTTGCAGGTCGAGACCCTGCTGAAGCGCCTGATCCCCATTCTCATCCTCGCCTTCCTCGTCGTCGTCGCTGCGTCACGCATGCTGGGCATCGCTGCCGAATACGGCCGCATGGAAGAGGCCGCCCGCCACTCCACGGCGTTGACGGCGCTGACTGCCAAGGCGGCTCTTCTCAATAACGGTTCGGTCTTCGCCTCGCAGGAGCGCACCCAGGCAGAAGCCGCCCTCGTTGCGGCGCTGCCGTCCGGCAGCCTTGCCGACGGCACCATGGTGCTTCTCTCCGGCAGCAATGGCCGCATTTTCGCAGGCGCCGGCAAGGAAGCGATGCTTTATATCGGCACGTCGCTGCCGGCTTTGCTTCCGGAAATCGCCATCGTGCAGCGCTTCCCCGGCTCGCCCGGCACCATCGAGACCAATATTGACGGCCAGCAGCATTATGCGACGATGATCCCCTTCGGTGACGATGGCGCGATGGTGATCGCGGCCCGCTCGCTGCAGCCGATCCGTTCTTTCTGGCGCAGCGAAATTGCCATGAACGTGACGCTGTTCGCTGGCATCTCCTCGATCCTGCTCGTCGTGCTCTATGCCTATTACATGCAGGTGAAGCGTGCCCGCGACGCCGACGACATCTTCGCCGAATCCAACCTGCGGGTCGAGACCGCGCTGTCTCGCGGCCGCTGCGGATTGTGGGATTTCGATCTTTCCAGCCGGCGCATGTTCTGGTCCGGTTCGCTTTATGAAATTCTCGGGCTGCCGCCGAAGGCCGCACCGCTTTCCTTCTCCGACGCGGCCCGGATGATGCATTCCGAAGACGGCAATCTCTATGAGCTTGCCCGCGCCGTCGGCTGCGGCAACCTGCGCCAGATCGACCAAATCTTCCGCATGCGCCATGCCAAGGGCCATTATGTCTGGCTGCGCGCCCGCGCCCAGGTCATCCGCACCAATAACGGCCCGCGCGTCATCGGCATCGCCATGGATGTGACCGAGCAGCATCGCCTTGCGCAACGCTACGCCGAGGCCGACCAGCGCCTTGCCGACGCCATCGAATCCACCTCGGAAGCCTTCGTGCTGTGGGACAAGAACGACCGTCTGGTGATGTGCAACACCCATTACCAGAAGGCCTATGGCCTGCCGGACAGCGTGCTGGTGGCGGGTACTGAAAAAAGCACCGTGCATGCGGCCGCCGCCCGCCCGGTGGTGGAGCGGCGGGTTGCTGACCCCGATCAATCAGGCCTGTCGCGCACCACCGAAGTGCAGCTTGCCGATGACCGCTGGCTGCAGATCAACGAGCGCCGCACCCGCGATGGCGGCCTCGTCGCGGTCGGCACCGATATCACCCTTCTGAAGCGTCATCAGGAGCGCCTGCGCGATTCCGAACGCCGGCTGATGGCCACCATCGGCGACCTCTCTGCCTCGCAGCACAAGCTGGAGCGGCAGAAGACCGAACTTTCCGACGCCAACGCCAATTACCTCGCCGAAAAAGAGCGCGCGCAGGCTGCCAACCGGGCGAAATCCGAATTCCTCGCCAATATGAGCCATGAGCTGCGCACGCCGCTCAACGCCATCCTCGGCTTTTCCGACATCCTGCAGAATGAGATGTTCGGACCGGTCGGCTCGCCGAAATATTCCGAATATGCCCGCGATATTCACGATAGCGGCAAACACCTGCTCAACGTCATCAACGATATTCTCGACATGTCGAAGATCGAGGCGGGCCATATGCGCATCAACCGCGAGACGATCGATCTCGCGCCGCTGATCGAGGAAACCCTGCGGCTGACCGCCATTCAGGCCGAGCAGAAGAACATCACCGTGCAGCAGAAGGTCTGCGCTGGGCTGACCATGCAGGGCGACCGCCGCGCCATGAAGCAGATCATGCTCAACCTGCTCTCCAACGCCGTGAAATTCACCGGCGATGGCGGTCGCATCGCGCTGCGCACCCATGTGCATCAGGCCGCGATGATCCTTACCATCGCAGACACCGGCATCGGCATTCCCGCCCAGGCGCTCAACAAGATCGGCCAGCCCTTTGAACAGGTGCAGAGCCAATATGCCAAGAGCCAGGGCGGCTCCGGCCTCGGGCTTGCGATTTCCCGCTCGCTCGTGAAGCTGCATGGCGGCACGATGAAAATCCGCTCGTGTGAGGGCCGTGGCACGGTGGTGACGATCATCATTCCGCATGCGGCGGGGTGCTGCGGGACGGTGCATTGAGGTAGCGTCGGGGGCGCTGACTGACCTGCAATATGTACAGGTAGAGTGCGTGATACCCCCCTCTGCCCTGCCGGGCATCTCCCCCTCAAGGGGGGAGATCAGCTAGACGGATGCTCCCCGCCAAATTCGCAACGTTTGAGATGATCGCGCCGTTGCCGCATATCGATCTCCCCCCTTGAGGGGGAGATGCCCGGCAGGGCAGAGGGGGGTGAAGCCTCACCCACCATTCTTCACCGTCCCCACAAACGCCTTGCGCACCGCCTTCGCCAGCCGCTTCACCTCCCCCTCCAGTGTGGGAATGTCAGGGCAATCCCCCGCCCGGCAGACGAGATCGGTGAGGCCCGCCGGCGCTTCCTTCGGGTTGAAGGCGCCGTCGATGCATAGCCGCACGATTTGCGAGATTTCGGTGTAGAGCGCCATCGCCGCCATGCAATCATCAAAGGCCTGCGGCTCCATGACAGGGGCAGCGAGCGCCTGCAGCGCCTCGGCCGTGTTGCGCCCCGGTTCATGCGCGGCAAGCCCCTTCACCGGCCCCACCAGCGCCAGATATTGCGCGATGAATTCGAGGTCGATCAGCCCGCCATTGATGAGCTTGAAATCCCAGTTGTTTTCCGGCGGCTTTTCCTGCTCGATCAGGCTGCGCATCTCCAGCACATCGGCGGAGACCTTGGCCACGTCACGTTTCTGGGAAAGGATGGAGGCGATGATGCGCCGCGCATCCTCCATCAGCGAGGCATCGCCGCAGATCAGGCGGGCGCGCGACAGCGCCATATGTTCCCAGGTCCAGGCTTCCTCGCGCTGGTATTTCTCGAAGGCAGAAATGCGCGTCGCCACCGGGCCCTTGTTGCCGGAGGGGCGAAGCCGCATGTCCACCTCGTAAAGCACGCCCTCCGCCGTCGGCGCGGAAAGCGCCGCAATCAGCCTTTGCGTGACGCGGGTGAAATAACGCACAACATCGAGCGGCTTTGCGCCGGTCGATTCATGGGCGGCATCGTCATAATCATAAAGCAGGATGAGATCGACATCCGAACCGGCCGTCAGCTCAAAGGAGCCGAGCTTGCCCATGCCCATGACAGCCACGCGCCCGCCGGGATAAGGCCCATGCGCCGCTTCCATTTCCGCCAGAACGGCATTGAGCGCGGCCTCGATCACCAGATCGGCAAGATGGGTGAAGGCGCGGGCGGCGACCTCGCCACGGATCGCGCCGGTCAGCAGCCGGACGCCGATCAGGAAACGCTGTTCGGCGGCGAAGATGCGCAGACGGTCGAGAATATCCTCGTAATGGCGGGCATTGGAGAGGAAATTGCCCATGCGGTGGGCGAGATAATCGCGCGTCGGCACGTCGCTCATCAATGCCGGGTCCAGCATGCCGTCGAAGACATGCGGACGGGCGGCGATGATTTCGGCAAGGCGCGGTGCGGACGACATGATCGTCACCAGCAGGTCGAGCAGCGCCGGGTTGTTTCCGAGCAGCGAAAAGAGCTGGATGCCGGCCGGCAGACCGGAGAGGAAATTGTCGAAACGCAGCAGCGCCTCATCCGCGCGTTTGCTTTCACCGAAGGCGCGCAACAGGTCCGGCGTCAGCTCCGTCAGCCGCTCGCGCGCCTCCACCGATTGCGTCGCCCTGTAACGGCCATTGTGCCAGGTGCGGATGACGCGGGAAATATCCTCCGGCCGCTGAAAACCAAGGGTGGAAAGCGTCTTTAACGTATCGGGGTCGTCCTTCTGGCCGGTGAAGACCAGATTGCCGGCCTCACCGGAGAGCTTCGTTTCCTGTTCGAACAGCGCCGAATAACGGCGCTCCACCAGCCGCAGCACCTCTTCCAGCTTTTCCGAAAAGGCTTTGGTGTCCTCAAAACCGAGCATGAAGGCGATGCGTTTCAATTCGGCGTCGGTGTCCGGCAGCACATGGGTCTGCTCGTCGCGCACCATCTGGATGCGGTGCTCCACCTCGCGCAGGAACCAATAGGCGTCTGTCAGGCTGTCACGCGTTTCGGCATCGATCCATTTCGCTTCGGTGAGCGCCGCAAGCGCCTCCTGCGTTGCGCGCACCCGAAGCGCCGGCATACGGCCGCCGGCGATCAGCTGCTGCGTCTGGGCGAAGAACTCGATCTCGCGGATGCCGCCGCGCCCGAGCTTGACATTGTGGCCCTTCACCGCAATCGCGCCATGGCCCTTATGGGCATGGATCTGCCGCTTGATGGAGTGAATATCGGCAATCGCCGCATAATCGAGATATTTGCGGAAGATGAAGGGCGTCAACTCGCGCAGGAAGTTTTCGCCCGCCTTGATGTCGCCCGCCACCGGCCGCGCCTTGATATAGGCGGCGCGTTCCCAGTTCTGGCCCCTGCCCTCGTAATAAAGCAGCGCCGCTTCCACGGGAATGGCGAGCGGCGTCGAGCCGGGGTCGGGCCGCAGCCGTAGATCGGTGCGGAAAACGTAACCATCGGCCGTGCGCTCCTGCATGATGCGCACCAGACGGCGCATCATGCGGCCGAAATTCTCCGTCGCATCATAGGGATCGTCCATGATGCCGGCTGAGGGTTCGAAGAACACCACGGCGTCGATATCGGAGGAATAGTTCAGTTCGCGCGCGCCGAGCTTGCCCATGCCGAGCACGATCAGGCCGGAACCCTCGCTCGGCGCGGCCACGTTCTTCAGTTTGAGCTTGCCGCTCTCATGGGCTGCCAGCAACAGGTGGTCTATGGCGGCGGAAAGCGATGCATCCGCCATCTCGCTCAGCCAGCGCGTCGTATCGCGGGCGGTGAAGATGCGCGCCAGATCGGCAAGCGCCGCGACGAAGGAGAGCCGCCGCTTGGCGACCCTCAGCCGCGACATCACTTCGTTTTCGACGGGCACGCCGCCGTCTTCGCCCGGCCTCCAGCAATCGCGTGCTTCACGGACGAGATCCGCAAGCAGCGGCGTGAGCGGCTTTGAAATCGCAAGCGTCAGCAGCCCCTCATCCGCCGCCGCCATGTCGCGCAGATAGGGCGAGAGCGTGAAAGCCGCAGCGATGAAATCCTTCAGCGGGCTTTCGGCGGCGAGTAGCGTCGCCACCGCCGGTTCGGCCTTGGCAATATCCTTGAGCGTCGAGAGAACGGATTTCAGTTCCGTCTGCGTATAGGGGCGGATCACGCCCGGCAGAACCTCGCTCAGCCGCCTTTCAGCGGTTTCCCGTTTCGTCACTGTCTCTCTCCCTCTCCCGGGCGCCCTGCGCTTCGACGCTGCCTGACTTTCGGGAAGGATCACTCCCCGCAAAATCGTCCTGCCGCCGCGATTGTCGAAGCTTTCGGGCGCATACACCCCGCGTTGTAACAAATGCGGGGCGCTTTGCGATCAGGAAAACCGTTTTTACCGATCTTTTCCAGGTCCCGGCATGCGGAAGCGCCATTTCAGTCGCGGCCGGCAATCTCGCGTAATGTCTCCGCAATTGTGCCCGCGTAGCGTCCTCCTCAACGAAACCCG